>CAJBBZ010000169.1 GCA_903951445.1 uncultured beta proteobacterium
CGGTTATCAACAAGCAACGCCCTGTGCATACTAACAATGTAGCCGCCGAGACCGCGTTCTTGTAAGCCGCGGAGTATAGCAAGGTTCATTTAGCGCCCGCCGCGTGGCCGCTGGGGGTGGCCAGGGCACTTATTTCAAACTACCCGACAAAAACTGCGCAAGCCGCTCGCTTTTCGGGTTTGCCAATACCTCGCGCGGCAGGCCTTGCTCCTCGATTTGCCCTTTATGCAAAAAGATCAGTTGGTTCGCCACTTCGCGGGCAAAGCCCATTTCATGGGTCACCACCACCATGGTGCGGCCCTCCTGGGCCAGGGTTTGCATCACGCGCAGCACTTCGGTCACCAGTTCTGGGTCCAGGGCGCTGGTGGGCTCGTCAAACAGCATCACTTCGGGCTCCACCGCCAGCGCCCGCGCAATCGCCACCCGCTGCTGCTGGCCGCCGCTCAGGTGCGACGGGTAGCGGTCTTCCATGCCTTGCAGGTCCACGCGCTGCAAATACTTGCGCGCCGTCTCCACCGCTTGGGCGCGGCTGATGCCCAGCACGTGCACCGGCGCTTCGATGATGTTTTGCAGCACCGTCATATGCGCCCACAAATTGAAATGCTGAAACACCATCGCCAGCTTGGTGCGCAGGCGCTGCAGCTGCTTGGGGTCTTGCGCCATGAGTTCGCCGCTTTTGTCCGGCACCAGCGCCAGCGCTTCGCCCGCCACGGTAATGCGCCCGGCGTTGGGCCGCTCCAGCATATTGATGCAGCGCAGCAGCGTGCTTTTGCCCGAGCCCGAGCTGCCGATGATGGCAATCACATCGCCCGCATCCGCCGACAGCGACACGCCGCGCAGCACCTCGTTGCTGCCAAAGCGCTTATGAATATCTTCGATTTGCAGTTTGCGGGTAACGGCGTTCATAGGGGGTGGGAATGAAGTGGGAGACGGCGTTTTTGGTGTGGGTCAGGCGCCCAGCAATTCGCCGGTTTTGAAAGGCACGGCGCCTGCAATTTTGGCCAATTCGCAACCTGCTGTCACATAGCGGTCACGTATGCGGGCATAGAGCACGCCATCCACACCGGCGCAAACTCTCGCGCTGCGATTGTCAATCGGGTCTATCACTTCGGCCACCAGGTCGCCCACTTTCAGGGTATCGCCCGGCTGGGCCGCAAACACCACCACGCCGGGCGTCGTGGCATACAAAGTTTCCGACCCAGCCAAAGGTGTAGCCTGGCAGGCCGGGGCGGGCCCGGGTGCTGCTGGCGCATCGCGCAGCACGCCCAGGCGGCGCAAAAAGTTGGCAATCGCAGCGGCATCTTGCGCCGCCAGCGCGTGCTGCACCTCGGCCTCGCCACGCAGCTCTATGGTGGTGCTGTGGCAGCTTTGTGGCAGCGGCGCATCCAGGCCACGCGCCGCGATCATCTCGGCCAGGCGCCACCACACGCCCGACAGACACTCGTCAAACGGGCTGCTGCCCGAGTTTTTGGCCAGCAAAATCGCCCGGCTTTGCAGGTAATGCGCCAGCGGCTCCAGGGCACTCCAGCATGCTTCTTCGCAATAAAAGTGCATCACCGCTTCACAGTCGCAATGCAGGTCCAGCACATAGTCCGCATCAAACGACAGTTGCAGCAAGCTGCGGCGCAGGCTTTGCAATTCGGTTTTGGGCGTCCACTGCGCCAGATAGCGCCCCATGGCCTTGCGCACCAGGGTCACATTGGCCGCAGCATCTTTGCCCAGCGTGGGCAATACTTCATCGGCAATATGCTGCGCAAAGTCCGGGTAATAGCGGTTGAAGTTTTCGGCGCTGTCCAGTTCAAAGCGGCCTGCTGGTTTGTGCTGCACGCGTTGCGCGGCGCCAATCGGGTTGGCCATGGGCACCAGCACAATGGTGCCCTGGATTTGCCCCGCCGCATCCAAACGCTCTAGCAGCGGACGCAAGTGGTAAGCCGCGAGCATGCCCGGCAGCTCTTCGGCGTGCAGGCTGGCTTGGATGTACACCTTAGGGCCCACGCCCGCCTGGCCGAAATGAAAGCTTGTCAGCGTTTTGTGTACGCCCAGGCTGGGCGATAAAAGCGGGTGGTCGTGGCGTTGCATAGCGTCAGTGCTTTAGGTCTTTTGCGGCCCAAGATACGCCAGAAAATGCCGCTCCGCCAGCCGGAAAATCCCTACCAACGCGAAAGTGGCAATGAGGTAAATACCGGCGGCAAACAAAAAGGCTTCAAACGGCAGGTAAAACTTGGAATACACCCGGCTGGCTGCCGAGGTCACGTCCAGCATGCTGGGCACGGCGCTGGCCAGGCTGGTGCTTTGCAGCATCATCACCACTTCATTGCTGTAAGCGGGCAGGGTGCGCCGCATGGCGCTCGGCAGCACGATGCGCCACAAAATCGCCACCGAGCCCATGCCGTAGGCCTGCGCCGCTTCGATTTCGCCCGCGCTGGTCTCGCGGATGGCTCCGGCCAGCATCTCGGCGGTGTAACCGGCGGTGTTCAGGCTAAAGGCCAGCAGCGCGCAAAAAAACGGCTCCTTGAAATAGGTCCAGGGCCAGATGTCGTCCCAGCGCGCCTGAATCCACTCCAGCTGGCCCAGGCCGTAATAGATCAGGTACACCTGAATTAAGAGCGGCGTGCCGCGCACCACATAGGTATAAGCGCCCACCACCGCGCGCAACACCCGCCAGCGGCTGGTCAGCGCCAGCGCAAACACCAGTGCCAGCACCGCGCCAATGGCCAGGCTAGCCAGCAGCAGGTGCAGCGTTGTCAGGATGCCTTGCCCATAGAGCGCCAGGTTTTGCGGCTGAAAAATCACGTCCCACTTCATGGCGCGGGGCTCCGTGGGAAGGTGCGGGCTTGCGGCATGGCGGACTTAATGCAGTTGCGCACGTCGCGTGCCCAAGCTGTAATGGTCATTGGCCTTGCGCAGCACCCACAAGGACGCACTGGTAAACACCAAAAACAAGGCCGCCGTGAACAAGAAAAACGCAAACGGCGAGCGCGTGGCCGCACTGGCTTGTTTGGACAAGTAGGTCATTTCCTGCAAACCGATCAGGCTGACCAGCGCGGTGGACTTGATCAGCACCAGCCAGTTATTGGTAAAGCCGGGCAGGGCGTAGCGCACCATTTGCGGCGCGATGATGCGCAAAAACGTTTGCGTGCGGCCCATGCCAAAAGCCAGCGCCGCTTCCGACTGCCCGCGCGGTATGGCCAGAATCGCGCCCCTAAAGGTCTCGGTCATATAGGCGCCATAAATAAAGCCCAAGGTCAGCACCCCGGCCACAAAGGGGTTGATATCCACCGAGCCCTTGCTGCCCATGGCCGTGACCAGGTAATTGAGGCCCATGGTGCCGCCGTAAAACACCAGCAGCATTAGCACCAAATCGGGTATGCCGCGAATCACCGTGGTGTAGACCGTGCCCGCCGCCACGGCCAGTCGGTTGGCCGAGAGCCGCGCCGCTGCGCCCAGCAGCCCAAAGAGCACAGCCAGCAGCAGCGAGGCCAGCGCCACTGCCACCGTCGTCAGGGAGCCTTGCAAAATGCTGAAGTAGTACGCGTTCATCGGCGTGCAGTGTGCCGCGAAAAAGCCTCGGTGCTAAGCCCTGGCGGGAAAAAAAGCCAAAAAAAACCGGCGCGCCAGGGCTTCTGGCGTGCCGGTTGGGCTTGATCAGGTCGCCTAAAAAGGCGCCAGCGCCAAGGGCCTTAAAGCCCTAAGCGGCTTTACTCGCCGTAGACGTCGATATTGAACTTGGCAAAGTATTTGTCGTTCATAGTCTTGTAGCTGCCGTTGCTTCGTATGGTTTTGATGGCGGCGTTCAGCTCGCCTTTGAGTGCGTCTTCACCTTTGCGCAGTGCGATACCGGCGCCATAGCCAAAGTACTTGGGCTCTTTCAGGTCGGGGCCGGCCAGGGCGTATTTCTCGCCTTCGGGCTTACTCAGGAATCCGCCGGTCACTTCCATAAAGTCAGCCACCGTGCCGTCCAAGCGGCCCGATTTAATGTCCAGATACACCTGGTCTTGCGCTTCATAGGAATTGACCACCACACCCGCGGGCTTGAGTTCGCCCATGGCATAGGCTTCTTGGGTAGAGCCCTTGAGCACGCCGATTTTTTTGCCCTTGATAGAAGCTGGGTCGGTGTACTTCACGGTTTTCTTCAGCACGATGCGGCTGGGGGTGTTGTAGTACTTGTCGGTGAAATCGACTTCCTTCATGCGGTCGTCGGTGATCGACATAGAGCTGATGATGACGTCGTATTTTTTGGCGTTCAGGCCGGGGATCATGCTGTCCCAGACTTGTTCCACGAAGACACATTTGCGCTTGATCTGCTCGCACAGGGCGTTGGCAACGTCTACGTCAAAACCGGTGGGTTGGCCATCGGCGGTCTTGAAGGTAAAGGGCTCGTAGGTCGGGTCAATCGCCACTTTCAGTTCAGCTGGTGCGGCAGCAGCAGGTGCGGAGGCAGCCGGGGCGGGAGCTTCTTCTTTTTTACCGCAAGCGGCCAACAGAGACAGGACAGCAATGCCCAAAAACAGTTTTTTCATGGAACAACCTTTGAAATGGAAGGACATCCCCCGGGGTGACGGCACCGGGGACCAACTTTGATTCTAGGTGCAAAGCTAAAATCCGCCGATGAATGCCCCCCTAGACGTATCCCACTTTGCACGCGACGCCAAGCCGCTAGGCAGCTACCGCAAATACTGGGCTTCGCGCTTCGGTACTGCGCCCCTGTTGCCCATGAGCCGGGCCGAGATGGACAAGCTGGGTTGGGACAGCTGCGATATTGTCCTGGTCACGGGCGATGCTTATGTGGACCACCCTAGCTTTGGCATGGCAGTGATAGGCCGCATGCTGGAGGCCCAGGGCTTTCGCGTCGGCATCATCGCCCAGCCCGATTGGAACAGCGCGGCTCCCTTCAAAGCCCTGGGCAAACCCAATCTTTTTTGGGGCGTGACCAGCGGCAATATGGACTCCATGATCAACCGCTACACCGCGGATCGAAAAATCCGCAGTGACGACGCCTACACCCCCGGCGACATAGGTGGCAAGCGCCCGGACCGCGCGGCCATTGTTTACAGCCAGCGCTGCCGCGAAGCCTTCAAAGACGTGCCCATTGTTTTAGGTGGCATCGAAGGCAGTTTGCGCCGCATCGCGCATTACGACTACTGGAGCGACAAAGTACGCCGCTCGATTGTGGTGGACGCGAAATGCGATTTATTGCTTTACGGCAATGCCGAGCGCGCGATTGTCGAAATCGCGCACCGCCTGGCCGCACGCGAGCCGGTGCAATCGATTACCGATGTACGTGGCACCGCCTTTGTACGCCGCCCGGACGACCCAAGCGGTAAAGACTGGATAGAAATCGATTCGACCAGCGTGGATTTGCCGGGCCGGGTGGAGGCGCACTACAACCCCTATATGACCACGTCGGAGCTGGCCATCGAAAACGGCGCCACTTGCGCCCGCGATGACGAAGCCGCGCAAGTGGCCCAGGCCGCTGAACAAGAAGGTGCGATAAAGCGTGCTGCGCCCGCTAGCAATGCGCCCTCCACGCTGGGCGCGCAAGCGCAAGCCATGGTCTTTGTGCCCAACCCGGCGCTCAAAGCCAAATTGAAAGTACCGCCGCGCGAGCGCTCGGTCATCCGCCTGCCCAGCTACGAGCAGGTGCGCAGCGACCCGGTGCTCTATGCCCATGCCAACCGCGTGCTGCATTTGGAAACCAACCCCGGTAATGCCCGCGCCCTGGTGCAAGCCCACGGCGAGGGCGCCACGGCGCGCGATGTGTGGATCACGCCGCCACCCATACCCCTGACGACTGCCGAAATGGACATGGTGTTTGACCTGCCTTATGCGCGCAGCCCGCACCCCGTTTATGCCGACGAAAATGGCAGCCACGACGGCGCGACCAAAATCCCCGCCTGGGAAATGATTCGCTTTAGCATCAACATCATGCGCGGATGTTTTGGTGGCTGCACGTTTTGTTCTATTACCGAGCATGAAGGCCGCATCATCCAAAGCCGCTCGGAAGACTCGGTCATCAAAGAAATCGAAGACATTCGCGACAAGGTCAAGGGCTTTACCGGCACCATCTCCGACCTCGGTGGCCCCACCGCCAATATGTACCGCTTAGGCTGCAAGTCGCCCGAGATCGAAGCGGCCTGCCGCAAACCCAGCTGCGTCTACCCAGGTATCTGCCAGAACCTGACCACCGACCACGGCCCCTTGATAAAGATGTACCGCCGGGGCCGGGCGCTCAAAGGCATTAAGAAAATCCTGATTGGCTCGGGTCTGCGCTACGACCTGGCCGTCAAGAGCCCGGAATACGTCAAAGAGTTGGTGCAACACCATGTGGGCGGCTACCTCAAGATCGCACCCGAGCACACCGAGCAAGGCCCTTTATCCAAAATGATGAAGCCGGGCATCGGCAGCTACGACAAGTTCAAGGCCCTGTTCGATAAGTTCAGCGCCGAAGTAGGCAAAAAGCAGTTCCTGATTCCCTACTTTATTGCCGCGCATCCGGGTACCAGCGATGAGGACATGCTGCACTTGGCCGTGTGGCTGAAGAAAAACGGTTTTCGCGCTGACCAGGTGCAAACCTTCTACCCCAGCCCTATGGCCACGGCGACCGCGATGTACCACAGTGGCCGCAACCCTTTGCGCAAAGTACGCCGCGTGGTGGAGAGCGAAGAGGAAAGCGTGGACATCGTGCGTGGCGAAAAGCGCCGCCGTTTGCACAAAGCCTTTTTGCGCTACCACGACCCGAATAACTGGCCGCTGCTGCGCGAGGCCCTCAAAGCCATGGGCCGCGCCGATTTGGTCGGCAACGGCAAACACCATCTAATCCCCACCTTCCAACCACTGACCGGCGGCAGCTATGAAAGCGCGCGGCGCAAAAACTCCACGCCCTCGGCAGGCAAAAATCTGGCGGGCAACGCGCCCCGCCCCGGCACCATCCTGACGCAACACACCGGCTTGCCGCCGCGTGCTGGCGTCAAGGCCGCGGGACGCCCAGCCAGAGTCAAACCCCGCTGAGCCGGCTAGCAAGCCGTTTAGCCCTGCAAAGCGAAGGGCTAAAATTTGTGCTGTTCTTGAAAGCACGC
Source organism: uncultured beta proteobacterium (assembly GCA_903951445.1). Taxonomy (GTDB): domain Bacteria; phylum Pseudomonadota; class Gammaproteobacteria; order Burkholderiales; family Burkholderiaceae_C; genus Allorhodoferax. The sequence goes on from CAJBBZ010000169.1 coordinate 7,077, forward strand.
AGTGAAAAAAATATCCAGCCTTCGCCTGTTTTGCGCAGCCCTACTGGCCGCCGCCTTTTGCATGCCGGTGTGGGCCCAGCAAGCTCCGCAAAAGGCCACCGAAGCACCCGCCACGGGTACCGCAGCGGATCAGCCAGCCGTCAATTTGGACAAGGCACTGAAGGACGAAGGCAAATGGTATTTCTCGTGGGGCTACAGCCGCCAGCAATACGCGCCTTCGGACATTCATGTATCCCAGCCCAGTCAAGGCAATGACTTCACCTTGCACCAAGTCAGCGCGAGTGATTTTCCGGGCACTGTGGGTGAGGCGGTCAATTCGCTATTTAAATTGGACTTCACCTCGCCGCAAGAAAACGTACGCGTGGGCTATTTCCTCAATCCCGAAAAAACCTTTGCGATTGAATTCAACTACGACCACAGCAAATACAACACCGACGCGGGCCAGTCGGTGCGCGTCAGCGGTACCGTCAACAATGCACCGGCTTCTAGCCCCATGGTCTTAGGGCTACCGACTTTCGATTACGGACTGCATAACGGTTTTAACCACCTCATGGTCAATGCGGTGTGGTTCCATCATTTGCATGGCCCCAAGCAGGAGCCGGGCGAATTGCAACTCATCAGCCGACTGGGCGCCGGCATCTTGCTGCCGCATGCGGACAACACCATCTTCGCAAACCACAATGAAGTTGGCCCCAAAGGCGAGCGCATCTGTTGCTTTGACAGCCACGACTGGTGGCAAGTCAATGGCTGGACTGCCGGTGCCGAGGTGGGCCTACGCTACCGTATCTACAAGAGCATTTACCTTGAGGCCACGCAAAAATTTGCCTACGGCGTATTGCGCGGTGTGCCGGTGTACCAGGGCACGGCTGACCACTCGGTTTGGATGTCGGAGCAGGTTTTTTCTACTGGCTTTTTGTTCTAGCCTTGGCTTCAACGCGTCCAAGCCCCCAGCCGGATTTAACGGCCCGCTTGCGTGCCCAGGCTCAGCATGCGCTCGACATAGCGCGCAATCACATCGATTTCTAAGTTCACGCGCACGCCCGGTGCCAAGCGGTGCAGGGCGGTGTTACTGATGGTGTGGGGAATTAAATTAATGCTGAAATCACACCCAGCCTGCGAATCATTGACGCGGTTCACCGTCAGGCTCACGCCGTTAACGGTAATCGAGCCCTTATAGGCCAGGTATTTGGCCAATGCCTGGGGTGCAAGTATGCGCAATTCCCAGCTTTCGCCCACGGGCGCGAAGTGCTGCACTTCGCCCATGCCATCGACATGGCCAGACACCAAATGGCCGCCCAGGCGGTCGTTGGCGCGCAGGGCTTTTTCCAGGTTGACTTCGCCCACCGTGTCTAGCCCGGCGGTTTTATCCAACGACTCTGCCGATATATCCAGCGTAAAAACCGGAGCCTGCGCATCTTGCTGCAAAGTGGTGACCGTCATGCAAGCGCCGTTGATGGCAATGCTGTCGCCCAGACCCGCGTCGTCCAGGTAGCCCGCAGGGCATTGCACATGCAGGCGCTTGCCATGGGCCTGGCTGGCGCCTAAGTCTTCGATGCGGGTGATGCGGCCTACGCCGGTGATGATGCCTGTAAACATAGTTGTCGGTAATAAAAATTAAAAATCCGCGCTGCCTTGCACACGCGCCAGGATACGTAGGTCTGGCCCTATGCGCTCCATGCTTTGAAAGTCCAGCGCCAGCCCGTGGGCCAAGGCGTTCAATGGCCCGAAATTGGACATGCCCGCTCCCTGGCCTAGCCACATCGGGGCTAGGTACACCAACAGCTCATCGACCAAACCAGCGCGCAGTAGTGAGCCGTTGAGCTTATGACCCGCCTCGATATGTATTTCATTGCATTCGCGCCGCGCAAGGTCTTGCGCCATGGCTTGCAGATCCACCTTGGGCGCTGCGTCGCTTTCGCCCATGGGCCCCGGCAAATACACGATCTCTGCCCCCGCCTCCCGCAGCGCTGCTTCTCGCGCGGCATGGGGCTGGGCCGCATACATCAGCACTTTGCGCGCCGGGCCAAACAAAGCCGCATCGGGCGGGGTTTGCAAAGCGCTGTCCACGATCACCAGCATGGGCTGGCGCGATGTATCGACATGGCGCACGTCCAGCAGTGGTTTGTCTTGCAGCACCGTGCCCACGCCGGTCAGTATGGCGCAAGCACGCGCACGCCAGGCATGGCCATCCGTGCGCGCTTGCGTGCCTGTAATCCATTGGCTTTGCCCGTTGTTCAAAGCCGTTACCCCGTCCAGCGAGGCCGCTACTTTGAGCCGCATCCAGGGCCTGCCCCTTTGCATACGGCTAAAAAATCCGATATTGAGCTCGCGTGATTCTGCAGCGCCTGGCCCCACTTCCACCGCAATACCCGCCGCGCGCAGGCGGGCAAAGCCTTGGCCCGCGACCAGCGGGTTGGGGTCTTGCAAAGACGCGACCACGCGCGCAATACCGGCCTGGGCCAGCGCATCGCAGCAAGGCCCGGTGCGGCCCTGGTGTGCGCAGGGTTCCAGCGTCACATAGGCAGTAGCGCCTTGGGTGCTATGCCCTTGGGCTTGGGCGTCCCGCAGCGCCATGATTTCAGCGTGCGGGCCACCGGCTTTCTGGGTGTGGCCCTGGCCGATGACTTGGCCTTGCGGATTGACCAGCACACATCCCACACGCGGGTTGGGCGAGGTAAGGTAAAGCGCCGATTCGGCCAGGCGCAAAGCGCTTGCGATATGCGGCATGGCGTTCACACGCTAGGCAATCAAGCCCCGGCGGGCTTAATTGTTCACCTCGTTGACCAGAGTTTTGAAGTCGTCAATATCTTCAAAGCTGCGGTACACGCTAGCAAAACGCACATAGGCCACTTTGTCCAGTTTTTTCAGCTCGCGCATCACCAATTCACCAATGCGCGTGGACGAAACTTCGCGCAGCCCTGAGGTCAGTAGCTTTTCCTGAATGCGCTCCACCGCCCCGTCTATTTGCTCGGTGCTGACGGGGCGTTTGCGCAAGGCCAGTTTCATCGAGCCGATGATCTTGCCCTGCTCAAAGTCAATGCGCCGCCCATCTTTCTTGACCACCACCGGGTAGCTGACGTCGGCCCGTTCGTAGGTGGTAAAGCGCTTTTCGCAAGTGCCGCATTGGCGCCGCCTGCGGATAAAGTCCCCGTCTTCGGCCATCCGGGTTTCCACCACAGGGGTTTCCGAATGGCTGCAAAACGGGCACTTCATCAGGCTTAGCCGTAGACCGGAAAGCGGGCCGTTAAGGCGTGTACCTTGGCGCGCACCGCATCGATGTTGGCCGCGTCGTGCGGGTTGTCCAGCACATCGGCGATCAGGTGCGCAGTGGCGCGGGCTTCTTCGTCCTTGAAGCCGCGCGTGGTCATGGCCGGGGTGCCGATGCGCACGCCACTGGTCACCATGGGCTTTTCCGGGTCGTTAGGAATAGCGTTTTTGTTGATCGTCATGTGCGCATCTCCCAGCACGCGCTCGGCATCTTTGCCGGTGATGTTTTTGGAGCGCAGATCGACCAGCATTACATGGCTTTGGGTGCCGCCGCTGACGATACGCAGGCCGCGCTCGGTCAGGGTTTTGGCCACGATGTCGGCATTGGTTAGCACCTGCTGCTGGTAGGCTTTAAAGCCTTCACCCTGGGCTTCTTTGAAGGCTACAGCTTTAGCGGCGATCACATGCATCAAAGGGCCGCCTTGCAGGCCAGGGAACATGGCGCTGTTGATCGCTTTTTCATGCTCGGTCTTCATCAAAATAATGCCGCCGCGCGGGCCGCGCAGACTTTTGTGCGTGGTGGAGGTGACCACGTCCGCATGCGGCACCGGGTTGGGGTACAGGCCCGCGGCAATGAGGCCGGAGTAGTGCGCCATGTCTACCATGAAAATAGCGCCTACGTCTTTGGCCACCTTGGCAAATCGGGCAAAGTCGATGTGCAGCGAATACGCGCTGGCGCCGGCGATGATCAGCTTGGGTTTGGACTCATGGGCTTTGCGCTCCATGGCGTCGTAGTCAATGGCTTCGTTGGCGTCCAGGCCGTAGCTGACCGCGTTAAACCACTTGCCGCTCATATTGAGCGCCATGCCGTGGGTCAGGTGGCCGCCTTCAGCCAGACTCATGCCCATGATGGTGTCGCCGGGCTTGAGGAAAGCCATAAATACCGCGACGTTGGCCGATGCGCCGCAATGGGGCTGCACATTGGCTGCGTCAGCGCCATAGATTTGCTTGAGGCGGTCGATGGCCAATTGCTCGGCCACGTCCACGTTTTCACAACCACCGTAATAGCGCTTGCCGGGATAGCCTTCGGCGTATTTATTCGTCAACTGGCTGCCCTGGGCGGCCATGACGGCGGGTGAGGCGTAGTTTTCGCTGGCAATCAGCTCGATATGGTGCTCCTGGCGGGCGTTCTCGGCCACGATGGCGGCCCAGAGTTCGGGGTCGGTTTGCTCAATGAGGTTATTGCGGTGGTACATAGGGCCGTCCTAAAGGTTGCAGAAAATAGTCAAGTGCAACATTGCTGGGCGCAATGGCTGCGGGCGATGGGGCTGTGGGTGGGTAACCCGGAAATTGCCAGTCAAGCCTGGGTACAGGCACCCGGGGTGCGTCTGTTGGTAGCGGCACGGTAGGCTGGGCGCGATTTTAGTAGTCCAGTTCAGATGTCCCGCTGGGCGCTGCTAATCGTCCCTAAAGCTGGCGGGTTTTCACTATGTAAAACCACAGGCTTGGCTTCGGGGGCTGGCGCCGCCGTTGGCACAGGATGGCCGCTGAAAACGGCTTGCAAACGCGTTTGCTCGGTCAGTACCTTGCCTGCATAGCCTCCGTCATCTTCCAGGTTGCCCGCGCCTACGTACAGCCTCAGGCCCGCCTCTGGCGAACCGGCGCGCGCAATGCACTCTTGCAAGACCTTGACGCCCACCCGCACATTGGCCAGGGCATCAAATGCGGCCAGGTGTCCGCCAAAGCGGGTGTATTTGTCAGCGTGTACTTGCGGCATCACCTGCATCAGTCCCTGCGCGCCCATGGGGCTTTGTGCGATCGGGTTAAAGCCGGACTCGATGGCCATGACAGCCAGTATCAGCAAAGGATCGATCTTGGCCTTAGCCCCGGCGGCAAAAGATTCGGCCACCAGGGCGGCCATGGGTTCGGGCGCGATGTTGTACTTGCGGCTCAGCCATTGAGTGACCGCAGCCTGCGGTTTTGGCAGGTCTTTGGGGTTCATGGCGGTTACGCGGTCAGTCGCCGTGCCGGTGACCAGACTGGAGAAAGTCTCTTGGTTGTCTTGCAGCCATTCCATCAATTGCAATTCTCCGGCCTGACGCAAACTGGGTTGCAAGCCGATGGTGAGTGCAAAAAATATGACCGCCAGACCCACCAGAGCAAAGCTGTTGTGGGTGATTTCCATAAAACCATGGACAATGTCACGGGCTACCGTGCGTAGCGATTGGCTCAGACCTTGAGTAGCGTTCATGGGGCTCCTGGTTCAGTTGCGCCCCGCAAGCGCAAGGCTGAACGGGTGGGCGCACTAGTTTCGGGACAGGCCCGCGAAGCGGTGCCGGTGGGGTAGCGCAGGCCCCGGGGCCGGGCTGGGGGAGGGGCTTGCGATGCGGTTGCGGGAATGCTGGTGCCGGTGGCAACGTCATCCCGCTGGGAGCGGATTGTACCTTCGCCCTCCGCTTTTAAGGCCTTGCGGGCGGGGCCGGCGGCAAGCTATGGCAGCGGGGTTTTGCCGCCCAGGCGCCTTAATTTGCTGCTGCCTTGCCGCAAGCCGCCGCATTGAAGGACAATTGCGCCCGCTCTGCGGCATTTGGCGCCGCTTTTTCTTTAGTTCTATTTAGCAAGGCTCCACGTGCCGACGACCGCATCCAACAAGACCCACGACATACCCCACTGGGACGCCATCACCGGCGGTGCTTTTTCTGCGGCGACATCGGGCGAACGGGCGCAGCGGGTCAAAGACTGGTTGGCCAGCGATCCGGCACAGGACGCCGTCGCCGAGGTGTACCGCGAACTCAGCACGCGGGACAAGGGCGCGGCCAAACTATTGCGCGAACGCCTGGACGACGCTAAGCGGGCCAAAGCCCAAGAAGCCATCGCAGCGGAATGGGAAGCCAAAGCCCGCGCGTTGCTGGACTTATCCAAACTCAATATCGCCGACGCACTGGCCTGGCAGCGCGATGCCGCCAAAGCCGGTGCCCCGCTCAGCCGCGAGCCCTTGGCAGGGACCAAACTGCAATTGGCCGAACGCGTGCGCCTGATAGAAGACTTGCAGCACCAAGCCCAAGTCCAGCGCGAAGCGGCCGTGCTGCTGGCACAACGCATTGAAGTGATGTCCACCAAGCCCTGGCAGGACGCACAGGCGGCCCAAGCGGCCCTGGCCGTGGATGTGGCTCAATGGCAAAGCCAGGCCCAGCAACTGCTAGCGCATGCCCAATGGCCCAGCGTGGACATGAAATTTGCCCCGGTGCTCGATGCCGCGCGTGCGCAGTTGCTGTTGGTGTGGGAAGCTTTTGAATCGGTATTGGCGCAAACTGTGCTGGCGGCGCAAGACCCGCTGGCGCCGCTGCCGCCGGTGACTGTCTGGGCCGAGGCCTTGCGGGCCGGGCGCCAGCAGGTGCAGGCCGCGGCCAAGCCGGCCAAACCTGTGGCGGACCCGGCGGTGCGCGAAGCAGCGCAAGCCAAAGTGGCCGAAGTGCTGGCGCAATTAGAAGCTGAAGTGGGCCAGGGCCACGGCAAGGCCAGCGCCGGAGCGGCCAATGCCTTGCGCCAGGCGCTCAAAGAATTTGGCCGCCACATCGACGGCAAGCTCGATGCACAAGCCCAGGCCGCGCTGGCCGCCGCAGGGGAATTGGAAGGCTGGCAGCGCTGGCGCGCCGATCAGTTGCGGGAAGAATTAGTCATCAAGGCCGAAGGCCTGCTCAAACGCCCGGAAGGCCAATCACTGGGTGGACGCAAGATGCAGGAAACCCTGCGTGCCATGCGCGAGCAATGGAAGCAGACGGACCAGGGCGGAGTGCCCAACCATGGCTTGTGGAAGCGCTTTGACGAGGCCTGCAATGCCGCGCATAAAGTGGTGGAGGCCTGGCTGGAAAAACTCAAAGCCGATGCACTGGAGCACCGCCAGCAGCGCCTGGCCCTGATCGAAGAAGTGAAAGCCTGGGGCGACGCCAACCGTACGGCGCTGGACGAGGACTGGAAGGGCTTTAGCCGCATCCTGCACCAGTTTGGCGACCGTTGGCGCAACGCCGGCCACCTGGGTGAAAAAGCTTTTGCTGAATTGCAGCCGCTGTGGAAAGAAGCTATTTCGCATGCCGCCGAGCCATTAGAGACCTTGCAAGCCACCAGCGTGCAATTGCGCCAGGCCATGATCGAAGAAGCCAAAGTGCTGGGCGCGGCGCAAGCGCTGCGTATTGACGCGGTCAAGTCCTTGCAACAACGCTGGCAGGCCCAGGCCCATGCGGTGCCGCTGGACCGACGCTTGGAACAAAAACTGTGGGACGCGTTTCGCAAGCCAATTGACGACGCATTCAAGCGCAAAACCACTGAGCGTGAAGCCGCAGAAGCCGCGCTGGGCCAGCGGGACCGCACGGTACTCGATGCGTCCAAGGCTTTGCAGGCGGCCAATTCTGGTGGTGATGCCAATGTGATCCGCAAAGCGATTGCTGCGCTGGAGGCTGCTTTACAAGGCCAGGCCCAAGCGCAGGCCGAAGTCAGTGCTGCCGGGGCGCAAGAGGCGCAAGCCCAGACAGCGACGCAGGCGGCAGATAGCCTGTCGCCGCCACCACAAGCCTTGGAAGAGGCAGCAAGCCCGGCAGAGGGTGCTTCAGAGGCCGCCGCCGTAGATGGTGGTGCTGAAGTGTCTGCTCTGGATGCGACTGACGCAGCTTCGACGACGGGTGCGAGCGATGCGTCTCTAAGCTCGGGGACTTCGCCGGATTCCGAGGCACCAGTTGCGGCTGCTGAGGCCGTGCCCGCAGCGCCACCCGCACCTGTGCGGCCCACCGCCAAACCGGTGGTAGCCATGCGCGGCGATGACCGTCCGGGCATGCAACGCGAATCTTCATCAGCGCCTGCGCGCCCCGGCAAATGGGGTGATCGCAAAGACGGCGCGCCCGCAAGCAAAGCCCCAGGTGGTCGTGATGCGCCGCGCCCCGGACGCGATGCGCGCTTTGGCGATAGCCCACGACGCGACGCCGGCCCGCGTGGCGATAGTTTCGGTACGCGCCCAGACCCGCGTGCCGCGCAGCCTCGCTTGGGCGATGCGGCATTTCGCGCGCAAAGAGATGCGCTCGAAAGCGCTCAGATGGCCTTGAAGAAACTGGCGGCGCAAGCCCATGGCGAGGCCCTGACCCAATTGCTAAGTGCATGGGAAAAGCGCGACGCGCAGGCCTTGCCCACGCTGCAAGAGCTAGGTCCCCGCGTGCAAGCCGCAGGGCGCAATGCCTGGGTTGCTGCGCTGTCGCAAAGCGCGGGTGCTGATGCCGGACCGCAAGCGCTGCTGCGTCTGGAAATGGCGTCTGAAGTGCCCACGCCTGCCGAACACATGGATGCCCGGCGCGCTATGCAACTGCAATTGCTGACGCGCCGCAACGACCCCGCGCCGCAGCAAACCTGGATGCAGGATGTGGCTGGTGTACTGGCCACGCCCTATGCTCCAGACACGGCGCGGCGTTTGCAAAATACCTTAAAGGCTTTGCTTAAGCGCTGACTTGCAACGCGCTTACGCGCTGCAAAACCGGGCCGCTATCACCGGCGCTGGGCGACCTTGTCAACCGCAGCACATCGCCGCGTGGCGGCGTACTTTCAAAATCCCAATCACTCAGCACCCAGCGGGTTTTGCCAGGTGCCAGCAGGTGCATGTCCGGGTGGTGCGTATGGCCGTGGATCATGGTGTCGGCCTGCGCGTTTTGCAAACTTTGCAAACACGCGGGTGCGTCCAGGTCGTGCCAGGCGGCGGCGCCCAACTGGCGGCTGGCGGCTTGGTGGGCTTTGCTTTGCGTGCGCATCTGCCGCCCTAATTCCTGCCGTTCTGCCAAGGGCTTGTTCAAAAAATCTTCTTGCCAAGCTATGCTGCGCGCCACGCCGCGAAAAGCCAGGTAGTCGGTATCGCTTAGGCACAGTGCGTCGCCATGGGTTAGCAAGTAGCGCTGGTCTGCAAACTGCAATACGCTGGGGTCTTGCAGCGCATGCGCGCCGCAGGCTTGCATGAGTGCGGGGCCCATCAAAAAATCGCGGTTGCCACAAAGGATGAAAACGTCCATGCGCTTGGACACCTGATGAAGCAGCGCGGCCACCTGCTGCTCCACGCCATCGCTGATGCCAAGTGCATCGTCGCCTACCCAGGCTTCAAACAAATCGCCCAGCACCATCAGGGCGCTCGCCGGGCTTTTTTGCAGGTAATGCGCAAATGCGCTAAGCGTGGGCGAACCAGGCCGGTCCAGATGCAGGTCGGACAGGAAATCGACCGTGTGCCAATGGGCGGGGGCGCTGATTTCCATGCCGCTTACGGGCCGCTTTTTTTAGCGGACCACGACTTTGGTCATGATCAGATCATCGACCGGCACGTCGTCGTGGTGGCCTTTGTGTCCGGTTTCCACCGCTTGAATTTTGTCCACCAGGTCTTTGCCTTCAATCACTTTGCCAAACACGGTGTAACCCCAGCCTTGGGTGGTTTCGGCAGTGTGGTTGAGAAAGCCGTTATCGGCCACGTTGATAAAAAACTGGGCAGTGGCGGAGTGTGGCTGACTGGTGCGCGCCATGGCCACGGTGTATTTGGTGTTCTTCAGGCCGTTATTGGCTTCGTTGTCGATCGGCTTGGCGGTTTTGCGTTGCACCATGCCAGGCTCCATGCCGCCGCCTTGCACCATGAAGCCGGGGATGACCCGGTGAAAGATGGTGTTGTCGTAGTGGCCATGCTCGATATAGGCCAGAAAATTGGCAACCGACTTCGGTGCTTTCTCGGCATCGAGTTCGAGCGCAATGATGCCGTATTCGGCGACGTGAATTTCAACGATAGGGTTGGACATGCTAGTTTCGCTTTACTTAAGAATTCGGACGGCGTTAATGGTGATAGGGGTGAGGGGGACGTTTTGCATGCCGGCCTTATTGCCGGTGGGCAGCGTGCGGATTTTGTCAATGGTTTCCATTCCGCTGCTGACTTTGCCAAACACCGCATAGCCAAAGCCATCGGGTTGCGGGGCATTGAGACCGGCATTGTCCACCACATTGATAAAAAACTGCGAAGTGGCCGAGTTCGGATTGCCGCTGCGGGCCATCGCTATCGTGCCTCGGTCGTTACGCAGGCCGTTGGATGCTTCAAGCGGAATTGGTCCACGCGTAGGTTTCTGCGCCATGGCCGCAGTAAAGCCGCCGCCTTGAACCATAAAGCCGTCAATCACGCGATGAAAAATCATGCCTTCGTAATGCTTGTCGTTTACGTATTGCAAGAAATTTTCCACCGTTTTCGGGGCTTTTTCCGCATTGAGTTCGATGACGAAATCGCCCGCGCTGGTTTGAAACTGGACCGAGGTAGCCGCTTGCGCGTAAGTAGAAAGACCCCAAGTGCCTGCCAGGGCAAGGCTGATAAAAACGCGGCGCGTTTGTTGTGCTAATTTGGCTTGCATTAGTGCACTCCTTCAAAAAATATCTTCCATTCGTTACCTGAACGTAACCAGTACTGGCGCTTGTGCATGCCAGTGCGTTGGCCAGAGCTTACTTCGCCAAAGCTGACCACCATGGTTTCCGCCGAGTCGTTCCACTGAAAGTAGGACAGGTCTTTGAGCTCCACATCCCGGCCTTTGGAGGCTTTCATCTCGGCTTTAAGCATGCGCGTGAACTGGTCTAGATTTTTACCGTAACTGGAGAAATCAGGCGTGTAAAAGGCCAGTGTTTTTTTCAAATCTCCCGAGGCTTTGGCCGAGCGCCAACTTTCCAATGTGGTGGCAAAGGCCTTGGCTGGGTCTTCCAGTTGTTTGGGCGCTTTCCAGACCAGTTGTGAAGAAACTACCACTGGTGTGTTGCGCACGGAGGTGGTTTCAATCAGGGTACGTATGTCCGGATTGGACAGCACCAAGCAACCATCGGTGGAGTGCGGCGCGCGCGCAAATTGGTTAGGCGGTGTGCCATGCAGCCAAATACCGCTGCCCGACTTGCCGCGCCGCACGTCCAGCATATTCGGGTAGTTCAGCGTGAGGGCGCCTATGCCATAAAAGTCGGTGAGCGTTTTGCGGTCCAAGCGGCTGCTAATGAAATACACCCCCAGCGGTGTGCGTTGGTCACCTTCTTGGGTTTTGGATACGCCGGCTTTGCCCACCGACACGTAATAGTCCGCCTTCAGTTGCAAGCCATTGGGCGTGTTTTCAAATAAATACAAGCGCGAGCGCGAGGCGTCTATGGCAATAGCGCTGCGCGTTTGGGGCGACATCTTCAGGAACTGGCTAGGTATGAATCCCTCGGGCGGACGCTCTTTCACGTTGCCCATGCGCTGCTTAGTTTCCTCTCGCAAGTCTGCTAGCGTAGCGGCCCCGGCGCGGGCGGTGTCCGGCGCCATATCGCCCAAGCTTTGCAAGGGGCGGGTACGCGCCGCCAGCAAATCGCCATAGACCAATTGCGCCAGTTGGAAATTAGGGTGGTCTTGCACCAGCTTTTCCACTCTTTCCAAGGCTTCTTTGCTTTGGCCGCGCGCCATCAGCGCAAATACTTCCAACAGCCTTTGTTCGGAATATCCGTCGGCGCGAGAAAGCCCTGGCGTGGGTGTGGCGGCAAGTGCTACCCCGGCCTTTGCGTGGGGAAAAGCAATGCAGCCAAGGGCCAGTGTCAGTTGCGCTAGGGCCTGAAAGCACTTGCGCCATCCAGACCCACTGCTTGGCTGCCGTGGTGCGCTGCGCTGCGCTAGCTCACCCACCGACCGCCTCGCGGACAATTTTCCAAGAGTCGCCCTGGCGGACCATCTCCAGGGTTTTTCGGCTTGAAATGGAGATGCCGTTGGCCCGGTAGTCCTGGCGGAATCTCACCAGCGCCGTATTGCCGCGCACCAGCGTCTGCACATCGGAGAGCTTGACAGAAATACTGGCTTTGCCCTGGATGCGCGCGCGCCGTTCCTCTTCCCATGCACTGCGGCTGAGTTTGCCTGCCGGGTCAAAGTCTTTGCCATAGGCCGCGAAATAGGTCTTAAGGTCTTTGGCGCCCCAGGCAGTGACCCAGTTGAGTACCGCTTGCTCGACTTCGCGGTTGGCTGCGGTATCGACCAAGGGTGCGGGCTTCTGGCCTGCCGCCGGTACCTCGTCCGCAGGCTTGCGTGCAGCGGGCGCCGGTTCGCGGGCCGGCTTGTTGACCGGTTCGGGCAATGGCGTCGCTTTAGGTGCGGGCTCGGGCGCCGGTTTGGTAGGTGCCAGCGCCACTTGCGTGGGCACCGCAGCGGCAGGTGAGGGGGCGGGCTGCAATTTAGGCAGCGCTGCTAATTGGGCGGCACTGAGCTTAGTGGGGTTCAGGGTAATGATTTGCCGGACCAAGGCCAGCTTCGGCGCGACAGCTGCGCTGTTCAGGTCAATTTGCAATGCTTTGTTATAGGCTGCGCTGGACAGGCGGCCATACACATCGGCCAGGTTTTCATGCGCGGTGGAATAACTGGGGTTGGTGCGCAGCGCCATTTCAAATGCGGTGCGGGCTTTTTCGAGTTGGTTTTGGTCCGCGTAAATTACGCCCAGGTTGTTGTAGGGCTCGGGCAATTCTGGGAAGTCTTCGGTCATGCGCGCGAAGGTGATGAGCGCATCGCTTGGTTTACCGGCATCGCGCTGCACCAGGCCTTTGAGCAAACGCATTTGCGCGTCTTTAGGGCGGGAACTGAGATAGACCTCGACCTTGGCCATTGCCTCGACGAATTTACCTTCCCGGCTGAGTTGGGCCACTTCGCTGAAGTCATCGGCCCATGCGCGGCTGGCAGACAGCATTGTCAATAACAGTGACAGTAGGCATACAGCAAAGCGGGGACGTTTTCGCATGGTGGGGCGTAACAATTTCTTAACGATGACAGGGCAACGAAAATGCCGCCTTTATACTGCGCAGGATTGTAGCGGAGGGCTTTTTATACATTGGCCACCGCCTGGGCTCGCAACAGACCTTGACCAGCGCGTTTGTTCCGCCCCAAAATGCCACGACACTAATTTAATTCCCATGGGTTTGCGACTTCATAACACTTTATCCGGGCAACTGGAGGATTTCACGCCGCTTGAGAGCGGCCATGTGCGCATGTATGTGTGCGGCATGACGGTGTATGACCACTGCCATTTGGGCCACGCGCGCTCTATGCTGGCGTTTGACGTGGTGCAGCGCTGGCTCAAGGCTAGCGGCTACCGGGTGACTTATGTGCGCAATGTCACCGATATTGACGACAAAATCATCCGCCGTGCTTTGGATAATGGCGAAACCATTGGCGCCCTGACGGATCGTATGGTGCAAAACTTACACCGGGATGCCGACGCACTTGGCATCGAGCGTCCCACCCACGAGCCCCGTGCGACCGACTATGTGTCGCAAATGCTGGCGCTAATCGACAGCTTAGAACGCAAGGGCTTTGCCTACCGCGCTTCCAACCAGGATGTGAATTTTGCGGTGCGTAAGTTTGTAGGTTACGGCAAGCTTTCAGGCAAATCGATTGACGAGTTGCGCGCCGGTGAGCGCGTGGCAGTGGACGATGGCAAACACGACCCGCTGGACTTTGTGCTGTGGAAATCGGCCAAGCCCACCGAGCCGCAAGAAGCCAAATGGGACAGCGACTTTGGCGCGGGTCGCCCAGGCTGGCATATCGAATGCTCGGCCATGGCCTGCGAATTATTGGGCGAGTCTTTTGACATCCACGGCGGCGGCGCGGATTTGCAATTTCCGCACCATGAAAACGAAATCGCACAAAGTGAGGCGGCTAGCGGTAAGCCCTTGGCCCGCTATTGGATGC
>CAJBBZ010000170.1 GCA_903951445.1 uncultured beta proteobacterium
AGTCAGTCCTTTTGCCTGAGCGTTCAGCCTTCGGCGGTCTTGCGACTCTCTCCTGACCGAGGCATTCTAGTGCCAGGCCTGGGGCAGCGGTCAAGGCTTTTTTGGCAAAGAGACTATCGGCCAGTCAGACAGCAAGGCGGGGGCGCAATTTATTTTGCAATCCGCTTGAGCAGCGGGGCAGGGACAGCATCACCAAAGCCCTTGGCCAGTGCCACACCGCCCTGCCGTAGCCGCGCCAGCCAACCCTTGCCACGGGCTTGGGCGTCCGCCAGTGCGGTCAGCAAGGGTTCGCGCCGGTGCGTCCAAAGGAACTCCATAAGGCAAGCCACCTGGCGCAAATCTTTGGCGGACTTGGTGCGGAACTGCCCACTGCGCTCGCCGTAAATAAGCAATTTATGCACGGCATATCGCTCCACGCTGGGCACATTCACCAGCACTGATCCCTCCTGACAAAACAAAACCGACTGTTGAACATCTTCCAGCGAAAACTCCATAAACGGCAGCGGCTGCAAACTTACGTGCAATTGCGGGTGTTCGTAAGGCTGTGTGCCACCGCGGTGTAAGGGCGTCAAAAAATCCAAGCGAAATTCAGGTTGATGCGGGATCAAATACGCGGCGCCGGTTTTTCCGGCCAGGCCAGAGACGGGGAGAAAGCCCATACCCAGCGACTCTATGGCTTTGGATGTGTCCACCTTGGCATCGCTGGGCAGCAACAAAGCAAGCTTCTTGCCCGCGTGTGCGAAGTCAATATCCTGCGTTCGGGATACGTCGCCCCATCGCACACCCAGGCTATTGGCGTAGGACAGAAAAGCATGGGTGCCAATCAGCACACCACCCGCTTTAAAAAAGCCATAGTCGGCTAGGCGTCTGATCACCCGGTAGTGCTGCGGCACTGCGGCTTCACAACCCAGAGCGATGGCAGAACGCGCAAGCGGCAGCAGGGAATTGAGTGAGCCTGGCGCTTTCTTTTTTTCCATCAAGACCCGCAGTTGCTCACCGTCAGGCCCGACATAAATTTGGTGTAACTTGCCCGAGGGCTCGGTAGTTTGAAAATACCAATAGGTTTTACCGGCAACTACTTTGGCAGCGAAAGAACCCGCCAAGTCAGCAATACCACGCAAACTTTCCGCGCCCAAAGCGGCGTCAAATAGCTGCGCGTAGGCGGTTTGCGCCGAAAGCGTTTGGTCGGCAAACAGGGTGGGCATAGCTTTCACTATACTAGAAAAATAAAATTTCTAGTATAAAAAAAACAAACCCGCTTGGATGGACAGCAGGCCGGGATGGCGGAGCCACCCTAGCCCTGTTTAGCCAGTTGCCGCTGGTGAAAAATAAAGCCCAGGCTATTCAGCAATAACTGCGCGGCCAGGATGGCGGTGATGCCGGTGGGGTCGTAAGCCGGGGCCACTTCCACCAAGTCCATGCCCACGATACGGCCCTGGCAGCGCTTAACCAGGGCCTCGATGATTTCCAGCACCTCATAGTACAAAAAGCCGCCGTGGCTGGGCGTGCCGGTGCCCGGCGCGATAGACGGGTCAAAGCCGTCGATGTCGATGGTGAAGTAGTACTGCGGTGCCTCAGGGATCGCAGCCAGCACACCGGCCACGCCCATTTTGCGCACCTGGCGGACGGAATAAATCTGCGAACCGGCAGCGCGTGCGGCGTCGTAGTCGTCGCGGTTGGAGGAAGACACATTGCGTATGCCCAGCTGCGTCATGCCGGTGATGTGGTCCATCTCCGAGGCGCGGCGCAGCGGGTTACCGTGGCCGTAGCGCACGCCGTGGCGCTCATCGACAAAGTCCAGGTGCGCATCGAAATGCACGATATGGATAGGGCCCATGCCGTCAAAAGCCTTGATCACCGGCGCGTGCACCGAATGGTCTCCGCCCAGCACCAGCGGCATGGCACCGGATGCCAGTATTTTTCGGATGGCGTACTCGGTATTGGCATGGCTTTTGTGCATATCGGTGTGCACGATGTCGGCGTCGCCCACATCCACGATGCGCGCCTGGTCGCGCGTGAGGTACATCACATCATCTTCATGGTCGTAGGCGCCAGCATGGCCAAAGGAAAACAAGGTGGAGGCCTCGCGGATGGCCCGCGGGCCAAAGCGCGCACCGGGCCGCCACTGCGTGCCCATGTCATTGGGCACGCCGATCACGGCGACATCGGCATCGATAGCGTTCCAGTCCACGCAGGCGGGGGACTTGGCAAACGTGCAATGCCCCACAAAAGGCAAATCCAGGCGGCCGTGTTGGTAGGCGTTGTCAGACATACGAAGGTGCTCTCCTGTGCTTGGTGCCCCTGGGCTTAGGGGAAGAAAACGGCCATCATAGGGGCTGGAGTAGGCCTAGCCGGGCTGGCCGATGGCTTATTGCGGGCATTGGCGGGGCGGAACGCTTTAAGCGATGGCATTTGCGCGCAGCCCGCAGATGGGCTTAGCGCGTGCGGACAGGCTGCGAGCGCCAGGCAAACTTTGGCTGCCGAGGAAGAGATCAGGGGCGGGAGTTGGTGACGGCCTTGTTCTTGGCACCCGCAAAATCACCCGCATACACGTGCAGCAATTGCGCTGGTGTTATCCAACGGGCGATGGCCACATTCACTTCTTGCGCGCTGCTGGCAGCGATTTGTGCATGCAGCTTTTCATGGAAGGCCATGCCGCGCCCGGCCCGGCCATTGTCCAACTGTAACTGTGCCAGCGCCCCGTCCTGGGCCCAGGTGGTCAGGCGTTGCTGGTCTAAGCTTTTCTTGGCGTCTTGTAGCTCGACCTCGGTAATACCACTGGCGACGAGCTGAGCCAATTCCTGAGCCACGGCTTGCTCGACCTTGGCGCGATTTTCGGGGGCAAAAATCGCCCATAAAGTCAGTTGCCCGGATGGTTCGACGGCCGATGCGCTCAGTTGACTGCCCGCGCCATAGCTGATGCCTTCTTGCTGGCGCAGGCGTTCTTGTAAACGCGACTGCGAGCCACCGCCCAAAATTTCATTGGCCAACAATAGCGCCGCATAGTCCGACATGCTGCCTTGCACCGCTAAGGGCCATGCGCCCATATACACGGCGTTGGCTTTATCGGGTGTTTCAATCTGTAGCGTGGCCGCTTTGGGATCGGACACCGCTTTGTACAGACGTGTATGGGGCACCTTGCTAGCCCACCGCGAGCTTTGTTTTGAGCGCGTCCAAGGTGCTACTGATGTCGCTGCGGCTGCGCCGGCCGGCACCACGTGTGAGCAAGCCGGCTGCAATCTCGAGCGCGCTGGCACGTCCGGCGAGCGATTTTTCATCTCCCATCCCTAGGATGATCTGACCCGACACCGTTTGGCCGCGCGTCTTTTTGGGAATCAGTACCAGGCGCGCACCACTGGGCAAGGAGCTGCGCAAAGTGCGCTCTTCAATTGCCGAAGGTGTCAGTACAAAGGCTTCGCCCTGCGTCACCGCCGCTTTGCCTTGGTAATCGGCGAGCATGGCAGCCAAGTCCGGTGTGGACGGAATCACGGTACGCTGGGGTTTGGCCGTCGGCACAAACTGGCCTAAGGTGCGGTTGCTGCTTTGCAGGTAATGCTGTGCCACACGCTGCACATCAGCGACGGAAAGTGCTTCGATGCGATCGCGTTGCAGGAAAAACAGACGCCAATCGCCTTTGGCAATGGCCTCGGACAGCGTAATGGCCAGGTTTTACGCATTGTTGATCGTGTTGTCGATGTCGCTAAGCAGGGTCGCCTTGGCGCGTGACAGTTCTGCCGCAGTGATGGGTTTGCGCGCAACACCCTCCAGTTCCACCAGCATGGCTTGGCGAGCCTGCGCCATGGAGTGGCTTTTGTCCAACTCCAGCCAAAAAATGATGCATCCCGGTTCCGCAAAGTCCAGGATCCACGCATAGCTTTGGGACGCCTTTTTTCGCTCCACAAGTGCGGTGTGCAGCCGCCCCGCAGGCCGCGAGGCCAATATTTCGCCCAATGCCACGAGCGCCGCGGTATCCGGATGCGCGCCGGCCGATATCAGGTAGAGGGCCGCTAGCCAATAGCTGTCCGCCACGCGGCTCACGGTAAGTTCACGCGCACCATCGCGCGGGGCATCGCGCGTATAAGTCGGCTCCAGCACACGCGCAGGCCGGGGCAAGGGACCGAAGGCCTGCTCCACCATAGATAGTGTCTGCGCCACATCAAAAGCGCCGGCGATCACCAACACTGCGTTGTCTGGCTGATAGTACTTGCGGTAAAAACTTTGTAAGTTCTCTATCTTCACGTTCTCCACATCGCTGCGCGCACCGATGGTGTCTTTGCCGTAGTTGTGCCAGTCAAAACTGCTGGCCAGTATTTTCTGCATCAGCACATGCTGGGGACGGTTCTCACCCGCTTACATTTCATTGCGCACAACAGAAAACTCTTTATCCAGATCGGCACGCTCGATATAGCTGTTGACCATACGGTCCGCCTCCATCTGCAAAACCCAGCGCAAATTGCTCTCGGAGGCAGGAAAGGTTTCAAAATAATTGGTGCGGTCGGTATAGGTTGTGCCGTTAAAGTCCATGCCGCGTTTGCCCAGCGCGGTCATGATGTTGCCCTGGCTGGGTGTGCCTTTAAAGACCATGTGCTCCAGCAAATGCGCCATACCAGTCTCGCCGTAATTCTCGTGGCGACTACCTACTAGATAGGTGATATTCACCGTCGTCGTGGGCTTGGAGGCATCAGGCGCAAGCAGCACTTGCAGGCCGTTGGGCAGCAGGTATTAGGTGATGCCCTCCACGCTACGGACCCGTTGCGCCGTCGCCGCACCCGGGCCTGCGGCACTCTGGGCAAAGGCTGAAGGCGCCAGGACCAGTGCCGCGACGTGAGCGAACAGGAAGATGCAGGCGCGTAGGCCCTGAAAATGGAAATTCATTGCAACGATGAAGGCTTTAAGGAGAGACGCCCGGCGCGTCCACTTGCACGAGATTGTCATTGGAGTTGCGGTCGATCCGTACATTAAATGGATCCACCCCCACAAACGCGGGCGACTTATCGGTGACGAGATGCACCTCTTGGCTACCAGAATGCAAAGCCACGCGCTGCAAAGCCAGCACTGCATCGCGACCGTAGCCTTTCTTGGCGGGCTCTGCGCTGAAGGCGCCGATCTCGATGGTTTCGTTCAGAGGGGTCTGCGTTTCTTTGCCTTTGCCATCGGCGTAAAACTTAGTCGCCTGGACGGTAAATCGCACGTCGAATTTGCCATCGACGCGCGCCTGCACTGTGGGCGCGCTGGCTTTCAGATCGTACAAGGTGATTTTTTCGAACAAGTCCGCAATGAAGGCGTGCTGGCTAGGGTCCACCTCGGCGCACAGAAGACGCAAAAAATCGGTGCTGGAAGGATAAGGCGCAGCCTTGAAGGCAAATTGCGCCAGCAACTTTTGCAATGCCCGATTGACCGCTGCTTCGCCTACCTCCTCTTTGAGGGCGTACATGGCCAGGCCGCCTTTTTGGTAATGGATATAGCCTTGGTTTTCGACCCGGTAAAGCGGTAACTCTTCCAGCACCTCGGCGCCTCGGCTGCGCAAATAGCCATCGAGCTCATATTTCAAAAACTTGCGGATTTGTTCGCGCCCGTACAACTTTTCCATCACCAGCAATGCGCCGTACTGGGAAAAGGATTCGCTGAGCATCGTCATGCCTTGCTTATCCGCGCCTATGATCTGGTGTGCCCACCATTGGTGCGCCACCTCGTGGGCGGTAACATAGGTGACCAGGTCGATCTTGCTATCGCGCGACGCCTCCTTGAAGTCTTGGATAAATCCAATCGACTCAGAGTACGGAACGGTGTTAGCGAAGGACTGGGCGAACGATGCATAGGCCGGAAACTCCAAAATGCGTAACTGACGGAATTGGTAAGGCGAAAATTTCTCGCTAAAAACATCCAAGCTGACCTTCATAGCGTCGAGCATGCGCTGCACATTGTGCTCATGCGGCGCATGGTGATAGACAGCCAGATCCACGGTCTTGCCACTCGGGCTTTTCCACAGGTCTGTCTTGATCGCATAGCGCGCCGACTGCAAGGAAAAGAAATTATGGATAGGCGCCTCGGTGCGGGTGACTAAGGTGCGCCGCCCATTGGCCGTGGTGTCGCTGACGGTGTAGCCCGGTGCCACCGGCGTTTGGTCAGCGTCAGTGCTTAGGGTGATATGCGCCTGCACCCAATCGCTGTCATGGCGCAAGTAATGATGGGCATTGGCCTGTTGGTCTTCCAGCTTGGCCGGGCGCAACTCGGCGGGCAAGCCCTGCTTACGCCGCTTGACTCGGTCTTGCAAAAACGCTTCGCGACTGACGCCGATCATGGGTGCCACTTCAAAGTTATTTAGAAAGCTGCCGTTCTCCACGATGCGGGTTTGGCTGCCCTCGTTTTTGAAGCCCTTTTGTTCCAGCGTATTTGAAAAGCTAAGCGTACGCCGCTCACCGGCCGCCATGGGACTGCTCAGGGCATAAATACGGTACCCAAAGCGGAGGTATTCTTTTTCAAGTTGCGCGCCGTCCATGTTCAGAACATAGTGCTTGGCATCCGGATCCAACTGCACATGGAAGTGGCTGAGCGCAGCACCGCTGCGGTTTTCCAACACATAGCTGCCTTGGGTTTGCGCCCGCTGTTGCTTAGGATACAGATCGACTTGCAGCTTCACTTCCACGATGGTGGGTTGGGGCAGGCTCTCAAAGCCCAGCAACTGCTTCTCCATATCGGCAGCGAGCGACTCGCGTTCATCGCTGACCTCGTAGCGGTTGAGTACATTGGTGTTGTAAAAAACCCAAATACCTGCACCCACCCAGACGGTGGCAGAAGCCGCCAATGTCAGTAGCACACCACCCCGGATTCGACCGGATACCCGACGCATACGCGGCAGCAGCGAGGTATCCACGCCACGGCGCCACATCAAATGGCTGAGCACCAACAACACCCCTGCGAAACCAAACCAGTACACCTGCATCCAGCTGCGACCAATCCAAAAATGGCCCGAACCATTCATATCCGACAGGGGCACCGATGTGCTGCTGCCGTAGTTGTACAAATTATGTTCAAAGCCCAAATTGACCAGCACAATGGTCGAAACAAAGTACAGCAACATCACCGCCCAGCCGCTGAATTTATTGGGTACAAGCGTTTGTACAAAAATGGCCAGCACCGCCAGTAAAAACGCCTCCACCAGGTGAGGGGCAATAAACCAAGTCACATAGGCCAAGAGTTCAAATTCGGTATAACCGTGAATGGCCTGAAAAGCGATGCCGCCCAGCACTGCCGCCACCAAAGTGGCCAATAAAACACCGGCAATAGCCAGCACTTTGGGTAGCATAAAGGTCCAGTCAGGGGCAGCACTGGCGCCAACAATTTCGTGCATGCGCCGGTCGCGATCACGCCAAACCAACTCCCCTGCGTAAAAAACGGCGATGATGAATATAAACAAGGTGTATGCGCCGTTGAGCGCGCCGATGACATTGCGGGTGACAGGGAAAAACTCCACCCCGCGCTGATCCACTGTGCCCGTCATGGCACCCAAAGCGTTGAACAAGCCCAAAACCAGCAGCACGATAAAGGCCGGGCTGCGCAGCACATAAGCCAAGTCAAAGCGCGCCAATGCAAGGCACTGCGCCAATGCCACCTGCGAACCGCCGCCGCTGGATGGCAGCGGGCGTTGTAGGGGCGGAGACAGGTCAGGGGAAGTGCCTGCTGCAGGCTTTTTGCCCTGCCCATGTGCGCTTGAATCAAATCGAAAAATCGCGTAAGCCAAGC
Source organism: uncultured beta proteobacterium (assembly GCA_903951445.1). Lineage (GTDB taxonomy): Bacteria > Pseudomonadota > Gammaproteobacteria > Burkholderiales > Burkholderiaceae_C > Allorhodoferax. Next base: position 7,744 of record CAJBBZ010000170.1, read on the forward strand.
CTAGAAATACCAGCCCAATGCCACCCCAAAGCAGCCGGTTGTACAAAATAAGGCCCGTCATCTCTGGCAATTGCGTATTGCGCTCGGCCGCCGTCCAGTAGCGCGTTACCTGATTGAGTGCGCTTAACCCAAAGGGATCGGTCCAGGCCGATACCGCGTCCCAAGCTGGATCGCGCAGCATGATGCGCGAGGTAATGAACAAGACTAAAAATGCAATAACGCCGATAAAGGTCCACATGAGCGAGCGCGTAGCGGTAGCCAGGGCAAAAAAAGCTGCCGCTGTCAGAAATAAGGTAGGCACTGCGAAATACAAAAATGCCAAACCATAGTGCTGCAAATTCGTCGGTCCCAGTGTTTCAGGGTCTATCCAGGGCATGAGGCTGCCAATCAGCATGCCCAGTGGTACCGAGGCCATCACAGCCAAAGTGGCGAAAAATGCACCGCTAAAACGCCCCATCAAATAGTCGAATTTACCGATGCGCGTACTGCGCACCAGTGGCGCAAAGCCGGTTTCATCGTCGCGAATAATCACGTTCGCGACGAAGGCCGTAACCACAAACAGCCCAAATAAATTGAGCACCGCAATAGTTTGTGCAATGGCGAACGGTGCATTGACATGCACATTGCCGCCCGCACCGATGCGGATATTTTCAGAGCTAACACTGCCAAAGGCCAGCAAAAAAAACAGAGCGAAAGCCACCAAAAATAGCGGCGAGCGCAGCTGGTAGCGGACTTCAAAACGTGCGACAGCGGTCCACATGGCGGGCTCAGGCCTGAACGGCGGTATCGGACGCGGTGCCAGCGGCTTGCCGCGCAGCAACCACAATCGAAAAATACAGGTCTTCCAGAGAGCCCGTTACGGGCTCACATTGCGCGTCGGGCGCGCTGTCGGACATTACATGGACGAGGGTTTTACCGGCCCTCAGGCGGTTGGCGATGACTGTGTACTCCTTGCGAAACGCTTCCAGGGCACCAGTTGCGATTTCGCGGCGCCATACCCTACCCTGCAAACTTTGCACCAGGGCTTCAGGCGCACCTTGCAAAAGTACTCGCCCGCCTACCATGATGGCCATTTGCGGGCACAAATCAGACACGTCTTCCACGATATGGGTGGACAAAATAACCACTACGTGTTCACCGATTTCCACTAACAAATTGTTGAATCGGTTGCGCTCCTCCGGATCCAAACCCGCAGTGGGCTCGTCCACAATAATGAGCTTGGGGTTGCCAATCAAGGCCTGGGCAATGCCAAAACGTTGGCGCATACCGCCTGAAAATCCGGCAACGGCTTTTTTGCGCACATCCCATAAATTCACTTTAGCCAACAGGCTTTCCACGGTGTCTTTACGCGACCCGCGTGCCGTGATGCCTTTGAGCACGGCCAAATGGTCTAACAAATCGTAGGCACTGATGCGCGGATACACGCCAAAGTCCTGCGGCAAGTAGCCAAGCACCTGGCGTAGTTTTTCGGGTTCACGCACCACGTCGATATCACCAAAGCGGATGCTGCCTTCGCTTGGCGTTTGCAAGCTGGCAATGCAACGCATGAGGGTGGATTTGCCTGCACCATTGGGGCCTAGCAGACCGAACATGCCGGTGGGAATACGCAAATCGATAGCATCCAGCGCCTGGGTTCCGTTGGCATAGCGATGCGAAAGCTGACTGAGTTCAAGCATGGAGAAACGCCCTTTTCATCAAAATACGAACAAAATTGTGGGGGCTCTTGCCCGGTAGGCCAAGGCCTTTGTGACCAAATGCAGATAAACGGGATCGGACTGCAAAATAGCCCACCCGATCGGCAGGCCGCGCTAGCGTACCGCATTGCTGCGCATAGCTCGCCCTACATAAGCCAAGCCGGCCACAGTGAGCACCAAGCCTATCGCGCAGGGCAGCAACCACTGCCAGAGCGCTATCGGCTCGGCGCGCAAGACATGCAGCATCAGGGTTTGTTGCGCCAGCGAGGGCACCAGGTAGTACCAATCAGGTTCGGCTGCGTCATTGAGCAAAGACACCAAAGGCAGGATCATAAAAACCAGGAGCACCAGCGAATTACCAGCCTGGGCTTCCTTGATGCTCTTGCCGCGCACCGACGTGGCCATGATTAATGCGGAGACGGCGCCCGCAAAGGGCAGGCAAATCAGGCCAAAGTGAACGGCATCGGCCAGATCAAAGCGAAACAGCGCCTGTAAGGCATCGCTACGGATCAGCAATTGCGCGGGGATAAAACTCAGGCTGGTGAGCAGGGCGATCAAGGCCGCCAGCGCCGCCACCGCAGCCCACTTGCCCAGTGCAAGCGCCCAGGGCGAGACCGGGTTCATCATTAAGGGCTCGAGTGAGCTGCGCTCGCGCTCACCGGCCGTGCTGTCCATAGCCGCGCCCATGGCCCCGGTAAGTACCGCAATCAGGACGTACAGCGGAATCAAGGTGCCGGTTAGCTGCGCCGAGCGTACATTGGCATTGGCCATGTCGTGCTCTTGCACATCGAGCGGCTTGAGACTGGCCACCGCCACGCCGCGCAAGGCCAACGTAAGGGCGACGCGCTCCTGGACATAAGCCTGCAATAGCTTGCGCGCTACATCGCGTGCAGTGCTGGAGCCGCGGCTGCTGCTGTTAGCAAAAATTTCGATGGAAGGCATCTGCAGTGTTTGCAATTGCTGCTCGAAATCAGACGGCACCACGATGACCGCATCCTCTAGTTGCCCGGCGGCGAGCTTGTCCAGCGCATCGGCTGGTGGAACTTTGATGGCAAAGGCCTGTCGCTCAATGAAGTTTTGCAAGCCCGGTGCGTGCTGAATGCCCTGAATGTAGATTTCGCGCTTGTCGATGCGGTTCTCTTTCTCGCTAGCCAAAGTGGAAACCAGCAGCAAGACCAGGGGCCCTTGCACCACACTGAGCAATAGCACCATGCGCAAGGTGCGCCGGTCGCGCCATGCGTCTGTGGCCTCTTTGAGAAAAACGGCTGTCCATTGCGCCATGGCGCGCAGCGCACCGATGCGGTTCATGCGGGCACCTCCGCGTCGGCCTCAAACGCCAGTTGCACAAAGGCGTCTTCAAATTCAGTTTGCCCCGTCTGCGCCAGTAATTGCGTAACGGTGCCACTGGCCACGTTACGCCCCCGCGCTACGACCACCACTTGATCACACAGGCGCGCAACCTCTTGCATGATGTGGGTGGAAAATACAATGCATTTGCTACCGCCCTCTGGCGAGCATAAATACTGCAGTGTCTCGCGCAGCGCGCGCGTGGCCAGCACATCCAACCCATTGGTGGGCTCATCGAGGATGATGTTGTCCGGGTCGTGCACCAGCGCGCGGGCCAATGCGGTCTTGACCCGCTCGCCTTGGCTAAAGCCATCGGTAGCACGGTCCAGCAATGGACGCAAGTCCAACAAATCGGCCAGTTGCTCGGCACGCGCTTGGGCCGCCAGATTTGACATTCCTTGCAAGCGGCCAAAGTACACCATGTTTTCTCGTGCGGTGAGGCGCGGGTACAGTCCGCGCGCATCGGCCAGGATGCCCATGCGCGACTGCGCCTTGGTGCGCTCTTGTGTGACTGAGATGCCATCCACCTCCAGGCGTCCACTGTCAGGCACAAGCAAGCCCGCCAGCATGCGCAAGGTGCTGGTCTTGCCTGCACCATTGGCCCCGAGCAAGCCGGTAATCTGGCCGTTGGGCGCATGCACGCTGATGTCGCTCACCGCCTGCACCCAGGTCTGAGGTGCGCGCGCAATCCGCCACCCCTTACGCTGCCAACCCAGGCCAGCAACCGGAGCCGCAAAACGCTTAGCGACGTGGTCTATCAGGATCATGGTGCGCTCCCGGGTGTGGGCAAGACGGGCCGCACAAAGGCCAGTGGTCGGGGGATCGATTGGGCGCAACTGGCATCAATCGCCAGCGCTTTGGCGTCATCGGGCGCTTGGATAAAGGCGGTCAAGGCCTTGTGCATACAGGCGTGGGACAAGACACCATGTCCCGCCTGAGGCACGACGACATGGCGCGCCAAAGGCCCAAGCGCCTGCTGCACCCGCTGCGCATGGCGCGGTGGGGTGACCGGGTCGAGGCCGCCACTGAGCAACAAACTGGCGTGTTGCGCAGCGGGGATACGGTAGAAATCCGCCGGTACCGCGCCTTGCGGCCAGTCGCGGCAAGCAGCGCGGTACTGCGCTTGCGGGTCGGTGCTGGGTGCGCTTGCGCCTGTCGACGGTGCCATGCGGGGGTAGTCTTCGGCGCAAACGACGCTCAGATGCATTCCCATAGCAAGCCGCATCTGGGGCGCTCCGTTGTGCAGAGCACTCTCCAATCCGGCCAGGCCTTCAAAATGCCCATGCGCCGCATCATGCACGGCTTGGGGCAATGCTGCCGCCCATGCCGGCGTGTAAAGCGCGCCGCGCACTGCGCCTAGCACCGCGTCACGCGTGACGCTGACCGTGACAGGCAGGCCAGTCATCGGGTGCGCCAGCGTCACGGTCTTGGGCAAACTTTGCCAGAGTGCCTGCCAGTCGTCTGCAAGTGTGGGAAAGGTTTTTTGGCAATGGCTTTGCGCGCCGCAACTGGCCCACAGCGCGTCGAGTGCAGCCTGACTATCCGGCCCCAAGGTGGTGGGTAACACCATATCGGGCGGGGCAACGCCGTCCAGCACACTGCGCCGCACATGCGGACCAAATTGGCGCATGTACTCCAAGGCAGCGCGTGTTCCGTAGGACGCGCCCACCAGATTGACCTGCTCTGCACCCAGCGCCTGGCGTACGGCATCCAGGTCTTGCATGGCCAGGGTCGTTGTGAAAAACCCCAGGTCGGAGGGCGCCGCAATGTAGGGCAGGCGCGCAAGCGCAGCGCGGCATTGGGCCAGTTCCTGCGCCTGGGCGCTCGCCGAGGCAAAGGGCAGCATCGTTACGGGCGGGCACATCAGCGGCGCAGACTGGCCGGTGCCGCGTTGGTCCACCAGCACCAGGTCACGTTGCAGCAGCAGACGTTCGAACCAGGGGAAAACGGTAGCGGCCAGGCTGATCGCGCTTTGGCCAGGGCCGCCAGCAAGCATAAAAACCGGGTCTGGTTTGCGGTTGCGCGCTACTGAGCGTAGAACCACATAGTGCACCTTGATTTGCGGTCCGCCCGGACGCGCTGCGTCCAGCGCGCGCACTATCTGACCACAGCGAACCTCGGTTTTGATACCAGCAATGCGGCAGGCGACGGTTGGGTCCGCGACTGGCGCCTCTAACGCAGCTGTAGCACCGGCAAGAATGGGTAAAACCAACAGCTGCAACGCAAGCCACAGCCTAAGAACAGGGCGATGACAGCACATAGTGGGAGGTGACATGGCAAGTTCGGGGCTCGAAATTTACTTTGCAATCTCGCTAGAAAACCTATCCAACGCGCTCAACGGGCAGAGCGTCGGCGCATCCAGAGCCAGCCGGCTAGCAAGTTACGCCATAGAAAGCGAAACAGCAGCAAAGTAC
>CAJBBZ010000171.1 GCA_903951445.1 uncultured beta proteobacterium
TGCTTGTCGTTGATCTTCACGCCTTGCAAGCGGTACACATCCTGCACTTCGTCCACGATGTAACGAGCCAGTTCTTCAGAGCCCAGCAAACGCAAAATATCTTGCGGGTCGGCCGGGCCGTCCACCACGGACTCGCCCTTGTTCACCACTTGGCCTTCGTGCACCAAAATGTTTTTCTCTTTAGGCACCAGCTCTTCCCAGACTTTGCCTTCAGGGTCGGTGATTTGCAAGCGCACTTTGCCTTTGGTTTCCTTACCGAAAGAAATGGTGCCGGTAGCTTCTGCCAACACGCCTTTGTCTTTGGGCGAACGCGCTTCAAACAACTCGGCCACACGCGGCAGACCGCCGGTAATGTCGCGGGTTTTCTGGCCTTCAATGGGGATACGCGCCAGCACTTCGCCAGGGCCCACGTCTTGTCCGTCGCGCACCTGCACCAAAGCGCCCACCGGGAAGCCGATGGTTACCGCATGGTCGGTGCCGGGAATCTTGACTTCCTTGCCCGATGCGTCGATCAGCTTGACCTGGGGGCGCACGATTTTTGCGGAACCGCGTCGCTTGGGGTCGATCACCACCAGGGTGGACAGGCCGGTCACTTCGTCCACTTGGCGAGCCACAGTCAAGCCCTCTTCCACGTTCTCGAATTGCGCACGTCCGGCAAACTCGGTAATGATGGGGCGGGTCAGCGGATCCCAGTTGGCCAAAATCGCACCGGCTTTGATCGCCTGGTCCGCTTTGACGCTGAGGACCGCGCCGTAAGGCACTTTGTGGCGCTCGCGCTCGCGGCCATGTTCGTCCTGGATCACGATTTCGCCAGAGCGGGAAATCACCACCAACTCGCTCTTGCTATTGGTGACATAACGCATGGTGGCGTTAAAGCCGATATTGCCGCTGGACTTGGCTTCCACGCTGGAGGCAATGGCGGCACGCGAAGCGGCACCACCGATGTGGAAAGTACGCATGGTCAGCTGCGTACCGGGTTCGCCGATGGACTGGGCAGCGATCACGCCCACAGCTTCGCCATGGTTGATCAGGCCGCCACGGCCTAGGTCGCGGCCATAGCACTTGGCGCAAATACCAAAACGGGTTTCGCAGGTCAAGGCGGTGCGCACTTTGACTTCGTCCACACCAAAAATTTCTAGCTCTTCGATGATGTCTTCGTCCAGCATCGTGCCGGCAGGCGCCACCACCGAGCGGTTTTCAGGATGCAACACGTCTTCAGCCACGGTGCGGCCCAGCACGCGGTCGCGCAGGGATTCGATGACCTCGCCGCCTTCGACAATAGCGCGCATCAAGTAGCCGTTGTAGGTACCGCAATCTTGTTCAGTCACCACCAAGTCTTGCGTCACATCAACCAGACGGCGTGTCAGGTAACCCGAGTTGGCGGTTTTGAGTGCCGTATCGGCCAGGCCTTTACGCGCACCGTGTGTGGAGATGAAGTACTCCAACACGTTCAAGCCTTCGCGGAAGTTGGCGGTAATCGGCGTCTCGATGATGGAGCCATCGGGCTTGGCCATCAAACCGCGCATGCCGGCCACTTGGCGAATCTGGGCGGCAGAGCCGCGCGCGCCGGAGTCGGCCATCATGTAGATGGAGTTAAAAGACTCTTGCTGCACCAAATTGCCATGGCGGTCGGTGACCATCTCTTTAGACAGCTTGGCCATCATCACCTTGGACACTTCGTCACCCGACTTGCCCCAGATGTCCACCACTTTGTTGTAACGCTCGCCGGAGGTCACCAAACCGGAAACATATTGCTTCTCGATTTCTTTGACTTCGGTTTGCGCACGGCGGATGATTTCGTGCTTTTCCTGGGGCACCAACATATCGTCGATACAGATAGAAATACCGGCGCGTGTAGCCAAGCGGAAACCGGCTTGCAAGAGCTTGTCGGCAAACACCACGGTCTCTTTCAAACCGCACTTGCGGAAGGACACGTTGATGAGCTTGGAAATTTCCTTCTTCTTGAGCGCCTTGTTCAGGTTCGAGAAAGGCAAGCCCTTGGGCAAAATCTCAGACAAAAGCGCACGTCCGGCCGTGGTTTCCCAGACCTTGGTGGTGGCGACAAATTCGCCGCTTTCTTTGTCCTTGAGGTACTCGGTCAGGCGCACGTTCACACGGGCGTTGAGGTCCACTTCACCCGCGTCAAAAGCGCGCTGCACTTCGCCGGTGTCGGCAAAGATCAAACCCTCGCCTTTGGCGTTGATACGGTCACGGGTGGTGTAGTACAAGCCCAGCACCACGTCTTGCGAAGGCACGATGGACGGCTCGCCATTGGCAGGGAAGAGCACGTTGTTGGATGCCAGCATCAAAGTGCGGGCTTCCATCTGGGCTTCGACCGATAAAGGCACGTGGACGGCCATTTGGTCGCCGTCAAAGTCGGCGTTAAAGGCCGAGCAGACCAGCGGGTGCAATTGAATCGCCTTGCCTTCGATCAGGATAGGTTCAAAGGCCTGAATGCCCAAGCGGTGTAGCGTAGGCGCACGGTTGAGCATCACCGGATGCTCTTTGATCACCTCTTCCAGAATGTCCCACACCACGGGCGTACCGGATTCGACTTCCTTCTTGGCCGCCTTGATGGTGGTGGCAATGCCCATGGCTTCCAGGCGCGCGAAGATAAAGGGCTTGAAGAGTTCCAGCGCCATCAGCTTGGGCAGGCCACATTGGTGCAGCTTGAGGGTCGGGCCCACGGTAATCACTGAGCGGCCTGAATAGTCCACGCGCTTGCCCAGCAAGTTCTGGCGGAAACGGCCTGATTTGCCTTTGATCATGTCGGCCAAAGACTTGAGGGCGCGTTTGTTGGCGCCCGTCATGGCCTTGCCGCGGCGTCCGTTGTCCAGCAAAGAATCGACAGACTCTTGCAACATACGCTTTTCATTGCGGGCAATGATTTCCGGCGCTTTGAGTTCGAGCAAACGGCGCAGGCGGCTGTTGCGGTTAATCACGCGGCGGTACAAATCGTTCAGGTCGGAGGTGGCAAAACGGCCACCGTCCAGTGGCACCAGCGGACGCAGGTCCGGCGGCAAGACCGGCAGTACTTCGAGCACCATCCACTCGGGCTTGATACCCGATTTTTTGAAGGCTTCCAGCACTTTGAGGCGCTTGGCGTTCTTCTTGATTTTCAGCTCAGAGCCGGTCAAGTCATTGCGCAGCCTTTCGATCGAACCTTCGATGTCGATGCTTTGCAGCAAATCCTTGATGCCTTCGGCGCCCATCTTGGCCTGGAACTCATCGCCGTATTCCTTGAATTTGGCGTCGAAATCGTCCTCGGACATGATGCTGAATTTCTTCAGCGGTGTCATGCCGGGATCGGTCACCACATACGCTTCAAAATAAAGCACGCGCTCAATGTCACGCAGCGTCATGTCCAGTACCAAGCCCAAACGGCTAGGCAGAGACTTGAGAAACCAGATGTGGGCGCAAGGCGCGGCCAGGTCGATATGGCCCATGCGCTCGCGGCGCACTTTGGTCTGCGTCACTTCAACGCCGCACTTCTCGCAAATCACCCCACGGTGCTTGAGGCGTTTGTACTTGCCGCACAAGCATTCGTAGTCCTTGATGGGCCCGAAAATCTTGGCGCAGAACAAGCCGTCGCGCTCGGGCTTGAAGGTGCGGTAGTTGATGGTCTCGGGCTTTTTCACTTCGCCGAAAGACCAGGAGCGGATTTTCTCCGGCGATGCCATGCCGATTTTGATGGCATCAAAATGCTCATCGGGCGTGAACTGCTTGAACAGGTCGAGTAATGATTTCATGGAAATTCCTTTTTCATGTGAGGGGCAGCACATCCACCGGACGGCTGCCGCGAAAGGTCTCTAACTTGGTGTTTAACCACGCTCCAATTCGATATCCAGGCCCAGGGAACGAATTTCCTTGACCAGCACATTAAAGGACTCGGGCATGCCGGCCTCGATGGAATGCTCGCCCTTGACAATGCTTTCGTACACCTTGGTACGGCCTTGCACGTCGTCGGACTTGACAGTGAGCATTTCTTGTAGGACATAGGAAGCGCCATAGGCTTCCAAAGCCCAGACCTCCATCTCGCCGAAACGCTGTCCACCGAACTGCGCCTTGCCGCCCAAAGGCTGCTGCGTGACCAGGCTGTACGGCCCCGTGGAACGGGCGTGCATCTTGTCATCGACCAAATGGTGCAGCTTGAGCACATGCATATAGCCCACGGTGACGGGACGCTCGAAAGGCTCACCAGTGCGGCCATCGCACAGATAGGCCTGGGTGCGCGTGTCGGTCAGGCCCTTGGCCTTGGCCACTTCCTCGGGGTAAGCCAGTTTGAGCATGCCGCGGATTTCCTCTTCCGAAGCGCCGTCAAACACCGGGGTGGCGAACGTGGCACCCGTCTGCAAATTAGCAGCCATTTCCAGTACCTGCTCGTCGCTCAAGTCGCTAAGCGCCTCTTTGCGGCCCGAGCCGTTGTAAAGGGCGTCCAGGAACTGGCGCATTTCTGCCATCTTGGACTGTTCTTGCAACATATCGCCGATGCGCTGGCCCAGACCTTTTGCGGCCCAGCCCAAATGCACTTCCAGCACCTGACCAACGTTCATCCGCGAAGGCACGCCCAAGGGATTGAGCACGATGTCACAGGGTGTGCCATCGGCCATATAAGGCATGTCTTCAACCGGAACGATCTTGGACACCACACCCTTGTTACCGTGGCGGCCGGCCATCTTGTCGCCCGGCTGCAAACGGCGCTTGACGGCGATGTATACCTTGACCATTTTCAAAACGCCAGCGGGCAACTCATCGCCCTGGGTGAGTTTTTTGCGCTTTTCTTCGAAGGACAAGTCAAAGCTGTGGCGGGTTTGCTCCAGCGATGCCTTGATGCTTTCGAGTTGCGAAGCCACCGCGTCATCGGCGGGGCGGATGTCGAACCAGTGGAATTTCTCCACCGAGTCGAGATAGGCTTTGTCGATCTTGCTGCCTTTGGCTAGCTTTTGCGGGCCGCCGTTGGCGACTTTGCCGGTCAGGAGTTTGGCGATACGGTCAAAAGCATCGGCTTCCACGATGCGCAACTGGTCGTTCAAATCCAGACGGAAGCGCTTGAGCTCGTCGTCAATAATTTGCTGCGCACGCTTGTCACGCACAATGCCTTCGCGGGTGAACACTTGAACGTCGATAACCGTGCCTTGTGAGCCCTGGTCCACGCGCAAAGAGGTGTCTTTCACATCGCTGGCTTTTTCGCCGAAGATGGCGCGCAACAGTTTCTCTTCCGGAGTCAGCGTGGTTTCACCTTTGGGTGTGACCTTGCCGACGAGGGTATCGCCCGGCATGACTTCCGCACCGACATAAATAATGCCGGACTCATCCAAACGGTTGAGTTGCTGTTCGCTTAAGTTAGGAATATCACGGGTAATTTCCTCGGCACCGAGTTTGGTGTCGCGGGCCATCACCACCAACTCTTCGATATGGATCGAGGTGTAGCGGTCTTCGGCCACCACGCGCTCACTGATCAAAATCGAATCCTCGAAGTTATAACCATTCCAAGGCATGAAAGCGACCAACATGTTCTGACCCAAGGCCAATTCGCCCAGGTCGGTGGATGCGCCATCGGCAATCACATCGCCCTTGTCCAGTTTGTCGCCTTTTTTGACGATAGGACGCTGGTGGATATTGGTGTTCTGGTTAGAACGCTGGTACTTGATGAGGTTGTAGATGTCCACACCGACTTCACCTGCCTGGGCTTCTGCGTCATTGACGCGCACCACCACGCGAGTGGCGTCCACATAGTCCACCACGCCGCCACGGTTGGCCGTCACCACGGTACCCGAGTCCACGGCGGCAACGCGCTCAATGCCGGTTCCGACAAAGGCTTTTTCAGGGCGTAGCACCGGCACCGCCTGGCGCTGCATGTTGGCGCCCATTAGTGCGCGGTTGGCGTCGTCATGCTCCAAGAACGGAACCAATGAAGCCGCCACCGACACGATCTGTGCCGGCGACACGTCCATGTACTGCACGCGCTCAGCGCCCACCAGTACGGATTCGCCTTTTTCACGGGCCGACACCAATTCGCCGGTCAAGACACCGTCTTTGTCCAAGACCGCATTGGCCTGGGCGATAACGTATTTGCCTTCTTCAATGGCCGAGAGGTAATCGATTTCGTTAGTGACCTTGCTATTGGCCACGCGACGGTAAGGCGTTTCGATAAAGCCGTATTCGTTCAAACGGGCGTACAAAGCCAGCGAGTTGATCAGGCCAATGTTCGGACCTTCGGGGGTCTCGATCGGGCAGACGCGTCCGTAATGGGTCACGTGCACGTCACGCACCTCAAAGCCGGCGCGCTCACGCGTCAGACCGCCCGGTCCCAGAGCAGAAACACGGCGCTTGTGCGTGATTTCTGACAAAGGATTGGTCTGGTCCATGAACTGCGACAGCTGCGACGCGCCAAAGAACTCTTTGAGCGAAGCGGAAATCGGTTTGCTATTGATCAAGTCGTGCGGCATCAGCGGCTCTTGCTCGGCCTGGCCCAGACGCTCTTTCACGGCTTTTTCGATACGTGCCAAACCGGTGCGGTATTGGTTTTCGGCCAGCTCGCCCACGCAGCGCACGCGGCGGTTGCCCAAGTGGTCGATATCGTCCACATCGCCACGGCCGTTGCGCAAGTCCACCAAAATCTTGACCACCGACAAAATGTCTTCGTTGGTCAACACCATAGGGCCGGTCGATTCGGCGCGGCCCATTTTGGCGTTGAACTTCATGCGGCCTACGCGCGACAGGTCGTAGGTATCCGGGTTGTAGAACAGGCGCTGGAACAGGGCTTGTACGGCGTCCTCGGTAGGTGGCTCGCCAGGGCGCATCATGCGGTAGATAGCAACCCGGGCGGCAAACTCGTCCGTCGTCTCATCGGTGCGCAGGGTTTGCGAAATGTACGCGCCCTGGTCCAATTCATTGGTGTAGATACAGGCCAGGTCGGTGATGCCGGAAGTACGCAGTTTTTTCAGCAGCGCATCGGTCAATTCTTCGTTGGCTTTTGCCAAAATTTCACCGGTCTCGGCTTCCACAATATTGCGGGCCACGACGCGACCGACCAAGAAGTCTTCCGGCACGCTGATGTGGGTGGTGCCGGATTGTTCCAACTCGCGGGTGTGGCGCGCGGTCACGCGCTTGTCTTTGGCCACCACCACGATGCCGGACTTGTCAGTCAGGTCAAAGCGGGCGACTTCACCACGCAGACGCTCGGCCACAAACTCCATTTGCGCGCCGCTGTCCATCAGGCGGAAATTGTCATTGACAAAGAAGTTTGCCAGGATGGATTCATTATTCAGGCCGATGGCCTTGAGCAATATCGTGACCGGCATTTTGCGGCGGCGGTCCACACGGAAATACAACAGGTCTTTGGGGTCGAATTCGAAGTCGAGCCAAGAACCGCGGTAAGGGATGATGCGCGCCGAAAACAGCAATTTGCCCGAGCTATGGGTCTTGCCCTTGTCATGCTCGAAAAACACGCCAGGCGAACGGTGCAATTGCGACACGATCACGCGCTCGGTGCCGTTGATGATGAACGAGCCTTTACCGGTCATCAAAGGCACTTCGCCCATGTAGACCTCTTGCTCTTTGACCTCTTTGACCACTTTGTTTTGGCTGGTGGAGGCTTCACGGTCGTAAATAATCAGTTGCACCTTGGCGCGTACTGCCGAGGCGTAGGTGAGGCCACGGGTCTGGCACTCGCGCACATCAAAGCCGGGCTTAGCTAGGTTGTACTCCAGGTACTTCATCTCGACAAAACCATTGTGCGAGACGATGGGGAATGCAGCCTCAAAAGCAGCTTGCAAGCCCTCCTGGGTGCGCTTTTTGGGGTTGATGTCGGCCTGCAAAAACGCGGTGTAAGCGTCTTTTTGCATTTGTAGCAGGTAAGGAATTTCGAGCACGCTGTCGCGGTTACCGAAATTTTTGCGTATGCGTTTGCGTTCTGTGTATGTATAAGCCATGAGATCTCCGGGCAAAGTCTGAGGAATCCTGGGGGTCCTAGGCGACTGTGTTTCTTTCTTGGTGATTGGCCGCTACCAATCATTGGCGGACGGTCGCGCATTGCACGCGACCCGAACCAAGGCATCTTCTGCAGTCGGGGTCAGAAGACACTTGACACACAGCTTATGCAAGCGATGTGTCAGCTGTACTCTGAAGCGCAAAAGCCGCCGGTGCCGGCAGCCCTTGCGAAGTACTTTCCCATCCGGCCACCTTGAGGGCAGCAGGATGGAATTGCAATTACTTGAGTTCGACCTTTGCGCCGGCGTCTTCCAGTTTCTTTTTGGCTGCTTCGGCGTCAGCCTTGGCAATGCCTTCTTTGACGGCCTTGGGCGCGCCATCGACCATGTCTTTGGCTTCTTTGAGGCCAAGACCAGTGATTTCGCGTACCGCCTTAATGACCGATACCTTGTTAGCGCCTGCTTCGAGCAGCACCACATTGAATTCAGTCTTCTCTTCTGCGGCCGGTGCAGCTGCACCACCACCTGCGGCGGGCGCCGACATAGCGGCAGCGCTTACACCAAACTTCTCTTCGATGGCTTTCACCAAGTCGTTGAGTTCCAAGACCGTCATGCTGTCCAGCGCGGTCAAAAATGCGTCTTTATCAAATGACATTTTTATTTCCTAACAATTTATTAAAAAAGGACTGCGCGATTACGCGGCAGCCGTTTCGCCTTTTTTGGCCGCCAATGCACCCAACACCA
>CAJBBZ010000172.1 GCA_903951445.1 uncultured beta proteobacterium
GCGGCATCATGCAGGGCAGCCTGTTCATCGACGGCTTGATTGCGCGCGTGATGTATACCTCCTTGTACAAAATGCACGAATTGGCTTTGCACGGCATTACCAAAGTAGCGCTGGAAACCCTGACCCGTGCGATTACCCGGCGTACCGAGTCCCATGTCAAGCTGCACTAAGTGCCACTAATTTAGCGCCAACTGATGCCCGAACTATTTATCAGCCAAACCCATGCGCTAGGCCTGCCCAAGGCCCGCGAGATTGCGCAAGTGTGGGTCGCCCAGGCGCAAGCCGATTGGGGCATGGCTTGCGAGTCCAAGCCGGGACAAATAGAAGATGAAATTATGTTCAGCCGCACCGGCGCCAAGGGCAGCTTGCGGGTGCGCGCCGACAGTTTTGAGCTGCGCGCGCAATTGGGCTTTTTACTAGGCAGTTTTCAAAAGCAAATCGAAGCGCAGATACGTAGCAATTTGCAGGCCTTGCTAGACCAACACAGCGGGCAGGTTTAGCCGCCGCGGCGCATCATTTCAAAGAATTCGCTATTGGTCTTGGTGGCGCGCATTTGCTTAAGTACCATTTCCATGGATTCGATCTCGTCCATGTTGTACAAAAACTGGCGCAGGATGCGGGTCTTTTGCAAGATTTCCGGCGCCAACAGCAACTCTTCGCGGCGCGTGCCGCTGCGGTTGAGTTGGATGGACGGGAACACACGTTTTTCGTAGAGGCGGCGGTCCAGGTGGATCTCAGAATTACCCGTGCCCTTGAACTCTTCAAAAATCACCTCGTCCATGCGGCTGCCGGTATCGACCAGCGCCGTGGCGATGATGGTCAGCGAACCGCCTTCTTCCACATTGCGCGCGGCGCCTAAAAAGCGCTTGGGCCGTTGCAAGGCATTGGAATCGACACCGCCGGTCAGCACCTTGCCGCTGGAGGGCACCACGTTGTTGTAGGCGCGTGCCAAGCGGGTAATCGAGTCCAGCAAAATCACCACATCTTTTTTCAATTCCACCAGGCGCTTGGCGCGCTCGATGACCATTTCGGCCACATGCACGTGGCGCGAAGCCGGTTCGTCAAAGGTCGAGGCAATCACTTCGCCGCGCACCGTGCGCTGCATCTCTGTCACCTCTTCGGGGCGCTCATCGACCAGCAAGACCATCATGTGGCTGTCGGGGTAATTGGCCGAAATCGCGTGCGCGATGTGTTGCATCATCACCGTCTTACCGCTTTTTGGCGGCGCCACCAGCAAGGCGCGCTGGCCTTTGCCGATGGGCGCGATGATGTCGATGATGCGTCCCGTAATGTTCTCGTCGCTCTTGTTGTCTTGCTCCAAGCGCATTTGCACTTTGGGGAACAAGGGCGTCAAGTTCTCGAACATGACTTTGTGTTTGTTGCTCTCGGGCGAACCGCCGTTGACTTTGTCCAGCTTGTTCAGCGCAAAGTAGCGCTCGCCGTCTTTGGGTGTGCGAACTTCGCCTTCGATCATGTCGCCGGTGTGCAGATTAAAGCGGCGCACCTGGCTGGGGCTGATGTAGATGTCGTCGGTGCTGGCGGTGTAGCTGGTGTCGGGGCTGCGCAAAAAGCCAAAACCGTCGGGCAGGATTTCCAGCACGCCATCGGCAATGATTTGCTCGCCGGTGCGGGCCCGCTTTTTGATGATGGCAAACATCAGCTCTTGTTTGCGCATACGGCCGGTGTTTTCGATTTCAAGCTCTTCGGCTTGTTTCAGGACTTCTGACACGTGCAGTGCCTTGAGTTCGTTTAAGTGCATGGAATGTTTCCCGTAGGGGATGGGGCCGAAAGTTCGGTGGGCAAAAAATCAGGGGAGGGGGGGTGCTGACTGGTGCGTAGGGGTAAGA
>CAJBBZ010000173.1 GCA_903951445.1 uncultured beta proteobacterium
GATGCCCGGTCCAGCGCGCTGTTGCGCAATGAGCGCGCCCGCTGCTACCAGCAACTACTGGCCTTGGAAGCCGATATCCAGAACCGCCAACGCGATAGCCTGAGCAATGAAGAAACTGCGATGGTGGAAGTCAACCGCGAAGAAATTCAAAACTGTGTCAACGCCCTGAAACAGTCCGGCAACTGGATGGGTCTACCCTTTGATCTGGAATGGCAAGACATGTGGGACAAATTGCCGCAACTAAAAAGCCTTTACCGTGCGACGGTATTGCGGCAGGATGTTGAACCGGGCGCCGCCACATCGGCGACTACGGCCAGCACCAGCAGCAAACCTGTGGCAGCGAGCGAACCCCCTGCGCCAGCGGCGCCACCCCGACCCGTTGCGGCAGCAGCTCCGCAGGAGCCAGCGCAAGTCGCACCGCAGGATAACTCCAAGGTGATGGCCGCTGCGATGAAAAATATGATGCGGAGTTAATGCATATGAAGATACGTCCGCCCATGCTGCGTGCGATTTGTAGTGCACTTTTAGTATGTAGTGCCGCGCACGCCGGCATGTGGGAAGACGGCTATGCCGACTACCAGCGCAAAGACTACGCCAGTGCGGTGGCCAAATGGCAAATCGTCGCTGACACCGGAGACCGCGACGCACAATCGCTGCTGGGCCTGATGCATTTTGCCGGGCAAGGTACGCCCCAAAGCTATCCCAATGCCATCATTTGGCTGCGCAAAGCGGCCTCGCAGGGCGAGCCTAAGGCCCAGTTCAAACTGGGCAGCATGTACGCCAATGGCCAGGGTTTTACCCGTGATTACCAAAAGGCGGCCATGTGGTTTTTAATCGCCGAATCTTCAGGCCATCCTGATACCGCCAAGCCGCTTAAAAAAGCCACCGCAGAAATCAGCGAGAACGACTTAGTGGTGGCGCGCCGCTGGGCCAAGACCTGCATCAAGCGCGAGTTTCAGAACTGCGAGTAAGGCAGCGAAAGCAGCGCCGCAGTAAGCGCCCGTCCAGGCCTATATGGCCAGCGCGCAAGCGCCCCGTAACGGGCGCGCAGACTTGGCGCCTTATTCTTTTTTGACCGTAATGCTCATGCGCCGATTGCGCGCATCTTTGGGGTCATTGGGGTTGTAGGGCACGGTATCGGCTACCCCCTCGATTTGGACAAATCGGTCCGGCTTGATGCCGTTTTTCTCTAGTACCGAGCGCGTCGCCTCAGCGCGTTCGACCGACAGCAGCCAGTTGTTACGGCCTTCTTTGTTGGCAAAGGGGGTTGCGTCCGTATGGCCGCGCACTGCAATCTTATTGGGCATGGCGGCCAGCGACTTGGCAATTTCACCCAGCAATGCCTGCGCTTTGGGCTGCAGCTTGGTAGTGCCCAGCGGGAACATGGAGAAATCGGACTTGTCGATGACTTCGATGCGCAGCCCGTCTTTGTCGCGGACAAATTGCACCTGTCCTTGCAACTGCTCCAGGGCCGGATTCGACGCCATCGCCTCCTTGACGTCTTTTTCCATCTGGTCCATTTTTCCTTTTTCGCCGCCCTGCCCGGTGCCGGTACCGCCACCCTCGCCTTCGCCGGTGCCGGGCGACTGGTTTTGGGTTTTGGCGTCGTTTTCACGCGCGTTTTCGCTGTTGGGTGAAGGGTCGTTTTCTGTGGGGCCGCCTTCCGACTTGGGTGTTAGCCGCTCCATGAGCCCGGTTTGCTTGGCGGTATAGGGGAAGCCGTCTGGGTCGATGATGGAGCGTCCGCCCATGATGCCGTTAGAGCCCGCCAGCGCGCCCATGGTGATCGCGCTTTGGGAGGCGGGTTTGAAATAGTCGGCCACGCTTTTGCGCTGCGAGTCGTTGGTGGCGCCCAAAATCCACATCAACAAGAAGAAGGCCATCATGGCCGTCATCATGTCGGCCAGTGCAATCTTCCAACCGCCGCCGTGTGCACCCGCGTGCGCGGCGGCAATCTTCTTGACAATAATGGGGGCAAGGGGCGCGTCGTCTTCTGGCGGCGCAACATCCTCGGCGCCCGGAGCCGCAGCACCTGCGGGGACTTCTTCTTCCTTCGGCGCTTCCGTGGCCATGCTTACTTCCCGCGCAGCCCGTCAAATACTTCGGCAAAACTCGGTTGGTTGTGGTGGCCGATACAGACGCGCGCGGCTTCCAAAATCAGCGGCATGGGGTGGCCGTGCAAGGTGCCGATGATGATTTGCTTGACCGTGTGATACATGCAGGCCTCGTCCTCAATAATCTGCTCCAGGCGCTTTGCGAAGGGCTCGAAAAATCCGTAGGCCAAAAACACGCCGATGAACGTTCCCACCAGGGCCGCGCCCACCAGGCCGCCTAGCACCGCCGGCGGCTGGTCGATGTTGTCCATGGTCTTGACCACCCCCATCACGCAAGACACGATACCCAGCGCCGGCAAGGCACCTGCCAAAGTAGCAATGGCACCCGAGGCCTTCAGTTCGTCGTTGTGGTGGGTTTTGATGGCAGCGTCCATGATGTCTTCGATCGCCGTGGTGCTGATCGTGCCCTGGGAGACGACCATCAAACGTACGGTGTCACAAATCAGGTGCAACAAGGCATGGTCAGCAACGATTTTGGGGTATTCGCCGAAAATCGCGCTCGACTCTGGGTTCTCGATGTGGGCTTCCAGGGCCACGGCGCCCTCGGTTTTCAGGGTCTTCATGACCTTGGACACGCAAAAAATCGCGTTCAAGTAATCGTCTTTGTGGTACTTGGAGCCCTTGAAGGTGCGGCCAATGCCGGCAAACACCGCCTTGACGACATCCGGGCTATTGCCAATGATCATGCCGCCAATGGCCGAGCCGAGAATACACCAGCCTTCGATGGGGGCGGCGTGAATGAATGTACCGAGTTGTCCGCCGCCTACCAAAAAGCTGCCGAACACGCAAATATTCAAGAACACAATCCCGAAGATGCCAAACATAGTCGTTCCCAATAGGACGGTTTGATGAGCCCTAGCCCAAGTTCAAACCTGTAAAGGCCACACAAAGGTGGCCCGCAAAAAATTACCGGGCGGCCGACCCTGTCGGACCGCCAACACCCCCGCTCAGTGCAACTGGGCTTGCTGGGGTAAAAGTGTGGGCAACTGCGCCCAGGCTGACCGGATTTCCGACATCAGGTGCTGAACTTCCTTCAATGCGTCCATATCATTGTGCGCATTGGCAAAAATCAGACGTCTGGTGACGTAGTTGTATAAATCATTCAAGTTTTGTGCCAACTCGCCGCCACGGGTGAAATCCAAGGCGCCTTGGAGACCGACCACTATGCGGCTGGCACGGGCGATGGCTTTGCCTTTTTCTTGGATCTTGCCGTGGGTCAGATGGCCCTGGGCTTGCGCCACGCTATCGACCAGGCCGTCAAACAGCATCTGGATAAGGGCCACGTTATTGGCCACGGAAGCCTGGGAAGCCAGGTTGTCAGAGCCATAAGACTCCATCGCTTTAAAGTGAACTCGCATAACTGAATCTCCTACTGGGTTGCTGTACACAGTAGACATCGACGAGCTACGCAAAAACTTGAGGCTTGGAGTAAGGTCCGTCACGAAATTAACTTCCAGACTTGGACTTAGGTGGGGATTTGGTCTTTTCCTCTATCCCCAGGGACAGCCGCAGCTTCTTGACAATACCGGTGAGCAATTGGCTGACACGGGACTCGGTCACGTCCAAAACCTCGCCAATTTCCTTTAAATTGAGCTCTTCCACATAGTAGAGCGACATTAAAAGCTGGTCGCGCTCGGGCAGCTCGGCAATCGCGTCAGTGACGGCGCGCATGAAATCCTGGTGCTCCACAATGACATCAGGCTGGCGCGAGCGCTCATCGGCAATGCCCAGCACCTCGTCGTTAATGACTTCCATGGAAAGCGTCTCAAAACGCTTGGCATTGCCACGCTTTTTCTGGAATTCCTCCAGATCGTCGCCCATGTGCTCGGCCAATTCGCTTTGGGTGGGGGTACGGCCTAGCTCGCTGGCGAGAAAATGGATGGCCTCGTTCTCGGATTTGTTAAACGCCACGGCCGAGCGCGGCAAATAGGACAGCTGGCGCACTTCGTCCAGGATGGCGCCACGCACCCGGCTGAGGGCAAAACTCTCAAATTCGATGCCCTTGGTCGGGTCAAAGGCGCGCGCAGCCTCCAGCAGGCCGATCATGCCCACCTGCATCAACTCATCGAGCTCCATAAACGGGGGAATCCGCACCTTCAGGTGCAAAGCCACCCGTTTGACCATGCCCAAGTGGGCCATGACCAAGGCTTCACTGGCATCATGGACTTCATCGTAGAGCTTGGTGGCGATCGCCATATTGATTAGTCCTGGTGCCGCACCAAGCGCTCGACAAAAAATTGCATGCCACCGGAGAAATTGGCGATCGGAGGCATTTGGGTGATGGACTTGGCCAGGCGCTTAAAGTCGCGGGCGCTATTACTGCGTGGAGCGAATTCGAGCACCGGCTCGTATTTTTTGTGCGCCGCCAAGATGGCATCGTCATTCTCAATCGAGCCCAAATAGCGAGTGGTGAAATTGAGGAACTGGGCGCACACCTGGTTGATACGGCGGTACAGGTTCTGCCCGTCAGCCTGGCTGTTGACCGCATTGGGCACGATATAAATCTCGTTCAGGTCGTAATCCTGAATCAAGACTTTGATGGTGCCGTAGGCGTCGGCAATCGAGGACGGGTCGTCCCGCACGACGATGTAACGGCGCTGGCAGGCGCCCATAAAGGTCAGGACGGTGGGGGAAATGCCAGCGGCCATGTCCACGATCAGGTAGTCGATTTCGTCTTCCAGGGCGCTAAAGGACTGCACGATGCGCGAGGCCTGCACCCGGGTGAGCGAGGCCAGCTCTTTCACGCC
>CAJBBZ010000174.1 GCA_903951445.1 uncultured beta proteobacterium
ACGCCAATGCCGTGAACTGGAGATACGCCTAAGCGGCAAAACACTTCGGTACGCAAATGCTGGAGTAACTTCTTCTTTTTGCTATGCATAAAAACAATGTTTCTCAATTCATAAATACTTCCAAACCCAAGCGCTGCGAAGCCTTGCGTTAGGGGCGCAATGGTACACCCAGAAAAAGGGCTTTTATGACTGAAAACTGACGTGTACGCTTTATGGCGATGGTTGCCACGGTACCTACCATCAACAGGAAGCGCACCGCTTTGGGGAGCGTGGTTTACATCACTTCATGCAAGGTGCAACCAGAGCGCAAGGCAGTTCTCCAAAACTGGCCGGTCTGTGCGTCCTGCGCCAGCAACAGGTTTTGCACCAGGGGCGCGACAGGGGTTTGCACCGGGTCCACCAGGAGCACCCAGCGGGCGCCGCCATCGGCATCGGTGGCCTCTTGCAGTTTGCCAATCCAGTCCATGGTGGTGAGTACGTCCACCACATCGGCCAGGTCCAGCGGGTCCACATGCAAGGCCTCGCACAGCTCGGCCGTGGTGTGGCCACGGGCACTTTGCGTGCGCGCAGCGCCCAAGCTTGCCAGCAGCGCCAGCGCCAGGCCAAAGCGCGCGCCCGGTGCCTGGCGCCGTGGCGGCAAGCCAGCGATCAGGCCCGGCACATAAGCCGTCAAGGCCGCGCCCAGCAATACGATGACCCAAGACAAATAAATCCAGACTAACAATATCGGCAGCGTGGCAAACGCGCCATACACCGCCGAATACAGGGGCACGGTTTCCAGGTACCAGCCCAGCAAGCGCTTGGCGACTTCCAAACCAGTGGCAACAAACAAGCCACCCATCCAGGCGTGGCCCCAGCGCACCCGTGTGTTGGGCAGGTAGTGGTACATCGCCGCCATGCCACCGGCCACCATCAAAAACTGCGTGGTATCGAGCAAAAATCCCACGCCGCCAGGCATGCCTTCGACCAAGCCGCGCGAGGCCGAAATCGCATACGAACTGACGCTGATGCTGACGCCCAAAATCAGCGGGCCCAGCGTCAGCGCCGACCAATAGATGAGCAAGCGTTGGCCCAAAGGCCTCAGCGTGCGCACGCGCCAGATGCTGTTGATGGTGCGGTCAATCGTGAAGATCAGCGCAAGGGATGTGAGTACCAGCGCGCCCAAGCCAAAGGCGCCCAGCTTGCTGGCCTTGCGCGAAAACTGATTGAGGTAGCCCAGCACCTGGCGAGCGATGTCATCCGGTATCAGGCTCGTCACCAGCCACTTTTGCAACACGTCCTGAAACTTGGCAAACATGGGAAAGGCCGTGAGCACGGCCAAAGCCACGGTCAGCAGCGGCACTAGCGCGATGGTGGTGGTAAAGGTCAGGCTGCTGGCAGTCAGACCCAGACGGTCTTCTCGGAAGCGTTCGCGCAAGGTTCTGAAGGCCGGTAGCCACGGCACGTGGCGCACATCGGCAACCCATTGTTGGAAGCGTGAAAGTAGTTGCATGGCCGGTATGATGCCACCGACATGCAAGCACCTCTTTCCCCCTCTCCGATCCCCCCTAGCTCCGAACCTGCCGTGGCCCCGGCAGCCCCCGTGGAAAACCATGTCCATATCAGCCGCGCGCTGGCCGTGGGCAGCCTGCTGGGACTGATCGTGCTTAGCCTGGCCTGGGAGCTGCTCATTTCCCCGCTGCGGCCCGGCGGTTCGTGGCTGGCGCTTAAGGCCCTGCCCTTGTGTTTGCCGCTGGCCGGGCTGCTTAAAAACCGCATGTACACCTACCGCTGGGTATCCATGCTGGTGTGGTTGTACTTCACAGAAGGCGTGGTGCGCGCTTGGGGCGACAAGCCGCCGGGTAACTACTGCGCCCTGTTGGAAATTGCCTTGTGCCTGGTCCTGTTTGTGGCCTGCCTCATGCATGTGCGCTTGCGCCAGCGTGATGCCAAAGCCGCAGGCCTGAGCGATACCCCGAATACCGAAGCTAGCTAAACACCGCTTATGAATCCTCCCGCTGCCCTGCTCCCCGCCCTGCGCGCCATTGTTGGCGACGCGCATGTCTTGACCGAAGGCGATTTAACCGGCTACGAGCTGGACTGGCGCAAGCGCGAACGCGGCAAATCGCTGGCGGTGGTGCGGCCCACGTCCACCGCGCAAGTGGCGCAAGTGGTGCAGGCCTGCGCGGCGGCGGGCGTAAGCATCGTGCCCCAGGGCGGCAACACCGGCATGGTGGTTGGCTCCACGCCAGACGCCAGCGGCACACAAGTGGTGCTCAGCCTGACGCGCATGAACGCGGTGCGCGCTTTGGATGGCGGCAACCTGACGATCACGGTAGAGGCCGGTTGCGTGCTGCAAAGCCTGCAAGAGGTGTGCGAGAAGGCTGGGTTTTTATTCCCGCTGAGTTTGGCGTCCGAAGGCAGTTGCACGATTGGTGGCAACTTGGGCACCAATGCCGGGGGCACGCAAGTGGTGCGCTACGGCAATACCCGCGAGCTGTGCCTGGGCCTGGAAGTGGTAACCGCACAAGGCGAGGTCTGGAGCGGCCTGACCGGTTTGCGCAAGGACAACACTGGATACGACTTGCGCCATTTGTTTATCGGCTCGGAAGGTACCCTTGGCGTGATTACCGCCGCCACCATGAAGCTGTATCCCCTACCCAAATCGCAACTCACCGCGTTTGCCGCCGTGCCTTCGCTGGAGGCGGCGGTGCAGTTGCTGGGCCTGGCGCACCAAACCTTGAGCGCAGGCTTGACCGGTTTCGAGGTAATGGGCCAATTTGCCCTGAAGTTGGTGGTGAAACATTTTCCGCAGCAGCGCGTGCCTTTTTATGAGAGCAGTCCGTATTGCGTGGTACTGGAGAACTCGGACAACGAATCGGACGAACATGCGCGTAGCCAGTTTGAGCGTCTGCTGGAAGCGGCGATGGAGGCCGGTTGCGTGAGCGATGCGGTGGTGGCCGAGAGCATGGCCCAGGCGCGGGCGCTATGGCATATCCGCGAGAGCATTCCGCTGGCGCAAGCGCAAGAGGGGCTCAATATCAAGCACGATATTTCTATAGCGGCGTCGCGCATCCCCGAGTTTGTTGCCAGGGCAGATGCAGCGCTGGCGCATGCATTTCCGGGCATACGGCTAGTGAACTACGGGCACCTGGGCGACGGCAATTTGCACTACAACGTGCAGGCGCCCGATGGCCAGGACGCCGAAAAGTTTTTGCGCGAACAAGAGGGCCCGGTCAATGCCGTGGTCTACGCGCTGGTGGATGCCTACAACGGCTCCATCTCGGCCGAGCACGGCATTGGCAGCCTCAAACGCGAGAAGCTGGAAAAGCACAAATCGCCGGTGGCGCTGGGCCTGATGCGCTCTATCAAAACCGCGTTGGACCCGCACAATATGTTTAACCCTGGGCGTATGCTGGCGCGCAGTTAAACCCGATCTATTGCCCTGGGGCCTGGTGTGCTGCTCAAGCCACCCGCTTGACTAGTGCAGTGCGAGCCATGGCGAAGGCACGCGAAAAAGCCCACTACTTTTAAAAATCCCCCAACTTCATGGCGCACATTTTTCTTCTCGCAATTGTCTATATGTCCTTTATCAGCATCGGCCTGCCCGATGGGATTTTGGGCGTGGCCTGGCCTGCGATGCAGTTGGAGATGCAGCAGCCGCTGGCGGCCGT
The DNA here is from genome assembly GCA_903951445.1 of uncultured beta proteobacterium. GTDB lineage: Bacteria > Pseudomonadota > Gammaproteobacteria > Burkholderiales > Burkholderiaceae_C > Allorhodoferax. Next base: position 3,654 of record CAJBBZ010000174.1, read on the forward strand.
AGGCGCGATTACCCTGACCATGACAGCCTGCGCGGCCAGTGCCGGGTTTATGGCCGGGGGGCTCATTTTGCGTATCGGCACCGGCGCCATCGTCGCCGCCAGTTGCCTGATGACGGCGCTGGCTTTGCTGGCTTTTTCGGTGGCGCCCGGTTTTTATTGGTGCGTGGCACTTGCCGTACCCCTGGGCTTGGGCGCGGGCGCGGTGGATGCGGCGCTGAACCAGTTTGTGGCGGCGCATTATTCCTCGCGGCATATGAATTGGCTGCACGGCTTTTGGGGCGTGGGGGCCAGTACCGGCCCGCTGGTGATGGGCGCAGCGTTGGCTAGCAGCGGTGGCTGGCAGGTGGGCGTGCAGGCTATCGGTCTGGCGCAATTGGGTTTGGCGGTGGTGTTGTTTATGTCCTTGCGGCTGTGGGCGCAGGCGCCGCAAGCGCATAGCGCCGAAGCAGCGCACGCACAAGTGCAAGCGCATGCGGTGCACCCGCTGGCCTGGTGGCTGGCGCCTTTGTGCTTTTTGGTCTATGTGGCCGCCGAAATGGGCACAGGCCTGTGGGCCGCCAGTATTTTGGTGAACGAACGCGGCCTGCCACCGCCCGACGCCGGGCTGTGGGTGGGCTTGTATTTCGGCTCGATTACCGCCGGGCGCTTTGGCGTGGGCCTGATTGCTGACCGCCTGGGCAACCGCAAGCTGGTGCGCTTAGGTATTGCGTTGGCCATGGGCGGCGCTTTGGTGTTTGCGCTGCCAATGGTCTTTGGCGCGTTGTCGCCTTGGGGCTTGATGCTGATGGGCCTGGGCTGCGCCCCGATTTTTCCGTCGATGATGCATGAAACCACACGCCGCTTTCCGGCGGACGCCGCCACGCGCCTGATTGGCCGCCAAATGGCCTGCGCTTATGTGGGCGGCTCGGTCATCCCCGCCGCCTTTGGCTTGCTGGCCACCTGGGCCGGGTTGGGCGCGGTGATGCCCGCCGTGGTGGGCTTGCTGGCGCTGATGCTGCTGATGACCAGCGTGCTAGACCGAATCAGCTAAGGTTTTGCCGCCCTGCCCGCCTACAATTTGGTGGTCCGCCACGCGCAAGCGCCTTGCAGGCCATCACCACACGATTTACATCCATGACCAGCCACACCGAGCGCCCTATCCGCCACCAATACGAAGACTTGCTGCGCCATGCCTACACCCAAGGCGTGCACAAGCAAGACCGCACCGGTACTGGCACCACCAGCGTGTTTGGCTACCAGATGCGTTTTGATTTGCGCGAAGGCTTTCCACTGGTTACCACCAAGAAGGTGCATTTGCGCTCCATCATCCAAGAGTTGTTGTGGTTTTTGACTGGCTCGAGCAATAACAATTGGCTCAAAGAGCGCGGCGTCAGCATTTGGGACGAATGGGCTAAGCCCGATGGCGAGCTGGGGCCTGTGTATGGCGTGCAATGGCGCAGTTGGCCGACGCCGGACGGAAAGCATATCGACCAGATCAGCGAATTGATGGCGACCCTAAAGAGCAACCCCGACTCGCGCCGCATGATCGTCAGCGCCTGGAACGTGGCCGATTTGTCCAAGATGGCGCTCATGCCCTGCCATGCGTTTTTTCAGTTTTACGTGGCGCCCGCTGATGGCCCCGGCACCAAGCCGCGCCTGAGCTGCCAGCTCTACCAGCGCAGCGCGGATATTTTTCTGGGTGTGCCTTTCAATATCGCCAGCTACGCGCTGCTCACGCACATGATCGCCCAGCAATGCGATATGGATGTGGGCGATTTCATTTGGACGGGTGGCGATTGCCATGTCTATAGCAACCACCACACCCAAGTAGAACTGCAATTGAGCCGTGCGCCCTTGCCCTACCCCACGCTGCATATCAAGCGCCATCCGGCCAGTATTTTTGACTACGCGTTTGAGGACTTTGAGGTGCAGGGTTACACCCCGCATCCGGCTATTTCCGCGCCGGTGGCGGTCTGAGCACGCCTGATGGCCACCCGCTTGCACCTGATTTATGCGCGCGCCACCAATGGGGTGATTGGCGCGAACAACAGCCTGCCCTGGCACCTGCCCGAAGACCTGGCGCATTTCAAACGCCACACCTTGGGCTGCCCGGTCATCATGGGCCGCAAAACCTGGGATTCGCTGCCCCCCAAATTCCGCCCGCTGCCGGGCCGCTTGAACTTGGTAGTCACGCGCCAGCCCGATTGGCAAACCCAAGGCGCACAAGCCGCAGACTCCTTGCAAGACGCAGTCGCCCAGTGCGGCGAAGCGCCCGATGCCTGGGTGATAGGCGGTGCGCAAATCTACGCCCAAGCCTTGCCACTGGCGCACAGTGTGGTCGTGACCGAAATAGACCTGCAAGTAGATGGCGATGCCTTTGCGCCGGAGCTTGGTAAGGAATGGCGAGAGAGCAGCCGCGAAAGCCATGTTTCGGCCAAGGGACTGGCCTATAGTTTTGTGCATTACCAGCGCGCTACGCCGACTTAAAGCATAGATGGCACCTCAATCAGAGCGGGCCTAGCCAAATTGTTTTATGGGCCGGTGACTTTTGCGGCAAGGCATTTTGGGCAAACACCTGCAAAGCAGATCAGGCCCTGCGCCCTTCATGCACTGCTTGCACAATTTCCGAGCTGCTCAAATTCAGCGACACACCTTGTACCGCCAGGGGAGAGTGGCTCAAAGCTTCGGGCTGCAACACAAAAGAACGTCCATCGCGGTGGGTGATTTTGACTTGTCCGTCTTGCTCAGCACAGTCGAGGACAGCGGCCAATTGCTGCCGCGCTTGGGAGTAAGAATAAACCTTCATACGTACACCTCCAGAGTTTGAACGCCCACCTCGCGGGCTGCACGAATCAATGCTTTGTCCAGCGTCAACAATTGCGAGCGGGTGGCCTGCGCGCAAGCCAACAAGTATGCATCGTAGGCATACAGGTTTAGTTGATGTGCCAAGGTCAATGCCTTGGGCAAGTCCACTTCGAGCCACTTCACCGGGATTTGCTGGTATGCCGCCAAACACGCCAGCGCCTGGGCAAGCGTGATGCGCTCCCTCTTGAGCATGGCGGACAGCGCGTTGCCCATTTCACTGTGAATCGAAACGGGGGCGATCAATCGGGCTCCCGCAGTCAGCTCCACCATGCGGGTCTTTTGCGCTTCATTGGTACATACTGCCAATAGGGCGGATGTGTCGATGGTGATGTCCATTGTCCAATTGTACAAGTCAAGTCTGAAATCTGAGAAAATGAGCGCATCGCCCCTTGCCAGGACAGGGTTGACCCCTTTCCCGAACCGAGCGCAGCGAAAGGCGCCAACGCGACGACAATTGCATTACCCCTCGTAAAGCACAGCGAAACTGCTGGCGCGGACGCTGCCCATGAATTTTCATGACGCAGCTGCTCTTGATTCCACCTCAATACTTTTACACATGCAATTTGCCACCTGGAACGTCAATTCTTTAGCCGTACGCCTGCCCCAGGTGCTCGATTGGCTGAGCGCCAACCCGGTCGATGTGCTGGCCTTGCAAGAGACCAAACTCACCGACGATAAATTTCCCCACGATGCCTTTGCGCAAGCGGGTTACCAGGCGCAATGGTTTGGGCAAAAAACCTATAACGGCGTGGCCTTGCTGACCAAGACCGAGGCTAGCGATGTGGTGAAAAACATCCCCGGTTTTGAAGATGAACTGGCGCGTGTCATTACCGGCACGGTGCAAGGTGTGCGCGTGATTGGTGCGTATTTCCCCAATGGGCAGGCGCCGGGGAGCGATAAGTTTGAATACAAAATGGAATGGCTCAAGGCCTTGCGCCATTGGGTCAAGACCGAGTTGGCAGCGCATCCACAATTGCTGCTGATGGGTGACTACAACATCACCTTTGACGACGCCGATGTCTGGGACCCCGAAGGCATGCGCGATCAAATCCACTGCACCGAGGAAGAGCGCTATCACCTGCGGGCGCTAGTGGCTATGGGTTTGCACGACAGCCTGCGCCTATTCCCGCAGCCGCCCAAAAGCTATAGCTGGTGGGATTACCGCGACATGGCTTTTCGGCGAAACCGGGGCCTGCGCATTGACCATATTCTGATTAGCCAGGCCTTGCGTGAACGGGCCAGCGCGTGCGTGATCGACAAAACGCCACGCAAAAACGAAAGACCTAGCGACCACACGCCAGTGGTATTGACGCTTGACGGTGCGGCCTGAAGCCCGCGCACTTATTCTTCCGGCGACAGCGCGAGTTTTTTATCCAGACCCAGTTCCTGGATTTTCCGGGTGATCGTATTGCGGCCTATGCCTAGTTTGGTCGCAGCTTCGATGCGACGTCCACGCGTATTGGTGAGGGCGGCTTGAATCATGCGCGCTTCAAAGCGGCGGCTCAGCAAATCCCACACCTCCACCTGACCGCTGCGCAGCAGGGTGAGCGCTTCGTCTTCGAGTTCGACTTCCCAGCCGGTTAGCGGGGGCGGTACAGATGAAGTGCGGCCCATGGTGTCGGGCGATGGCCAGACCATAGAAGCCGTATCCATCGCACCGCTATCGGTGGGTAGTCCCGGCACTTGGGCAAAAGGTTCCGCGTAGCCATTGAGGCGCACCAAGGCGGTGCCATCGGGCGCGCTCTCGGTTGCCCCTTGCGCCGCGCCCTGGTGCTTAAACACACCAAATTCGGGCGGCAAGTCTTTGGGCTCAATGACCTGGGCCGGCGCCATGACCGTTAGCCAGTGGCAGACATTTTCTAATTGGCGCACATTGCCAGGGAAGGCAAAGTTTTCGATGGCGGCCAGCGCGCTGTCGGCAATGCGTTTGGGCTCTACACCGAGTTGCTTGGCGCTGTGCTGCAAAAAGTGGCGCGTGAGCATGGGAATGTCTTCGCGGCGCTCGCGCAGCGCGGGCAGGCGCAGTCGGATGACGTTGAGGCGGTGGAACAAGTCTTCGCGAAACGCACCTTGCTGCACGCGCAGCTCCAGGTCTTGGTGCGTGGCGGCGATGACGCGCACATTGGCTTTGATTGCGCTGTGGCCGCCCACGCGGTAAAAATGCCCGTCGCTCAGCACGCGCAGCAAGCGGGTTTGCAGCTCGAAGGGCATGTCGCCGATTTCATCTAAAAATAAGGTGCCTTCATCGGCCTGCTCAAAGCGTCCGCGCCGCTGCGCTTGCGCGCCGGTAAAGGCGCCGCGCTCGTGGCCAAAGAGTTCGCTCTCTAACAATTCTTTAGGAATCGCTGCGGTGTTGATCGCCACAAACGGCCCGCTGGCGCGCGGCGAATGTTTGTGCAAAGCGCGAGCGACTAGCTCTTTGCCCGAACCGGATTCGCCAGTAATCATGACGGTGACATTGCTTTGGCTCAAACGGCCAATCGCGCGGAACACGTCCTGCATCGCAGGCGCCTGACCCAGCATTTCGGGCGTGTCGGCCATGCGTTCTTCGGCGAACTCTTCGCGTTGGCTTTCTTGCACCGCACGGCGAATCAGTTCAATGGCTTTGGGCAAATCAAAGGGCTTGGGCAGGTATTCAAAAGCACCTCCTTGGAAGGCGCTGACTGCGCTGTCCAGGTCAGAAAACGCGGTCATGATGATGACCGGCAATCCCGGATGTTTGGCCTTGACTTTGTCGAGCAAATCCAGGCCCGAGCCGCCGGGCATACGAATATCGCTGACCAGAATTTGCGGCACTTCGTCGTCGCTGGCGAGTGCGGCCAGTACATCGCGTGCGTTGGAAAAACTGCGCGTGGGCAATTGCTCGCGCAACAAGGCTTTTTCCAGCACAAAGCGTATGGACTGGTCATCATCTACGATCCAAATCGGCTTCATCGGTGTGCTTTCTACTTGGGTTTCCAACTACGGTAAAGGAATCAAAATCTTGAAATCCGTGCGACCCGGCTGACTATCGACTTCGATCTGGCCATGGTGTTGTTGAACAAAGGTTTGCGCCAATGTCAGCCCTAAGCCGGAGCCGCCGTCCCTGCCCGATACCAAGGGATAGAAGATGCGGTCCTTAATCGAATCGGGTACACCCGGTCCGTTGTCTATGACATGCAATTCCAGTGCCAGCCTATAGCGCGTTTTTCCGAAGGTGACTTGGCGTGCAATGCGGGTGCAAAAAGTCAGTTGCGCGTCGCCCTGGGCGACACGATCAGACAAAGCCTGACAAGCGTTGTGCGCAATATTGAGCACGGTTTGAATCAGTTGCTCTAAGTCACCGCGAAATTCGGGAATAGAAATATCGTAGTCGCGCACCACACGCAGGCCCTTGGGGAACTCGGCCACGATCAGCGAGCGCACGCGCTCACACACTTCGTGGATATTGACATCGCCCACCATGTGCGCCCGGCGGTGTGGGGCGAGCAAGCGGTCTACCAGAGTTTGCAGACGATCGGCCTCGCGGATGATGACTTGGGTGTATTCGCTCAGGCCGCTGGAGGCGATTTCCATCTCCAGCAACTGCGCCGCACCGCGTATGCCGCCCAAGGGGTTTTTAATTTCGTGTGCCAGGTTGCGAATCAGCTCTTTGTTGGCCAGGGCCTGCTGCGCCAAGCGCTCTTCGCGGTCTTGCCGGGTTTGCTGTTCTTGGGGCACCAGTTCCACCACAAAACGGCCTTTGGTATCGGCGTCGGTCACGATCACGTGCACCGGCAGCAAGTCCTGCCCGTTGCGGCGCAAAAAGCCGTCGTAGCGCAAAGTGGCAAAGGCGTTGTCAGAGGCACCTGCCAATGCGTCCCGTAAGGCCCCCGGCTCGGTAAACACATCGGCCAGACTGGCGCCCACAATGGCGCGGCGTGAAATGCCCAGTGCATCTTCGAGTGCTGCATTGGAAAACACCACCTTGGCGTCGGCATGCACCACGGCCAGCAGGCTGGCCAGTAGATCAAAGCTTTGGTACTGCGCTGTGGCCGCCATCTTGTTTACTGCGTACTGGCGACGCCGCCAGGCAAGCGTCCTATCTCGCGTCGCAGGCTAGTAATGTCGGCTTCCGTCCGGTCCAGGCGGGCTTTGATCTCGGCTTTGCGGTCCAGGTATTTTTGGTGGTTACGGGTTTCGGTGCCTAGCTTTTCAGGTTCGCCGCCGTTGTATTCCTGTTTGATCTCGGTCAGCTGAGTTTGTGCTTTTTTTAGCTCGGCTTCCAAAATGGTGCGCGCTTCCACATCTTTAGCGCGCTGCGCCGGTGCATCTTGGCGCACGGCGGGGCGGGCTGTTTTTGCGCCGGTGGCTTTGTCAGCGGGCACCACGGTGACGTTGCCGGTGGTAATAAGGGTGCAGGTTTTTTCCTGCGCGCGGGTGACGATGTTGGTGTATTCATTGCCGCAGCGGTAAATGCGGTCTTGCGCGTTGGCGCTACTACCGGTCAACGCGACCAGGAGCACCAAGAGCGGAAAAAAAGGGGGAGTTCGTGTCATAAGCCTGTTCATAAAAAAAGACGGCCGCAGCCGTCTTTTCGTGCGAGGCCTTGCGACACCACCGGTAGGCATGCAAGCAGTTGCCCGCAAGCCTGGCCGGTACGCCGCGAAGACGGCATTAGAGCGAATAATACATATCAAATTCAATAGGATGGGTGGACTGGCGCAGACGCGTCACTTCGCCCATTTTGAGTTCGATGTAGGCTTCGAGCATGCTCTCGGTAAACACGCCGCCCTTGGTCAGGAAGGCGTGGTCTGCCGCCAAGCAGTCCAGCGCCTGATCCAGGCTGTGGCAAACGGTGGGGACCAAAGCGTCCTCTTCCGGTGGCAGGTGGTACAGGTCTTTGGTCGCAGCCTCGCCGGGGTGGATTTTGTTTTCCACGCCATCCAGACCAGCCATCATCAAGGCCGAGAAGCCCAGGTAAGGGTTCATCAGGGGATCGGGGAAGCGTGCCTCGATACGGCGACCTTTGGGGTTGGCCACAAAGGGAATACGGATCGATGCCGAGCGGTTACGCGAGGAGTAAGCCAGCTTGACCGGCGCCTCATAGCCGGGAACTAAACGCTTGTAGCTGTTGGTACCGGGGTTGGTGATGGCGTTGAGCGCGCGGGCGTGCTTGATGATGCCGCCGATGTAGTACAAGGCAAAGTCGGACAAACCGGCATAGCCGTCACCGGCGAACAGGTTCTTGCCGTCTTTCCACACAGACTGGTGCACGTGCATGCCCGAGCCGTTGTCGCCCACCAGGGGCTTGGGCATGAAGGTGGCGGTCTTGCCGTAGGCGTCGGCCACGTTCTGGATCACGTACTTTTGCAGGATGGTCCAGTCAGCGCGGCGCACCAGGGTGTTGAACCGAGTGCCGATTTCGTTTTGACCAGCGCCTGCCACCTCGTGGTGGAACACTTCAACCG
>CAJBBZ010000175.1 GCA_903951445.1 uncultured beta proteobacterium
ATAATGGCGGGCTTCGCTAATTCACCAATAAACCGGAACCCTCCATGAAAATCACCAAAGACAGCGCCGTGACCCTGCACTACAAGGTTGCCAACAACCAGGGCAAAGTGCTGGAAGAAAGCAAAGAACCCATGGCCTACCTGCATGGCGGTTACGGCAACCTGTTCCCCAAGGTGGAAGAAGCGCTTGAAGGCCAAGAAGCCGGTTTCAAAGGGCTGGTCGAGCTGTCTGCCGACGACGCCTTTGGCCCGCGCGACGAGGCGCTGCTGCAATCCATCCCCAAAAGCCAGTTTCCCCCCGGCGTCAAGGTGGGCGGCCAGATTGAAGGCCAAGATGCCCAGGGCCACACCCGGCCGTTTACCGTGCTCAAAATCAAGGGCGACCAGGTGATGCTCGACGGCAACCACCCGCTGGCCGGGCAGGCGCTGCGCTTTAACGTGCAGGTGCTTGAAGTGCGCGCTGCGTCTGAAGAAGAAGTGGCCCACGGACACGTGCACGGTGCGCACGGCCACCACCATTAATCGGCCAAGGGACAGCGGGGTCGCGTGTTCCGGTCGCGTGTTCCAATTGGGGCAACATTTTTTCGCAAAGCTTGCATGACAGAAAACACCACTCCCCAGCCCGCCGCCGCCGCCGCTGCAGCATCTACCCTGTGCGAATCTTGCGCAGGTGTGCAACAAAACTGGCGCCGCGCCAAGGGCCATCCCGAACTGGTGCAAGGCACCAACCGCATGGTGGCCCACCGCCACGGCTCGGTGACCATCACCAAATATGTGTGTGAGCGCTGCGGTACCGTGTGGGAGTATGAGAACAACAAGGTCAACCGGCACGCGGGGTGGTCGGTGATTGGGTGAGGGCGAGGTTTGCCGAAAAGTGATATTAAGCGTACGATCTATCGCACGTTTTATCGCACTTTAAACCTCTCGCCATGAACCACATTAGCGCCAACGACCTCAAGACCAAAGGTATTGCTGCCATTGAGCTGGCGCTGAGCGACGCGCCCGAGGCGATTGTTTCGGTGCGTGGCAAAGACCGGTTCGTGGTGATGGAAGTGGCGCAATACGAATACCTGCGTGGCTGCGAGCTAGACGCCGCACTCGCCCAAACGCGGGCGGATTTGGCCGCAGGTCGCGTGGTGCAAGAGTCGCCGCAGGCGCATCTGGACCGTCTGAACGCCATGTAAGCGTGGCGCCCATGCCTTACGCCCTGTTATTCACCGATCAGTACAACCGCCGCGCCGCCAAATTTTTAAAGCTCCACCCCGAGCTGCGCGCCACCTACCTCAAAACACTGCTGCTGCTAGAGGCAAACCCGCACCATCCGTCGCTGCGCTTGCACGCTTTGCGTGGCAAGTTGGAGGGTTTGCACTCGGTTTCAGTCAACCTGTCGTATCGCATCACGCTGGAACTGCTGATCCAGGACCAGCAGATCATTCCGGTAAACGTCGGCGACCATGACGCGGTGTATTGATACGGCCCCTGTGTTGGGAGCGACCCGGTTGGCTGACCCGCGCACGGGACACGTCGGCTAAGCAAGCCTAGGCACAAGGAGCTGCACGATTGAGAACGCAACTTGCGCTGCCTTGCGCAACTTGGTGACTGCATATCACCAGCGGCTTCATTGGCGA
>CAJBBZ010000176.1 GCA_903951445.1 uncultured beta proteobacterium
CCCGCTAAACCCATCTGGGACAGTGCAAAAGCACATCAAAGTCCGAATGTACGGTTGCAACCTCTCCGATTTAGCCCAAAGTCAATAAAACAGTTTGCTTAACAGGGAGCGTCCATGTACGCGATGACGGACTTATGCAGATCTTCCCGAGGGAAACTCTGCACCGGCCTTGTGTAATTAGCCGGCAGCCAAACGCCCTTCGGCCAGCTGCACCAAGGCCTCGCTCATCGCCGCAAAACTGGCGGCGGCCCGGCCAGACATATGCCGCGCGCGCAAATAGCCGTGTACCAATTCGGGCTCGTTGCGGTAGCTTGCGGCCACGCCGTCGGCCTGCAAGCGCTCCGCGTAGATGCGTCCATCGTCACGCAAAGGGTCGATATCTGCAGTCACCACAAAGGCTGGTGGCATACCCAAAAAATCGGCTGCCTTCAGCGGCATCAATTCCGGGTCGGATGCGCTATCACGGTCCATACCGCCGGTGCGCAAGCCAAAGTACATGGCCGACTCGGCGGTGGTCAACATCGGCGCGTGGGCATTGCTGACATAAGACCCGCGCGAGGTATCGCCACCCAGCCCCGGATAAATCAGCAACTGGCCCACCGGCATCGCGCCGCCTTGTGCACGCTGGCGCAAGCACAGCGCGGCTGCCAAATTGCCGCCAGCGCTATCGCCGCCCACGATGACGCGCAGGCCTTGCGCATGCAGATGCGCAAAAGCCGCCTGCACGTCGTCCAACTGCGCCGGGTGCTGGTGCTCAGGGGCCAGCCGGTAGGCGATCGCCACCACATCGATGCCGGTGGCTGCGCACCAGCCGCTGCATGCATCGGCATGGCTTTCCAAGCCCCCCAGCAAAAAACCGCCACCGTGTAAATACAAAAGCACCGTGCCCGCGTGTGTTTGCTGCGTATGGCGGTAACGCCGCGCGGCTATGGCGCGTTGCGGCCCCAGGGCGGCAATGCTGAATTCCGCGGTGGAGAGCTCAGCAGGCATGGGGCCACGCATTTCGGCGGCATAGCGGTTGTACCAAGCGCGGTTTTCTTCCGCGCTAAAGGTGTAAGCATCGGCCGGGTAAAAAGCATTGGTGCGGGCGATGTAGGCCAGCACCTCGGCGTCGGTGGGCATGGGACGCGGTGCAGGAGCTGGTGTGGTCATGGCGGGCGCGCTCAAGTAATTCCAACGAACCTTAGCATGCGGCGCAGCCTGCCATGCAAGGCATAGCCGACATCCGCCCGCCGGTATGCCGCAAACGCTAGACGCCACTACGCCAAGCCTGCTAGGCTTACGCCCATGCGCCCAACCGCCCCGACACAAACCACGCCGCCCTATATCCCGCAAATCCGCCTCTATCAGGATTGGCTGCAAAGCACGCGCCAATTGCAGTTTGCCGACTACCCCGCCTTATGGCGCTGGTCGGTGACGGACTTGGATGCTTTCTGGCAAAGCATTTGGGACTATTTCGATATGCAATCGCCCACGCCGCACAGTGCGGTGCTGGCGCGCAATGTGATGCCCGGCGCCCAGTGGTTTACCGGCGCGCAAGCCAACTACGCACAACAAGTTTTCCGCCATGTGCAAGCGGCGCATGCAGCGGGTTTTCCGGCCATCATCTGCCAGGATGAATCGGGCCAGGTCACCGAACTTTCCTGGCCCGAGCTGCGCCGCCAGGCCGCGTCGCTGGCCCTGCATTTGCGCGCCCAGGGCGTGCAGCCAGGCGACCGCGTTGCGGCTTACCTGCCCAATTGCCCAGAGGCTATGGTGGCGTTTTTGGCCACCGTGTCGCTAGGTGCGGTCTGGAGTATTTGCGCGCCGGATATGGGCACCGCCTCGGTACTGGACCGCTTTCGCCAAATCGAGCCCAAGGTACTGATCGCCGTCGATGGCGTGCAGTATGCGGGGCGCGCGCACGAGCGCATGGACGTGGTGCAAGCGCTCAAGGATGCGCTACCCACGGTGCAGCACCTGATCGTGCACCACCACATTGGCACTGCCGCAAGTTCCACGCTGCCGGTGGCGCGCGCCACCGCGCTGGCCGATACGCTGCAAGCGGACAGCGCAGCAACCGATGCCTTTGAGCCCCTGTGGCTGCCCTTTGACCATCCTTTGTGGATTGTGTATTCCAGCGGTACCACCGGCCTGCCCAAGCCCATCGTGCATGGCCACGGCGGTACCGTGCTGGTGGCGCTGGCCCTGAAAATTTTGCACAACGACGTGGGCTGCAGCTACCTGCCCAATAGCTGGGGCGAGCGCTACCACTGGTACAGCTCCACCGGCTGGGTGATGTGGAACGCGCAAATGAGCGGCCTGCTCAACGGCACCACCTGCGTGATTTACGACGGCAACCCCTCCGGCCCCAAAGACGCGCCCGATTGGGGCACTTTGTGGCGCTTCGCTGCAAACAACCGGGTCACCTTTTTCGGCGCCGGTGCCGCCTTTTATGCCAATTGCCAAAAGGCCGGGCTGGACTTGGCCAGCCTGGGCGACCTGCGCCACATCCGCGCGCTAGGTACCACCGGCTCGCCGCTGGCACCGGAAACGCAAAGCTGGGGCAGCGCGCAGTTCCGCGCGGTGCGCGCCGCTTCGCCAGCGCAAGCCTGGCCGGACGCCGATATCTGGTGGTGCAATATTTCGGGCGGCACCGATTTTTGCGGCGCGTTTATCGGCGGCAACCGCGAACTGCCGCAAGAACCTGGCGTGATGCAATGCCGTTTGCTGGGCTGCGCGGTCGAGGCCTGGAACGAAGCGGGCGAGCCGGTGGTGGGCGAAGTGGGCGAACTGATCTGCAGCCAGCCCATCCCCTCTATGCCTTTGTATTTTTGGGGCGACCCCGAAAACCAGCGCTACCTGGCCAGCTATTTTGAGATGTACCCCAAAGGCCTGGGGCGCCAACCCGGCGGGGGCGATACCGCGCCCGAGACTGGCGGCGTCTGGCGCCACGGCGACTGGCTACGCATAGGCGCCCAAGGCGCTTTGCAGGAGGGGTGCGTGATTTACGGCCGCAGCGACGCCACCATCAACCGCCACGGCCTGCGCATGGGCACCAGCGAGATTTACAGCGCCGTCGAGGCCTTGCCCGAAGTGCTGGACAGCATGGTGGTGGACCTGGAATACCTGGGCCGCGAAAGCTATATGCCGCTGTTTGTGGTGCTGCGCCCCGGCGTCACGCTAGACGAAGCGCTGACGGCCCGAATTCGCGACAGCATTCGCAGCGCCCTGAGCCCGCGCTTTTTACCCAATGCCATCTTCCAGGTGGCCGAAATCCCGCGCACCCTGTCCGGCAAAAAGCAGGAACTCCCCATCAAAAAGCTGATGCTGGGCCAGCCCCTGGAAAAAGTAGTCAACCGCGAAGCCATGGCCAACCCCAGCTGCCTGGATTGGTATGTGAATATGGCAGGCGAGCACCTGGCGCGCAGTGCCTAAAAATCTGCCTCAGCACCCAAAATTGACCTGCTTGCATTGATTTAGCCCGGTTTTGGTCGCCGCAGAGGAGTGCAAAACCCGGCAAACGGCTCCAATTGACCCTGTACTTTTGCCTTCGGGGCGGAAAAAAGGCAAAATGGGGGGATGCGCGATAACACCACCACCAAGATCAGTCCCGACGGCCTCCGCTACCGCTCACGCGCCTCGGGGTCCCCATTTGCACAATCCTCTGGTAACGCCAGCATGAGCTGCGCCAAATGCGGCCTGCACAAGCCGCGTTCTTTGGGATCCTTTCGCAAGCTGGCCGGCAAAAGTATGTTTGTCTGCGGCGATTGCGTACCGCCCAAGCCAGCCACTCCCCCAGCCTCTGCCCAGGCGCCCGCCAGCGAAAGCTGAAACGCCGCTAACGCGCTTGTCGATGACGAGCGCGCCTTGGGGCACACCTGACAGCACCCGATGCGAATCGCCATAGCGGTAGCTTTGCCACAAGAACTGGACAGCGCCCTACTGCAAGGCGCAGCGCAGGTCTTCTATACCGGCGTGGGCAAAGTCAACGCCACCATGGCCACGCTGCAAGCCCTGCACAGCCTCCAACCCGATATCCTGATTAACTTCGGCACCGCCGGTGCGGTCAGCCCTGGCCTGTCCGGCCTGCTACCGGTCTCGCGCGCAGTGCAGCGCGATATGAACGCCGAGCCCTTAGCGCCGCGCGGCACCACACCTTTTCACACAGGACCGCATCACTTGGACAGCGGGCTGCCCGGTTGGGTCTGCGGCACCGGCGACAGCTTTGTCAGTGTGCACGACACGTGGTTTGACACCGCAGGCATCCATATGGTGGACATGGAGTTATTCGCTATCGCCAGCGCCTGCCAGCATCAAGGCACGCCATGGCGCAGCATGAAATTTGTCTCTGACCAAGCCAATGGCGACTCGTCCGCCGACTGGCAAGCCAATGTGCGCCGTGGCGAGGATTTGTTTGTGCGCTGGTTTTTTGACGAGTTTTTGGCCACCCACTGAATGCGTGTGAGCTACGAATAGGGGCGGATGCTTTGTTGTGTGCCCTAGCCTTGCAAACTGCTGGAGGTAAAAACAAGCTCGCAGTGAAAACCCTTAGCGCAAGGCTTGCTGGGTCGCCGGAAGCCACGGCAACTCAGTAATGCAGCCTCAATTGCGCTATTTGCAGCTGATCGCCTTCCACGCGATAAACCATCCGGTGCTCCTCGTTGATGCGGCGCGACCAAAAACCAGAGAGTGCGTGCTTCAGTGGCTCGGGCTTACCAACGCCCGAATAAGGATCACGCGCGGTGGCTTCGATCAGTTTATGGATGCGCTCGACCAGTTTGCGATCCTGCTTTTGCCAGTAGAGATAGTCCTCCCAGGCCAGTTCTGCAAAAACGAGTCTCACTTGACCAACGCGCGTTCAGCGCCCTGCCCCGCATTGAGCTGCCCCACCGCCGCCAGCAAACGACGTGCATTGGCCGGCGTGCGCAAAAGATAGGCCGTCTCTTCCAGCGCCTTGTAATCTTCGAGCGAGAGCATCACCACCGATTGATCACCATTACGGGTAATGATCAGCGGCTCATGGTCCTCGCAGACGCGGTTCATCACACTAGCAAGATTTGCGCGTGCTGTGCTGTAAGTCATGGCATCCATAGGCACCTTATATGTACGTATATTTGTACAACTATAACACTTCACCTTCGTGGCTAGATCCTAACTTTCGCGCAGAGCGGGCATCGCTATAGCGGTGGGTTTACCGCAAGCGCTAGACAGCGCCCTGCCACAAGCCGCGCCTCAGTAATGCGGCGGTGTGATCACCCAGATAACCCGCACCGGCACGTCGCCCGGGTTGGCGCAGCGGTGCACATCCGTGCTTTTGAAGGAAAAGCTGTCGCCCTCGTGCAGTCGGAAATGCCGGCCTGAGACCCATAAATCTAAAGTGCCGGACAAAACGTAACCGGCCTCGGCGCCGTCATGAAAATAGTCTTCGCTGTCCGAGCCCGGTTCGATGGTGCTGAGCAGCATTTCCAAGGGGCCGCTCAAATTGGGGGACAGCAGTTCTTCTTGGATGCCCAAGCCGGTAAAGGACATGCGGCGGCGGTGGGTGCTACGCACCACCACATCACGCTCGGCCGGGTCGCCCTCGGTGTTTTGCTGGAAAAACCAGTTCATGTGCACACCCAGCGCATCGGCAATGCGCTTGAGCACCGCAATCGGCAGGCGCGAATGGTTGCGCTCTAGCTGGCTGAGGTAGCCCACCGAGATACCGGCTTTTTCGGCAACTTCGCGCAGGGTCAGGTTTTTGACCTGGCGCAGTTCGCGCAATTGCTCGCCAATGGCCGCGCCCGGGTCGATGTCTTCCAGCACGGCCAATGATTCATCGTTGTCCTCGGGAAGCGC
>CAJBBZ010000177.1 GCA_903951445.1 uncultured beta proteobacterium
AAGCACGGTGCTAAATTGCTCTATGCCTATGCCGAATGCACGGTGCCCAAAATTACGGTTATCACGCGCAAAGCGTATGGCGGTGCATATGACGTGATGGCCTCCAAACATTTGCGTGGCGACGTGAACTTCGCCTGGCCCAATGCCGAAATTGCGGTGATGGGCGCCAAGGGCGCGGTGGAGATTATTTTCCGCGAGGACAAGGGCGACCCTGAAAAGCTCGCCGCTAAGGAAGCGGAATACAAAGCGCGCTTTGCTAATCCGTTTGTGGCTGGAGCGCGCGGCTTTATTGATGACGTGATCTTGCCCGCCGAAACCCGCAAGCGTATTTGCCGTTCCTTGGTGATGCTCAAGGATAAGAAACTGGAAAACCCGTGGCGCAAGCATGGGAATATTCCGCTGTGATGTTGATGGGCGCTGCTTGTATGGTGCTCGCAGGCTTGGGTGGCCCGGACGTTTTGCTAGGTGTCCCCCGCGCTGCGCGCTCCTCCTTTACCTGCGCAAAACGCCCGGGCCACCCAAGCCTGGGGCTGGGCGCGCCTTGGTTAGAGAACCTCTGCATAAGTCAAAACCCGTCATTGCGAGCGCAGCGAAGCAATCCATTTTTGCTTACCAATCAATCACTTATGGATCGCCGCGTCGCTGCGCTCCTCGCGATGACGGACTTATGCAGACCTTCCTTAGGTTTCATCTCGTTGATGGATAGGCAAGCATGATGAAAACGATTCGGAGCAAAGAATTCACTGCGGATTTGGCATGGGGCAGTCTGGCTATCGCCAATCTGGACGGTACCACCGTCAAACTGCATTGGACGGATCAGCCTTACAAGTGGCACGTCAATGATGGACAGGAAGTTTTTGCCGTTATGGATGGTGTCGTAGACATGCACTTCAGGGTCAATGGCCTTGAGGAAGTGACCGCGCTTTACGCAGGTGACATTTTTTATGCGGATGTGGGAACAGAACATGTAGCCCATCCACGGGGCGCCGCGCGCGTACTGGTTATTGAAAAAGAAGGAAGTATTTGATGTTTACCAAAATTCTGATCGCCAACCGTGGCGAAATCGCATGCCGTGTCATCACGACGGCCCGCAAAATGGGCATCGCCACCGTGGCGGTCTATTCGGATGCCGACAAAGAAGCGCGCCATGTAGCCTTGGCCGATGAAGCGGTGCGCATAGGCCCAGCGCCCAGTCGCGAAAGCTATTTGCTGGCCGATGTGATCATCGCCGCTGCTAAATCCACAGGCGCGCAGGCGATTCATCCGGGTTATGGATTCCTGAGCGAGAACGCCGAATTTTCCAAGCGCTGCGAGGCCGAGGGCATTGTGTTTATCGGGCCTAAACACCATTCCATCGCCGCCATGGGCGACAAGATTGAGTCTAAAAAACTGGCCGGTGCGGCGGGCGTCAATTGCATTCCTGGTGTGAACGACGCGATTGAAACGCCCGAGCGTGCGGTCGATATCGCCAAGGGCATTGGCTACCCGGTCATGATCAAGGCCAGCGCCGGTGGTGGCGGTAAGGGCTTGCGCGTAGCCTATAACGACAAAGAGGCTTTCGAAGGTTTCACCAGTTGCCGTAACGAGGCGCGCAATAGCTTTGGCGACGACCGGGTGTTTGTTGAAAAATTTGTGGAAGAGCCGCGCCATATCGAAATCCAACTCATTGGCGACGCGCATGGCAATGTGCTGTACCTCAATGAGCGCGAATGCTCTATCCAGCGCCGCCACCAAAAAGTGATTGAAGAGGCGCCCTCGCCCTTCATCAGCGACGCCACCCGCAAAGCCATGGGCGAGCAGGCCGTGGCCTTGGCCAAAGCCGTGGACTACCAAAGCGCGGGCACGGTCGAGTTTGTGGTCGGCAAGGACCAGAGCTTTTACTTCCTTGAGATGAACACCCGCTTGCAGGTGGAACATCCCGTCACCGAAGCCATTACCGGCCTGGACTTGGTGGAGCTGATGATCCGCGTGGCGGCGGGCGAGAAGCTGCCATTGACGCAAGCGCAAGTGCAGCGCAATGGCTGGGCCATCGAGTGCCGCATCAATGCTGAAGACCCTTTCCGCAACTTCTTGCCATCCACCGGTCGCCTGGTGCGTTTCGCGCCTCCCGCGCAAACCATGTTCCAGGGCGATACCGCCAACTTGCTGGGCGTGCGCGTAGACACCGGGGTGCGTGATGGTGGCGAGATACCCATGTTTTACGACTCCATGATCGCCAAGCTGATCGTGCACGGCAGCGACCGCTTGGACGCGATCGCCAAAATGCGCGAGGCGCTCAATGGCTTTGTGATTCGTGGCGTGTCCAGCAATATTCCGTTCCAGGCGGCTTTGTTGGCACACCCCAAGTTTGTGGCGGGCGATTTCAATACCGGCTTCATCGCCGAGAACTATGGCCATGGTTTTCGCGCTGAAGACGTGCCGCACCAGGACGCGCATTTCCTCACCGCGCTGGCCGCGTTTGTGCGCCGCAAGTCGCGCGAGCGCACGGCGGCTATCAGCGGCCAATTGCCCGGCTATGCCGTGGAAGCGGGTAAAGACTATGTGGTCATCGCCATGTCCGACAAGGGCGCGCATGCCTACACGCCCGTGCATGTGGACGAGTTCGTAGGCGAGACTGGCTCAGCACGCGTGCGCGTGGCAGACACCAACTACGAAATCCGCAGCCGCTCGCGCCTCAACGACATTGTGATTACCGGCACGGTCAACGGCAAAGGCTTTACTGCGCAAATTGAGCGCGGCACGCCCAAGAACCCGCTGGCGCTGCGCGTGCAGCACAACGGCACCCGCATCGACGCGCTGGTGGTCTCGCCGCGCATGGCGGAGTTGCATCGCATGATGCCCTTCAAATCGCCACCGGACCTAAGCCGCTTTGTGCTCTCGCCTATGCCTGGGCTGTTGTCGCAGGTGCTGGTCGAGCCCGGCCAAAAAGTGCAAGCGGGCGAGCGCGTGGCGGTGATCGAGGCTATGAAAATGGAAAACGTTTTGTTTGCCGCTGCCGATGGCGTGGTCAAAAAAGTCGTGGCTAGCCAAGGGGAATCGCTCACGGTGGACCAAGTGATTGTGGAATTTGCTTAAGGACGGTCTGCATA
Organism: uncultured beta proteobacterium; assembly: GCA_903951445.1. Classification (GTDB taxonomy): domain Bacteria; phylum Pseudomonadota; class Gammaproteobacteria; order Burkholderiales; family Burkholderiaceae_C; genus Allorhodoferax. The sequence goes on from CAJBBZ010000177.1 coordinate 3,090, forward strand.
AGTCCGTCATCGCAAGGAGCGCAGCGAGGCGGCGATCCATAAGTGATTGAATCGCAAGCAAAGACAGATTACTTCGCTACGCTCGCAATGAACGGGTTTGGACTTATTCAGAGGCTCCCTAAGCGATTAAAAAATTTGTTGCATGTAACGCCGAGCTTTGATAAGCTGTTGCATGTAACAAGGAGGTTTTATGGTTGCTGTCAACATTCGAGTTCAAAAACACCGCGAAGCTTTACGCCAAGCGGGTCTTCGTCCTGTGCAAATTTGGGTACCCGACACACGGCCCGCAGATTTTGCAAAAGAGTGCGAGCGCCAAGTTAATTTGGTGGCTGCTGCCGATCAGCTGGATTCTGAAGCGCTGGACGCGCTGATGAATCAAAGCTTGGCCGACGTAGAGGGCTGGACGGCCTGATGCAGCGCGGTGATTTGGTGTCAGTTGCCCTACAGGGCGACTTTGGCAAACCTCGACCAGCGCTGGTGATTCAGTCGCCACTTTTTGCCAATCACACCAGCGTCACTGTCTTGCTCGTGACCAGCACCTTGGTTGATGCGCCCTTGTTGCGGGTAACGGTGCCAGCCTCTGCCATCAACGGCTTGGAAAAAACTTCCCAAATCATGATCGACAAGGCCATGACGCTCAAGCGCGAAAAAATCGGACCGGTGTTGGGGCGCGTGAGTGCAGATCAGTTGACCCAGGTCGAGCGTGGCTTGGCCGTATTTTTGGGAATCGCCAAGTGAAACTTGGAAGCTTGCTATTGAACGCCTGTTCCGTGGTGCTGCTTGCGAAACTGTGGCTATGTCAGACAGCGTTGACCGCTGACGCGCCCCCAGGCAAGCAAGGGGAAGCAGGCTTTCTGGTGCGTTTGAAACCGGTGCAAGGCACTGGCGTACCGATATTGACTTAGATCCCATACGCCAAAGCCCCGAATACTTGGCCTGGAAGCAGCAGCACTTTCCCAATGAATGAAGCAAGGACGCCCAAATGACGAATAGCACCTACACAGCCCGCCCATTTAAAGTTTTAGGCATCCAGCAAATCGCCATCGGCGCGCCCAACAAACAGCGCCTCAAAACCCTTTGGGTAGACATGCTGGGGCTGGAAGTAACCGGTACGTTTCAAAGCGAGCGCGAAAACGTGGATGAAGATATTTGCGCCATTGGCAGCGGCCCGTTCAAGGTGGAAGTGGACTTGATGCAGCCTATAGACCCGGACAAAAAACCGGCGGTGCACACCACGCCGCTCAACCATGTTGGCCTGTGGATTGACGATTTGCCCGCCGCCGTGGACTGGATGATGCAGCAAGGCGTGCGCTTTGCGCCGGGCGGCATTCGAAAGGGTGCAGCGGGTTTTGATATTTGCTTTTTGCACCCCAAGGGCAGCGAAGAATTTCCGATCTCTGGCGAAGGCGTGCTGATTGAACTGGTGCAAGCGCCGCCAGAAGTGGTGAGCGCGTTTTCGCGTTTGGCGCTTGCAGCTTAGCGCTGCCGCGCCCGTGCCATGGCGGCCTCAATCAGCGCTTTTTTGCGCTCCAACTCCGCGGGGTCGCTGATGCGCGAATGCTTAGCTAGGTCTGAAAGTTTGTCCGCAGCCTCTTCTGCCTTGGCAGCGCGTTTGGTCTGTGCGCTTTGCGCGCGGCGGCTCTGCGCTGCGGCATAGCGCGTGCGCGCGGTATACGCCAGCCCATCTGACCAAGCATCCCAGCCCGTGGGCGATGCCAAGCCAGGTTCCGCGCTATGCACAGGCTCTAGCAAGATGCAATCAACCGGGCAGACCGGGATGCACAACTCGCAGCCGGTGCAATATTCTTCAATCACGCCATGCATGCGTTTGTTGGTGCCGTAGATGGCATCGGTCGGGCAGGCCTCGATGCACAAGGTGCAGCCAATGCACCAGTCTTCATCGATAAAGGCGACAGTGCGCGGGCCTTCCATGCCGAATTCGGGGTTTAGTTGCAAGACGGCCTGGCCGGTAATGGCCGATAGGCGCGCAATGCCTTGTGCCCCACCCGGAGGGCATTGGTTGATAGGCACTTGCTCCGCCGCAATGGCTTGCGCGTAGGCGGCGCAATCGGGGTAGCCGCAGCGCGTGCACTGGGTTTGGGGCAGCGCATCGAGGATGCGCGCAGCCAGCGCGTCAGCAGGGAGCGGCTTCGTTGTCACCGCATCCGAATCAGGCTTTGCGCGCGGCCTTGGCGCGTACCGGCTTGGCAGCTGCTTTTTTTACTACAGCAGCCTTGGCAACCGGTTTTTTCGCCACAGCGGCAACCGTGGCAGTCGCTTCCTTCACCACGGCAGCAGCCTTGGCAGGAGCTTTGGCCTTGGCCTTCGTGATGAGCGCAGCTTGAGCGGCTGGCGCAGCAGCGCCGCGCCAGGTAGTGGCCGGTGTCGCTTTGGCAGTCGCTTTCACGGCTAGGGCAGCTTTGACAACCGGCGAGGCCACGGCAGCCTTGCTAGCGAAGCGACGCGCTTTGGCCGCAGGCGTAGTGGCCGTTTTAGCTAATGGCTTGGCAACCAGTGTTACGGCAGAAGCAGGCGCCTCTGCTTTAGTCGCAGTGGCCACCGCCATCGCACCCGCAGGTTGGTAGCTCTTGATAAAGGCTTTCACCGCGGGGTACACCGTTTCGCGCCAACGGCGGCCCGAAAAAATACCGTAATGGCCGGCACCTGTCGCCTCGAAATGTTTTTTATGCGCAGCGGGCACGCCAGTGCAAATCTCATGCACCGCACGGGTTTGGCCCGAGCCAGAAATATCGTCCAACTCGCCCTCCACCGACAGCAGGCCCGTACTATTGATCGCAGCGGGGCGCACGCGCTCGGCGTCACCGCGTGGCGAGCGCACGTCCCAAGTGCCGTTGACCAAACTGAAGTCCTGAAACACCACTTTGATGGTGTCCAGGTAGTAGTCCGCATCCATGTCCAGCACGGCGTTGTACTCGTCGTAAAACTTGCGGTGCGCTTCGGTGCTGACGTCGTCGCCTTTGATCAGGTCTTTGAAGTAGTCGTAATGGCTTTTGGCATGGTGGTCCGGGTTCATGGCCACAAAACCGGTGTGCTGCAAAAAGCCCGGATACACGCGGCGCCCGGCTCCGGGGAATTTGCCCGGCACGCGGTAAATCACATTGTTTTCAAACCAGTTGTAGCTTTTGTTCATCGCCAAGTTATTGACGGCGGTGGGCGATTTGCGCGCGTCAATCGGGCCACCCATCATGGTCATGGAAAAAGGTGTTTTTTCATTGCGCGAAGCCATCAGCGACACGGCAGCGAGCACCGGCACCGTGGGCTGGCAAACGCTCATCACATGGCAGTTGCCGTATTTGCCTTGCACATGGCGGATGCAATCCTGCACATAGTTCACGTAGTCGTCCAGATTGAAGCGGCCTTCGGAGAGCGGCACCAGGCGGGCGTTTTTCCAGTCAGTGATATAGACCTTGTGGTCCTTGAGCATGGTTTTGACTGTGTCGCGCAACAGCGTGGCGTAGTGGCCCGAAAGCGGCGCCACGATCAGCACGACTGGCTGGTCTTTGATCTTGATCAGCGTGTCTGAATCGTCAGTGAGGCGCTTAAAGCGCAGCAAATCGCAAAACGGGCGGCTCCACTCAACGCGCTGGTGAATCGCCACCTCCACCCCATCGACATCCACGGTGCGCAAGCCAAATTCGGGCTTTTCATAGTCCTTGGCCAGGCGGTGCATCAGCTCGTAGCCGGCGGCCATACGTTGTGAAAGCGTGCTTTGGGACAGCGGCGAAACCGGGTTGGACAGCGACTTGGCGGCGAAATTGGCCAGGTCGGAAAAGGGTTCCATCAGTGCGCGCTGGGTCTCGTAAAGCTCGTAGAGCATCTGGCTATCCTTTGGAAAATGTTGCAGTGCAATATAACAGCATTTCCAGCCTGCGCGGCTTACGCGTCGGAAATCCGACGCGTTTTCTTAAGCAGGTACCGCGCTCAGAGCACTTTGGCAATGGACTGGCACACGTAGTCCAGGTTTTTGCCATTGAGCGCGGCCACGCACATGCGGCCGGTATCGGTGCCATAGACGCCAAATTCATTGCGCAAACGCACCATTTGGTCCTTGTTCAGGCCGGAATAGCTAAACATACCGATTTGGCTGGTAATAAAGCCCATATCGCGGGCCACGCCAGCCGCTTTCAGGCCATCCACCAGCTTTTGGCGCATGGTTTTGATGCGTACGCGCATAGTGCCCAGCTCCTCTTCCCATTGGGCGCGCAATACCGGGTTGCCCAGCACTGCTGCCACCACCGCGCCGCCGTGGATGGGTGGGTTGGAATAGTTGGTGCGGATGACGATTTTGAGCTGGCTGAGCACGCGGGCGCATTCTTCTTTGTCTTTACATACGACGCTCAGCGCGCCGACGCGTTCGCCATACAGGCTAAAGCTCTTGGAAAAAGAGGTGGATACAAAAAAGTTCAGTCCAGCAGCCACAAACTTGGCCACCACCGCGCCGTCTTCGGCAATGCCGTGGCCAAAGCCCTGGTAGGCCATGTCCAAAAAGGCGGTCAGGCTGCGCGCCTGGATGGTGGCGATCACTTGGTCCCATTGCGCTGGCGTGATGTCATAGCCGGTAGGGTTGTGGCAGCAAGCGTGCAGGACCACGATGGTGCCCGGCGCTGCGGCGTTGAGCGAGGCCAGCATGCCCTCAAAATTAACCGCATGCTTTTGGCTGTCGTAATAGGCATAAGTCTCGACCTTGAAGCCGGCGTGGCTGAACAGCGCGCGGTGGTTTTCCCAGCTGGGGTCTGAAATCAAGACGGTGGCGCCGGGGCTGACGTAGTGCAAAAAGTCCGCGCCGATTTTTAAGCCACCGGTGCCGCCCACGGCTTGCACGGTGGCTACGCGCCCGGAGGTGACCGGCTCAGAGCCTTCGCCAAACACCAGGCCTTTGACGGCGCTGTCGTAGGCGGCAATCCCGTCAATCGGCAAATAGCCGCGCGCCGTAGGCTTTTCCATCATGGTTTTTTCAGCGGCTTGCACGCATTGCAGCAAGGGCAGCTTGCCGTTCTCGTCGAAATACACGCCCACACCCAAATTGACTTTGGCGGGGTTGGTGTCGGCATTGAATTGTTCGTTCAGACCCAAGATCGGGTCGCGCGGGGCCATTTCGACGGCGGAGAAAAGAGACATGAAGAAGTCCTGAAGCAGTTGAGGAATGGTGCGCCCGCATTCACGCGGGGCCAGGGGAAAAGCAGCCTCGCATTTTAGCCTTCGTAGTGGCAGCGCCCTAGTGGCGCAGCCAGGGCCAAGCGGCAAAGCGCTAGGCGCGGCAAGGCGCACTGCGCTAAGCTTAAGGGTTGTCCTCTTACCGCATGCCATGTCTGAACCCCTTGAAGTCATAGCGCCCCAGCGCCCGGGCGAATTTGTCAGTTTTCCAGATTCGCCCTTTGAGCTGTACCAGCCCTATCCCCCGGCGGGCGACCAGCCGACGGCGATCGCCCAATTGGTCGAGGGCGTGCGCGATGGCGAGGTGTTTCAGACCCTGCTGGGCGTGACCGGTTCGGGCAAGACCTTCACCATGGCCAATGTGATAGCCCGCCTGGGCCGCCCCGCGATTATTTTTGCGCCCAACAAAACCCTGGCGGCGCAGCTCTACAGCGAGTTCCGGGAGTTTTTCCCGAACAACGCGGTGGAGTATTTCGTCAGTTATTACGACTACTACCAGCCCGAGGCCTATGTGCCGCAGCGCGATTTGTTTATCGAGAAGGACTCTGCGATCAACGAGCACATCGAACAGATGCGCTTGTCCTGCACCAAGAGCGTACTAGAGCGGCGCGATGTGATCATCGTGGCCACCGTGTCGGCGATTTACGGTATCGGCCAGCCCGAGGCCTACCACCAGATGGTGATGACGCTGCGCGCCGGTGACAAACTGGGCCAGCGCGACATGATCATGCAACTGGTGCGCATGCAGTACCAACGCAATGATATGGATTTTTCGCGCGGCACTTTCCGTGTGCGCGGCGACACCATCGACATCTTCCCCGCCGAGCACAGCGAAATGGCGATTCGCGTGGAGTTGTTTGACGACGAGATCGAGTCGCTACAACTCTTTGACCCGCTGACCGGACGCATCCGCCAAAAGATTCCGCGCTTTACCGTCTACCCCAGCAGCCATTACGTCACGCCGCGCGAGCAGGTGTTGATGGCGGTGGAAACCATCAAAACCGAGCTGTCGGACCGGCTTAAAGAACTGGTGGGCATGGGCAAGCTGGTCGAAGCCCAGCGCCTGGAGCAGCGCACCCGCTTTGACCTGGAAATGCTGAGCGAAGTGGGGCATTGCAAAGGCATTGAAAATTATTCGCGCCATTTGTCAGGTGCCGCGCCAGGCGACCCGCCTGCCACATTAACCGATTACCTGCCCAAAGATGCCCTCATGTTTTTGGACGAAAGCCATGTACTTATCGGCCAGCTGGGCGCCATGTACAATGGCGACCGTTCGCGCAAAACCACGCTGGTCGAATACGGCTTTCGCCTGCCCAGCGCGCTCGACAACCGGCCCCTGAAGTTTGAAGAATTCGAGCGCAAGATGCGCCAGGCGGTCTTCGTCTCAGCCACCCCCGCGCAATGGGAAAAAGACCATACCGGCCAGGTGGTGGAGCAATTGGTGCGCCCCACCGGGCTGGTGGACCCGGAAGTGGAAGTGCGCCCGGCCAGCTCGCAGGTGGACGATGTGCTGCAGGAAATCCGCATCCGCGTGGACAAAAACGAGCGCGTGCTGATTACCACGCTGACCAAGCGCATGGCCGAGCAACTGACTGACTATTTGAGCGACAACGGCGTCAAAGTGCGTTACCTGCACAGCGATGTGGACACGGTAGAGCGAGTAGAGATATTGCGCGATTTGCGCTTGGGCGCTTTTGATGTGCTGGTAGGTATTAACCTGCTGCGCGAGGGCATTGACTTGCCAGAAGTCTCACTGGTGGCGATTTTGGATGCGGACAAAGAAGGCTTTTTGCGTTCGGAGCGCTCGCTCATCCAAACCATCGGCCGGGCCGCGCGCAATTTGCATGGCCGGGCTATTTTGTACGCCGACCGCATCACCGACTCCATGGCCCGCGCCATCGGCGAGACCGAGCGGCGGCGCACGCGCCAGGTGGCCCATAACTTAGAGCACGGCATTACGCCGCGCAGCATTGTCAAAGAAGTGCGCGACCTGATCGACGGCGTCTATAGCGAAAAAGCCGGCAAAGAGGCGGACCGCCTGGAACGCGACGCGATGCAGCGCGCCCAGGTGGAGGACATGAGCGAAAAAGACGTAGCCCGCGAGATCAAGCGCCTGGAAAAGCTCATGATGGAACATGCCCGCAACCTGGAGTTCGAAAAAGCAGCGCGGGTGCGCGACCAATTGGCCATCCTCAAGGAGCAGGCCTTTGGCGCGGCGGGGCGCGACAAGGTGGTGCTGCTGCCGCTGCGGGCTTGATGTAGGCAAGGCGCTGGCGTGCGCGGCCAGATCAGTGTCTTGACTGGCGGTGCAACTCTTCGCGAACCACGGCGCGCACCATATCGGTCAGTTGCTCCTTGCGCATGGCATCGCGCAAGGTCTCATTAATCAGCGTCTGGTATCCACGCCCACCGGCACGCGCCTTATAGGCCTGCAACACTGCATCATCGAGGTGGATGGTAATGCGCGTCTTGCCGGCAGAAAACTCTGGCAGCGCATCCGCCAGCGGGCGCAACTGCGCCGCCTGCAAACGGCTAAGCGCAGGGCTTTCGTCGTCGGGCACGCTGGCCTTTGGGGCTGCGTCCACCGCAGCCCAATCAATGGTCGGTGCGGCGTCAGAGGCTTTGAGTTTCAAGCTTTTTGGTTTCACGGTCGTTGGCCTTTCTGAAAGAAATGATGCGTGTCAACTCGGGCGCAGGGCAGCAAAAAACCACCACCATCCAGCGCCCTTCAATCGTGTTGTAGCCCACAAAGCGGCGCTCGGGGTAGGCCTTGCGGGTGTCTTCACGCACCAGCATCGCCCCGTCAAACATGACCCGCGCGGCCAGCAGGGGCAATTGCCTTTCGCGCACATTGATCGCGTTTTTCTCGAAGCCGCAAGTGAATTCCATGCAATTTATTATATGCATAAATATATGCATACAAAGGAAAACCGGTTCGCGTCCCAAGCTACAGTTTTTGCCATGCGACCCTGCGTTGCGCGGCGGGGCGCGACAAGGTAGTACTGCTGCCACTGCGGGCCTGATAGGCAAAATCAATACCGGACGGTCTATTTACCCGAGCAAAACAGTAGGTTGTTGGTTATACTTGACTCAGTTAGTCAACTTAACACCCGATTCAGGAGCCCGCCATGCGCCTCACCACCAAAGGCCGTTTTGCCGTCACCGCCATGATTGACCTGGGTCTGCGCCAGGCCGGCGGCCCGGTCACCCTGGCGGCCATCAGCCAGCGCCAGCAAATTTCTCTCTCCTATTTAGAGCAATTGTTCGGCAAGCTGCGCCGCAACGAGCTGGTGGAATCCACCCGCGGCCCCGGCGGCGGCTATACCTTAGCGCGGCGCGCGGCAGACATTACGGTCGCCGACATCATTACCTCGGTGGACGAACCCATAGACGCCACCCACTGCGGCGGCAAAGAAAACTGCCAAACCGACGGCTCGCGCTGCATGACCCATGATTTGTGGAGTTCGCTGAACCTGCGCATGGTCGAATTTTTAAACTCGGTCACCTTGCAAAAATTGGTCGATGACCAATTGGCTAAAGGCCTGCAAGTGGAAGAAAAGCCCAGCATCAAGCGCGCGATTTCGGCTATTCCGGTGTCGCAGCCCGTCCGCATCAACGCACCCAATTCGGTATTTGCTTTGGGAAACGCTTTTTCTAAAGTCTGACACCCAAAGCGCTATCG
>CAJBBZ010000178.1 GCA_903951445.1 uncultured beta proteobacterium
CTACTTTCCAGTGGATAGTGAGTTTTATATGACCTTCTTGGGGCCTTTGGTCTTTATCCAGCCCGATGGCACGCCTATCGCTGTAGTGGGCTGGGAGCAAGTACAGGGTGCCTGGCAGGCAGGCTAAGTTCGCTTTGCTGCGGGCTTTGGCCTCAAGGTTTTAAACCCAGCCTAAAGCGCCCATCAATGCGCCCGCGCCGATCAACCACAGCAAGTGGATACGCGTTTTCCACACCAGCAGCGCAGATGCAACCGTGAGCACCCACAGCAAGGGCGCTTGCTGCACATTGCCATGGCTGGCAGTTAGTAGCCAGCCGGTGGCTACCAGTAGCGCGATGACCACGGGGGCCATGGATTGCTTGAAGGCGCGCACCTCGGCGCGCTCGCGGTTGCGCTGGCCCCAGCGGGCGGCAAAAAAGGTGAGCGTGGTGCTGGGAATGATGATGCCCACCATAGACACCGCCATGGCGGCGCTGGCAAGCGCCCAGGGCAAGGGGCCGTTGTCCGGGCCGCCGCCTGAGGCCATGCCCACATTCCAGCCCAGCACTGCTACAAACAAAACGTTGGGACCGGGCGCTGCCTGCGCCAGGGCAATCGAGGCGCTGAATTGGCTGTCCGTTAACCAAGGGTTTTGCGCCACCAGATAACGGTGCATTTCGGGAACGGTGGTGATCGCGCCGCCGACCGACAGCAAGGACAAGGTGACAAAGCAGCCCAGCAGGTCTAGCAAATTGCCGTAGCCAAATCCGGTCATAGCTGCCCCTGCGGTGCTGCGGCCAAAACGCGGATGCGGTGCAAAGCCCAGAAAAAAGCGGGCAGGCCAATGCCCAGCAGCGTCCAGGCCAGTGGCACCCGTAAAAATGCGATGGCGATAAACACCGAAGCGGCGATCAGCGCGCAGGCCAGCGTGCCCATGGCGTTGCTGCGCAAGGCAGGCACCAGGCGAATGCCGGTACCTGCAATCAAGCCCGCAGACACCGCGCCCATGCCACGCAAGGCACCTTGTACTGCGGGAATATGCCCTATGCCCGCAAGCCCAATCGTCAGCGCCATGACCACAATAAGCGGGAAGGTGAGCATGCCCGCCAGCGCTGCCAGCGCCCCGCGCCAGCCGAAATAGCGGTCGCCGATGATGAGCGCCAGATTCACCACATTGGGGCCGGGCATGATTTGCGACACCGCCCAGTCCTCCACAAATTCTTCGGTGGTAAGCCACTGCTTTTTCTCGACCAGTTCGCGCTGCACTACCGCCAAGACGCCGCCAAAGCCTTGCAGCGCAATACCGCTGATGGCCCAGAACAAGGCAGCGAGGGAAGCGGGACGGGGCAGGCTGGGGGACTGAGCTTCGGCCTCGGCTAAGGCCGGTGAATTTTCTGATGGGGGCATGCGATGGGTACCTTCGCCAGCATCCTAGCAAACGAATTATTGCTGCTTGGTCGTTTGCAATTGCGCTGCCAGCCATGCAAACACCCGCGCATCGCTACAAAGCTGCAAATGCCCGATCCCGCCGAACACCTTTGAATCCACGCCCGGCAGGGTTTGCGCGGTTTGCGGGAAAACAATCGCGTCTTGCTCAGTCAGGGCGATGCGCAGCAGGGCGCGGCGCTGGGGGCTTTCGCTATCTTGCAAGGCTTGCAGCCAGTCGCTGGCCCAGACCATTTGGCGCGCGTTGGGCAATTTGGCATGGGGTGTGATTTGGGTGCCTTGGTGCGGGCTGCCTAATGTGACAGCGACGGCTACTTGCGTATCGCCATAGACGCGCATCCAGGCGCGTATCACCAAGCCGCCCATGCTGTGGCCCACCAAGGCCACGCGCTGCTGGCCGGTTTGGGCGCGCAGTTGCGCGACAGCTTGTTCCACCTGGGGAGCGTAGTCGTCGATGGAGCAAAACAGTGGCTCTAAGTTAACCGCCAGCACGGTATGGCCCAGAGCCTGTAGGCGCGCGGCCACATCGCGCCACACACCATAGTTGCAGCAATAGCCGTGGATTAGCAGCACTGGCACGCGCGAAGCAGCCGCCTTAGGGGTAAGTAGTTGGGATGCAGACCAGACCCAGGGCATGAACCCCATAAGCAAGCGGTAAATCGCCCAGGACTCACCTGCGATCGCGCGCCACCACACCCAGCCACCAGCCCCTTGCGGACGGGAACGTAAAGTGAGTTTTGCGGTCCATGCCGCCACCATCAGCAAAGGCAGCGCCAGCCACGCGGCCAGCAGCCACCAGGCCTGCCATTGCCATACCCCCACCAGCCACACACCCATGGCTGCATAACCCAGGGTCTGCCAAAAAAACAAACGTCGCAGAAAGGCAGCCAGCATGGGCAGTATTTATCTAGACGGGTTTAGCCGGCTCACAGCGCAGCGTGCGGCGGGCCGATTCCAATAGCACCTGGTCGGCCTGGTAGTCCGAGGCCAACACGCGCATGAGCAAAAAACCGGTGCCCGACGGGCTGACCACCACTTGCGCGCCTTGCGGCACCGGCGTAGCGCCTTTGGCACCGCCTGCGGGCACTAGCCATAGGTCGATGGGCGCGCCTTGGGCTTGCCGGTCATTGCGCACAAAAAAGTTGTCGCTGTTGGCGCTGTACAGCGCAATCGACCAGTAGTCCGGCAACTGCGGCGCGGCGCGCACACGTACCGGGCCGTCGCGTAAATCAAACACGCACACCGAATACAACAAATCCGGGCTGGGCATAACGACGGTGCGCGACTGCGCGTTGACCGGCGGCGGAAAAGCCGCCTGGTTGCGCATGTTCATTTGTTGCGCCATGGGCCCGTTCATCAGCACTTGCATGATCAGGCGCGGAACCGCCCACACGGTGAGCAGATGCGCCAGCGCGGCAGTGGTCAGCAAAGTCGCAATGCGGTAAAGCCACAGGCGGCGGGTGTTGGTCCAGTTGCTCATACACAGTCCCCCACGCGCTGGATTTTGGGCGGCACCAGGCTTTGTGGCGCGGCTTGCAAGGCCGCATCCGGGTTGTACAAGCGCAAGGTAAGCAGCATGCCGCGCTTGCCCGGCGTGGGCAGCCAGTCGCTGCCACTTTGCTCCTGCGGGCCGGTGGTAAAGCTAAACACGCCTTCGCTGTTTAGCTTGGCGATATCGCCGTTCAGGCTGTAGTGCCCGTTGGGCGCATCAAATAAAAACATATCGTCTGCATAGGCGGTAATGCTCCACCATCGCGCTTTGGGCGGCACCCCGCTGATGCGGTAATTGCATTGGGAGCGAAGTGCATGGCCGGTGTCGTCCTGGGTGGCCACGAAATACATGGTTTCGCTGCGGCCCAAGGCCAATAAAGCGTTGACCGCCACGGTGGCGCGGGTGTACATATCGGCATCGACGCTACCGGCTTGCAAGTTGGATTTCCAAGCGCCCACTTGCACTGAGGGGTTGAGCCAAGCGGCTTTTTTTAACACCCAGAACGCAGAGCCTATGCCGACCGCCAGCGCGCCCAAGTACAAGGCGCCACCGACCAGGATGCGCCGCAGGCGCGAAGGCGCATGCCCTGTCATTGCTGCGCTTGGGCTAGCGCCGCTTCGCGTGCTTTACGCGCCAGCGGCATCCAATGCAGAAGGCCAAACAGCATTGACAGCACCAGGCTCTCCGCAAGCGCGCCCTCGTACAACTTGATATACCGGTAAGCCAGCAAACATTCCAGTGCATGGATGAGCAACAAGGCTAGCGACGCGGTTTGTACGATAGGCCCGGCCTGGCCCGGTAAGGCCACGATGTGCGAGGCAATGCCTAGCGCATACACCACCAGGAGCGAGGCTTTTAAAAATAAATTAAGCATGGTGAAAATTTTTTGAGACTTAGTTGCAGAACGCTGACTCCGTTATTGCCAGGCCGCAGGCCGCGGCAATCCGTGAGTTCGTGACGGCATGGATCGCCGCGTCGCTTTGCTCCTCGCGGTGACGCTGGCTTGATTTTGCGAGGCGGTCGGCGATCGGGATGTCATTGCGCGGCCGTAGGCCGTGGCAATCCATGACCTCTTGCGGGCAGGGCTGCAGCGCGCTAACGCTCCTTGCAGTGGCAGGAGCTTTGGCATTACATCAAGCGCTTCTTTATCACTTCGCCGGAGTTGGCGGGCAAGCTAAGCAGCATGCCATCTTCACCCACGGTGATCGGGCCTTTGTAAAACTGGGCCGCGTCGCCCACAAAGGCGGGGTAGCCAAAGCGCACCGGCATAGGCGGCACGATGTGGTTAAAAATAAGTTGTTTCGCACCGGACTCAGAAGCTATTTGCGCGGCCTCTTCGGGCGTGGTGTGGTAGGTCAGGATGTCACGCATCACATGCGCCAAATTGTCCATTTTTTTATTCGTGAAAGCGTCGCCCAAAAGGCCCACGAGCTTGGGTTGCAAAGCTTCGTGCAGCAGGATATCCACGTCTTTGGAAATAGCCACCACCGAAGGTACTTTGGTGGTGTCGCCGCTAATCACGATAGAGCGGCCTTTGTAGTCAAAGCGGTAACCTACGGCGGGTTCAACAGGCGCATGGTTGACGCGAAAGGCCGTCACTTTCAGGCCTTTGTCATCCATCACTACCAAGGTATCGCCCTGGCCTTTGGGTGGAAGCTCGAAAGGCATACCTTTACCGCCGCTGCCGCCCGATGGCATGATTTTTTCGGTGTGGTGGCTCACGCGGTAGCCATAGTCCAACACATACGCGGCCCGCAATCCATCGACCACTTTATCCACCCCCGTAGGCCCATAGACGGGCAGCGGTGCAATGGAAGAGGCCAGACCCCAGTGCTGCAACATGATGGGGCTGAGGCCATCGATATGGTCCGAATGAAAGTGGGTCAGAAACAAGGCCTCGGCTTTGCCAGTGGGAATGCCCATATAGCCTAGGTTACGGGCCGCGCCTTCGCCAGCGTCGATGATAAAAATCCGGTCGCCGGCAATCACCACCGAGCAAGGCCCAGCGCGGCTAGGGTCGGGAAACGGAGAGCCGGTGCCGCACAAGACCAAATGCAGGCCATCGGGCAAATCGGGCACGATATTGCGCCCCACTTGGGTTTGCGCAATGCGCTGCAAAAGCCTGGTTCCGACTTCGCGCTGGAATATCCACGCCAGCGCTGCCAGCAACAGGCCTAAGGCGAGCAAGCCCAGCAATATCCGTTTCACCAACCGCATGCCTGTCTCCTTGTTATAGGGCAGCAAGAATTATTGCATGCACTGGTGTACGGAACTGTCTTCTTCAGTACACCGGTTGGTAACGGGTAATCGTGTCTTTGACCGCCTGGCTCAGGGCAAAGCCTTCGCCATGCTGGGCGGCCAGCGTTTCGCAGCGCGCAGCAAACGCGTCCAGTCCCATGCCGTAAATAAACTGCATAGCGCCTCCCGTCCAGGCCGGAAAGCCGATGCCGAAGATCGAGCCGATATTGGCCTCGTGCACACTGGTTAGCACGTTCTCATGCAGGCAGCGCGCCGTCTCTACGGCCTGGCGATAGAGCAGGCGGTCTTTCAGGGTTTGGATGTCCCAGGCAACGCTCGGCTTTTCGTACAAGGTTTTCAGGCCAGGCCAGAGGGTTTTTTTGGCGCCTTTTTCTGCCGGGTAGTCGTAAAAGCCACCACCGCCTGCGCGGCCCGGGCGGCCGTGTTGCTTCACCATCTCGGCCACCAGCGCTTCGCCAGGGCGGGGCATATAGGTTTTCCCTTCGGCAGCAAAGTCGGCGATGGTTTGCTCCATCACATGCACGCTTAGCGAAAGTGCGGTTTCGTCCAGCACGGCCAGGGGGCCTACGGGCATTCCGCTTTGCAGACCGGCGTTTTCGATCACCGTGGCGGGAATGCCTTCGCCCAGCATTGCGGCGCCTTCCATGACAAAGGTGCCAAACACCCGGCTGGTGAAAAAGCCACGTGAATCGTTTACCACAATAGGCATCTTGCCGATGGCTTGCACATAGTCAAAAGCGCGGGCAATGGTTTCATCGTCCGTGGCTTTGCCCCGGATGATTTCCACCAGTTTCATTTTGTCCACCGGGCTGAAAAAGTGGATGCCGACAAACTTGGCGGGTGCGCGGCTGGCGGTGGCCAGGCCGCTGATGGGCAGGGTAGAGGTGTTGGACGCGAAGAAGCCGCCTGCGCGCAGCAACGGCTCGGACTCTTGCGTGACGCGGGCTTTGAGCTCGCGGTTTTCAAACACGGCCTCGATAATCAGGTCGCAGTCTTTTAAATCTGCGGTGTCGCCAGTGGCCTGTATCAAGTCCAGGGTTTGTGCCATGGCCGGTAGCGTCATGCGGCCTTTGTCCACCA
>CAJBBZ010000179.1 GCA_903951445.1 uncultured beta proteobacterium
AAGAAAGCAGCGCCTGCGAAGAAGGCCACTCCGGCCAAAAAAGCAGCGCCTCCGAAGAAAGCGGCACCCGCTAAAAAGGCTGCACCGGGGAAGAAAGCCGCTGCGAAAAAAGCGTCTGCTCCCGCCAAGCCTGCTGCCCCTGCGGCACAGACCACGCTCAACCCCAAGGCTGCTTGGCCTTTCCCGAGCGCATCGAAGCCCTGATTTATTTCAGCTTCGCACCCAAGCCCGGCATGCTTCGCGTGTGCTGGGCTTTTTTTATGGTGCCCGCAAGGTCATCACCAATTGCCGAGTGTTCACCGATGCAGAGCCGCCTTCAAATCTGCATGCTGCTTGGCCTGGCAGACCAGGCAAGTCGTTATTCCGGCGCACCACCCCGATGGCCTGTTTAATCCAAAGTCGCGCTCATTAAGATCCAGCCCTCCTGGGCATCCAGAACCTGCAATGCGCGAAAGGGTGCGTACGCGGCTTGCAACTCCTCCGCCTGACGCTCCAATATGCCGGACAAGAGCAGCCGACCGCCGCTTTGTGTCAGGCTGCACAACAAGGGGGCGAGCACTTTCAGCGGTGACGACAAAATATTGGCCACCACCAAGCCATAGCGGCCTGTAGCGGCATCGGGCAAACCGGCGGTCAGCGTAACGCTGTTGTTGTTGGCATTGTCCAACGTGGCCTGTACGGCCGCCGTGTCGATGTCCACCGCGCAGACCTCGCTAGCGCCGAATTTGGCCGCAGCGATTGCCAAAATACCTGAACCGCAGCCATAGTCCAGCACGGTGGTGGGCAGCGGGTTGCGGGCGATCCAACTGAGGCACATGCGCGTGGTTGGGTGGGTGCCGGTGCCAAAAGCCAGTCCTGGGTCGAGCACGATGCTGTGGCTGGCAGCAGAGGGGAGTTGGTGCCAACTGGGCACGATCCAAAAACTCGGTGTAATTTCTACGGGCGCGAACTGCGCTTGGGTCAAGCGCACCCAGTCCTGGTCGGCAATCGTAGCGACGCCTTGTAGCGTGCAATCACTAAAAAAATCTTGCGCTTGCAAAATCCGACCGGCCTCAAGCGCTTGGGCCTCACCGCTGAAAAGCGCTAAAACCACCGAGCGTTCCCATCCGTCGCGTGGTACGGGCATGCCCGGTTCGCCAAACAAAGCCTGTTCCGCGTCGGTATGGGCGTCGGCGTCTTCCACACTGACGCTTAAGGCGTCCAGCGCTTGCAAGGCGTCGCTCAGGGTTTCGACCAGGCTCTGCGGGCACACCAGGCGCAATTCGTACAGACTTGCTTCAGCGTTTGTGCTGTTCAAGCCAATGCTCCAGATAATGAATATTGGTGCCACCGGCCATGAATTTGGAGTCCACCATCAACTCGCGGTGCAGCGGAATATTGGTGCTGATGCCCTCCACGGCGGTTTCCAACAAGGCCGTGCGCATGCGCGCCAGCGCTTGCTCGCGCGTGTCGCCGTGCACAATCAGTTTGCCAATCATGGAGTCGTAATAGGGCGGGACAAAATAATTGGAATAAATATGCGAATCCACCCGCACACCTGGCCCGCCCGGCGCATGCCAGGTGGTGATGCGGCCGGGGGAGGGCGTGAATTTGAAGGGGTCTTCGGCGTTGATGCGGCACTCAATCGCATGGCCGGAAATTGTGATCTGGCGCTGCGTGAAGGGTAGTTTTTCACCAGCGGCCACCATGATTTGCGTTTTTACAATGTCAATGCCGGTAACCATTTCGGTTACGGGGTGTTCCACCTGGACGCGGGTATTCATCTCGATGAAATAAAACTCGCCCGCTTCATACAAAAACTCGAAGGTGCCGGCCCCCCGGTAACCCATCTTTTTACAGGCGCTAACGCAGCGCTCGCCGATGCGTTCAATCAATTTACGGTTGATGCCGGGGGCTGGCGCCTCTTCCAGAATTTTCTGGTGGCGTCTTTGCATGGAGCAGTCGCGCTCGCCCAAATAGACCGCGTTTTTAAAGGAGTCGGCCAAAATTTGGATTTCGATATGGCGCGGGTTTTGGAGAAATTTCTCCATATACACCGCTGGATTGCCAAAGGCTGCGCCGGCCTCGGCCTTGGTCATAGCCACGGCGTTGATCAGCGCTGCTTCGGTATGCACCACGCGCATGCCGCGCCCACCGCCGCCGCCTGCGGCCTTGATGATGACTGGGTAACCCACGCTTTTCGCGATCTTGCGCACCTGGGCCGGGTCATCGGGCAACTCGCCCTCCGAGCCGGGCACGCAAGGCACGCCCGCGCGGATCATGGCTTGTTTGGCTGATACCTTGTCGCCCATGATGCGGATCGATTCGGGCGTAGGCCCGATAAATTGGAAACCACTTTTTTCCACCCGCTCGGCAAAATCCGCGTTCTCGCTTAAAAAGCCATAGCCGGGATGGATGGCCTCGGCGTCGGTCACTTCGGCGGCCGAAATAATGGCCGGCATATTCAGATAGCTCAGGTTGGAGGCTGCTGGTCCGATACAGACCGCTTCTTCCGCCAGGCGTACGTATTTCGCGTCGCGGTCGGCTTCGGAATACACCATCACCGCGCGCACGCCCAGCTCGCGGCAGGCGCGCTGGATGCGCAGCGCAATTTCGCCACGGTTGGCGATCAGGATTTTTTTAAACATGGCTTGGCGTTATTCGATCGTGAGCAGGGCTTGCCCGTATTCGACCGCCTGGCCGTTCTCGCAGAAAACCTGGACGACTTTGCCGGATTTGTCCGCCTCGATCTCATTGAGAATCTTCATCGCTTCAATAATGCAGATGGTGTCGCCCTCTTTCACCATATCACCCACTTCCACGAAGGCCTTGGCGCCGGGGGACGAGGAGCGGTAGAAAGTGCCGACCATCGGCGACTTGACGGTATGCAGCGGGCTGAGCTCAGGTGCTGGCGCTTCGGGGGCGGCAGAGGGCGCGATCTGCGGCGCAATGGGGGCCTGCGGCGCACCCGCTACCACAGGAGCAGGGGCTGGCGCATAGCTTTGCACCACGGCTTGCGGCCCTTTGACGATGCGTACCTTGCCCTCGGCCTCGGTAATTTCCAGCTCCGAGACATTGGAGTCGGAGACCAGGTCGATCAGGGTCTTGAGTTTGCGTAAATCCATGGATCCTCCTTGCATTTGATGGGGGTTGGCAGCCATACCACCCTCTCAAACATGTTAAAAATACTTTAAATGAGTTAAAAGCGATTAAAAATATTCTAACGTAGGCTAAATTGCAGTATCGCGAATAAACAAGCGGCTCGGGCAGTAGCGGTCGGGTAGCTATCTTAAACCACGCCATTGATCCAGGTCTTGCTGGCTTATGCGTCCAAGCTTGCGCTGCGCGATGCTGCCGTCGCTTGCAAACACCACGGTAAAGGGCAGGCTCCCGGTCAAATTACCCAGCTCGCGGCTCAGTTCCGTGCCCTCAAGCCCCGCCATGCCCAGCGCGAACGACAGCGGACTGGCCTTTAGAAAGCTTTGCACCCGTTCCGGCTTATCGACGGCCAAACCCAGCACTTGCCAGCCATTGGCTTTATTTTGTTGATAGAAAGCTTCAATTAGCGGAAGTTCTTCGATGCAGGGCGGGCACCAGGTGGCCCAAAAATTAATCAAGAGCGGCCGCCCTTGAAAGCTTTGCATGGCAAAAGTTTGGCCTTGCGGGCTGGTCCATTGGCGCGCCCACAGCCCGGCCGGTGCGGCATCATGCGCCGGGCGATTGCGCCACCAGGAGGCGCCCATACCCGCTCCCAAGGCGGTCGCGGCCAGCGCCCCCAACGCCCAGCGGCGGCGCGGCGGTGCCTGTGGGGTGATTTCAGGTGCTTGCATCCTGTCCATTGTCCATCAAACTGCGTAAGGCCTTGGCATCCCCACGCCAACGCCGCCCTTGCGCGTCCGATTGCAGCGCGCCCCGGATGCCATCCTGATCGTTCACCAGCAAGTGCAGGCCCAGATAGGATTTAAAGTCTTCACACCAGATTTGCACGCTGAGCGCATCCACCGTATCGCCATGTAAACCCGTCACCTGACTCGCTTGAAAGCGCACGCCCATGTCAATTAAGGTAATTTCGGCTATTTTGGAGTCTTCGCAAAATAATTGGAGGTAAATGTCGGAGTGGCGGTTGGCTGTGCCGCGCCAGACCGCACCACCGAGATGGGGTTGAAAACGCGCCAGCCGCTCCATCCAGGCGAGGGCGATACCGCGCAGCACGCCAAGCTCCAAGGCCTGGCTTTCGGGGCAAAAAATGGCGATGTATTCTTGCACCGCCTGCTCCATGGTTTCATGGTCGGGCAGGCCTTGGCGCGACGACAAGCCCAGTTGCTGGGCCGCGCGGCGCTTGGCCGTACCAAAGTCCAGCCCTTCCTCAACCACCGAGCGCGCTGCCACTGCCGCAATTTCTGCTTTGATGCTGTCCATGGCTGCATTGTGCTCCGCCCTTCCAATAGCCGCCGGTGGCGGGGGGCAATCTGCAACCGGGGATAAAGCGGCGAGGGGCAGAGAACATGTGGCTAAATTGGCATTGCAAAAATTTGCGTTACTGACCGTCGCCATAAGCCGCCCGGCCGACAGGCCTTGTACTTTGGGCATCTGCCATGCGCAAACTCTAAGCTGCGCCGGCGCAGGGGCGATCGGTAAAATTCTCTGATGCACATACATATATTGGGGATTTGCGGCACGTTTATGGGCGGGCTGGCAGCCCTGGCGCGCGAGGCCGGGCATCGGGTGACGGGGTGCGATGCCGGCGTGTACCCGCCGATGAGCGATCAGTTGCACGATCTGGGCATCGAGGTGATGCAAGGTTTTGGGGCTGAGCAAGTGGCTCTGGCGCCGGACATCTGGGTGGTGGGCAATGTGGTCAGCCGCGCCCGCAATGCCGATGGGAGCGTTAAATTTCCGCTGATGGAATCGATTCTGGACCAGGGCCTGCCCTACACCAGCGGTCCGCAGTGGCTGGCCGAGCACCTGTTAGCCGGGCGCCATGTGCTGGCGGTTGCCGGGACCCACGGCAAAACCACGACCACCGCTATGCTCAGCTGGATTTTGGAACATGCGGGTCTGGAGCCGGGTTTTTTGGTGGGCGGCGTGCCGCTGAATTTTGGCGTGTCCGCCCGACTGGGGCGCGGCGCCGCCTTTGTGATCGAGGCGGACGAATACGACACCGCTTTTTTTGACAAGCGCAGCAAGTTTGTCCATTACCGCCCGCGCACCGCCATCCTCAATAACCTGGAATTCGACCACGCCGACATCTTTGAGAACGTACAAGCCATTGAGCGGCAGTTCCACCATTTGCTGCGTACCGTGCCGTCCAACGGGCGGGTGGTGGTCAATGGGCTGGAAGAAAGTTTGGCGCGGGTGCTGCAAATGGGTTGCTGGAGCGAGGTGCGCAGCTTTGGCGCCGCGGTCAGCGATTTCAGCGCTGAGGGTGATCCAGAAGATTTTGCGGTGCTGCACCAAGGCGCGCAGGTGGCGCGCGTGCGCTGGGCCTTGGGTGGAGTGCACAACCAGCTCAATGCCTTAGCCGCCATCGCGGCGGCAGACCACCTGGGCGTGAGTCCTGCGGCTGCGGCCCTGGCCTTGCAGCAGTTTGAGAACGTCAAACGCCGCATGGAAGTGCGCGGGCGCGTGGCCCTGGCGGGACAGCAGGCGGCAGCTTTGGTGACGGTGTATGACGATTTTGCACACCACCCCACGGCCATACGCACCACGCTAGACGGCCTGCGCCGCCAGGTGGGGAAAGCGCGGATTTTGGCGGTGTTTGAGCCGCGCTCCAACACCATGAAGCTAGGCGCCATGAAATCGCAATTGCCCTGGAGCCTGGAAGATGCAGACTTAGCCTTTTGCCATAGCGGTGGCCTAGGCTGGGATGCGCACGAGGCCTTGGCGCCCATGGGTGCGCGCGCGCAAGTCGCTGATTCGGTGGATGCGCTGGTGCAGCAACTGCGCGCTGTGGTGCAGCCGGGCGACCATATTGTGTGTATGAGTAATGGCGGCTTTGGCGGCGTCCATGCCAAGCTACTGCAGTCGGTGCAGTTGCCAGCGCAGACTTAGCCGTGGCGTGCATTGCATTTTTAGCCGACGACCAGGGGGTTGCTACTTGGCCTCAGGCGGGCGCATAAAACAAACGCCGCCTATGCCGCCAAAGCCATGTGCAGCAGACGCAGAGCCATTTCAACTGCCTACACGCCACGAGGTACACGCGCTGTGGGCAGCGCACAACTGAATGTCTTGCTATGGCGTGTCACTGATAACTACTATTGCAATCGCAAATGCATGCGCCAACTGCAACTGCCCCAGCCTTCTAAGCGCCAAGGCCCGCATTTTTCCAAGCAGGCTTGGGCTTGGGCTGAGGCCAGCCATGAACCAATTCAGGTCGCGGCACTGCGGCGCACCCGGCGCGCTTTCACCGATTGCGACAGGCTATCTAGGCTGCTGAGCGAATCGTCCCAGCCCAGGCAGGCATCAGTAATGCTTTGGCCGTAGTGCAAATCGGCCACAGCGTCTTTGCCTGGTGTGAATTTTTGCGCCCCAGCGTGCAAATGGCTTTCCACCATCACGCCAAAAATCCGGGTTGAACCTTGTGCTAACTGGCCCGCAATATCCTTGGCCACGTCCACTTGTTTTTGGTGTTGCTTGCTGCTGTTGGCGTGGCTGCAATCGACCATTAGGGTTTGCGGCAGGCCTGCTTTGGCCAGGTCTTGGCAAGCGCTCTCCACGCTTTTTGCGTCGTAATTGGGCGCCTTGCCGCCGCGCAAAATTACGTGGCAATCTGGGTTGCCCTGGGTTTGCACAATCGCCACCTGGCCGTTTTTGTGCACCGATAAAAAGTGGTGACCACCGGCAGCCGCCTGGATTGCATCGGTAGCGATTTTGATGTTGCCATCGGTGCCGTTTTTAAAGCCAATGGGAGCCGACAGTCCCGAGGCCAGTTCGCGGTGCACCTGGCTTTCGGTGGTGCGCGCGCCGATGGCTCCCCAGGCAATCAAGTCGCCCAGGTACTGCGGGGAAATCACATCTAAAAATTCGCTACCTGCAGGCAGCCCCAGGCGGTTGATGTCGATCAGCAACTGGCGCGCGATGCGCAGGCCTTCGTCGATGCGAAAGCTTTCGTCCAAATAGGGGTCGTTGATCAGGCCTTTCCAGCCGACGGTGGTGCGCGGTTTTTCGAAGTACACCCGCATCACGATTTCCAAAGTGTCGGCGTAATGGTCGCGCTGTTCTTTGAGGCGCTTGGCATAGTCCAGCGCGGCCACAGGGTCGTGGATAGAGCAGGGGCCGATGATGACCAGCAGCCGGTCATCTTTGCCGTTCATGATGTTTTGGATGCGCTTGCGGGTGGAGGAGACCAGGGCTTCCACCGGCGTGCCGCTGATCGGGAAAAAACGGATCAAATGTTCGGGGGGCGGCAGCACGGTAATGTCCTTGATACGTTCGTCGTCGGTAATGCTGGTGCGGTCGGCGCTGGCGGTCATTGCAGATTTCCTCTTACAGGTAGTTCAAAAAAGTAGGGCACAAAAAAACCGCCGGGGAGGCCGGCGGTTCGGGGACTTCGGTACGCTGTTGAAGTGCTGG
>CAJBBZ010000180.1 GCA_903951445.1 uncultured beta proteobacterium
GACCACCTGCAGGCCTGCGACGTGAAGGCCAAGACAGTTCGGCACGATGAGTTAGTACGCCGCATCGGCTTCATTTGAACCAACACAAACAAGGAGATACAACATGGCAGACGCACACTTGCAAGACAACCGCTGGGTCGATGACAACGGCATGGACATCGACGAACTGCCTTTTGCGGACCGAGTGGAATCTAAATTCGCAGACCAGGTTGAATTGCTGGAAGCACAGCGGCGCGACCTACCTCTGGGCTGGCACCAAATATTCAACGACACAATTCGGATGCTCAAGGCAGTTGACTGTCCGCTCCGTGATGGAATTGAATTCTCTGAACTCGCTGTGGGGCGCGGGGCGTTGCGCATCCAAGTGTTTTATGCGATCACTGACAAAGCGGTGAGGGGCATCATCAATAAACTTGCAGCGCGAAGCGAGTGCACCTGTGAGCTGTGTGGGCGCAGTTATGGAGCCGCATATCGGCTCAGCAGTGAACAGACACTGTGCACACGTTGCCATGTCGAAACCGAGCTGAAAGAAAATATCGACCTTTGGCTCGGCGACAACTACAAAAGTCGCAACTATAAGAACACACCAGTCCTGGAGTTCGACAGTCTGCCCTGGACGATCCAGCAGCTGATCTCCAAGTACAAAGTCAGGAAGTTGTACCTGGCCTCTCAGGAGCAACCGGTTCGCTATGTCACGCCCTCAGATGTTCTCGCACATGTGGACAAATTGAAAGTGATCAAGCAGTTTCTCGATCAATCTGGGTCGACTTGATTCAATGGAGTCACGATGGGACGGTCTTCATGCCATCCGTCTTAACCTCGATGCCAAACCAGCGATCTTCGGCACAGGTGTGCGGTTGCAGATTGCCCTTCCCCAGTTGTGAGCATGATGAGCTGATACAGAAAGCTTATGGTCGGGATCCAAAAGCATTCCGGCATCAAGGCTTATGCGCCACGCTGCCAGACCCCGACAACTCCAGTTCCGACTTTTTGATCGCTCTCTTGGCCTCGATAGCTCGCTCCATCGCAAGTTGATCTTTGGCAGAGTCGGGACCGACTGCAGCTGCAAGCTTGTCCAAAGTCGCCTTAAAGACTTCTGCGCATCGCGCAATGGCCTCGTGTGCCAGAGCCAGTGCACGCCGTGCGGGGACCAGGGCCGGGTTCGATACATTCGGAACCTTTGCAATCGCTCCTGGGAGAACTTCGCTTCCAATAGAAGGGGAAACTGCTCCTGAATTGATGGACGAACTCACTTCAGCCCGAGGCTTAAATTGCCGCTGATTGTCTGCTGCCCGGTACGCAATGGCTGCCCTCATTTTTCTGTATGCAGCTGCGGCGAAAACCGAGTCAGGTTTGGATGGGCCGACTTGCAATCTTTCTTGAATGACAGCTCGGTGAAGCACTTCTTGCACTTTGAAATTTCGGGAATATAAGCGTCCAGAAAGCACGATGGGCTTTTTAGTGCCGTGGACCAAATAGTGCAGGGACCGCGCGTTTGTTTGAATAACCGTTCCCTCAGAACCCAACGCTCTCAAAACGTCCGCGTAACTTTGGATTTTTCCGTCGTAGATACCTTCGAGCAGCCAATCGGTGATCAGGAATTTTGTGTCCGGCTCTACATGCAGCGCCGTTTCAATGTCTGACAGCGAAAATCCAAGATCAGTGTGCTCCGCAACTTTTTTTGCAATGTTTGGAGAGGGGCGCGGTGGTGGCATTGAAAGAAAGCGCGCACGCTGAATGTCCTGTGGTCGAGCCCAGCCCTTGAGCCCATTCCAAAAATCCCGCAGTGGATAAAACGCCCCCTTCCATCGCGGGGGTGCCACATTGAAGCTCTTTCCAGTCAGCAAATCCACTCTGGCAATAATGATGTGCGCATGATCACCGTGCCAAATCACCGTGCGGGAGACCCTGTCCGGACTCAATCCAGCGAAGGCAATGCGCTCGAACCCATCAAGAACAGCATGCATTTCCCGAGCGGTTGGGGCATCTTCTTGTGCCCACGCGAGGACACACGATGTATACCGGTTGACGAATGACAGTGAGTTAGCGACTACAGCCACCTGGTAGGGATCTCCTCGCAGAACAGCCACTACAGGCCTGCGCTGCCCCTTGTAATCATGCGTTGCAAGAAGGTACTCAATAGCGCGTTGGGGGTCCCCAGTGCCATGCGCAAGGAATTTAATGTGCATTTTTACGCTCCTCATGTTCAACCAGTTTTGCCAAGCGGGCCTCCATGGACTGCAAAACGTTGAGCCAATTGGCTACATCGGCAGTAGCAATCAATGCATGATTGCTAGCGATAGCTTGTGCTGTATCGCTCAGTCCGGTGGCGACAGAGGCAAGCAGGCGTACGACCACAGGGTCGGAGCCTCCAGGCGGCGCTAACCGCATTGGGCGTCGGGGTCTGCTCTGGAGTTCAACTGAAGTCGGCGTGGTGCCTCGCGGATGGCTGGAAACCATTCCCGGCACAGGCTGAGTCTGGATCCCGAGCATTTCCCGGAGCACCACTGAAATTTCAACCCCCCGTTGTGCTGCAGTTTCACGCACTTGGGCCGCGAAATCCGCCGTCACTTTGACGGATAAGGTGGATGTATGGCTTGTTGAGTTTGTCATGTTATTTGTCCAAATTAGGTATACGGTAGGCTGGCTTGGCCGTACGAGACGGCAACGATTACGTTTCAATGCGAAATAGCACAATCGATTTCGAGCATCTGCAAAGAACGGATTCGTTTCATTTAAGAGTCCGTGGAATTCGGTAGCTCTTCATCGCCTTTTCACGGCGACGTTTTTCAAGATTTTGTTTGAAGGATGAATAACGATTGCGCATTCACGAAAGCGTGATAGGCGGGCGATGTCGCTATGGGTGAGAACTGCATCACATTGAGAGACCTACCGCATGGCGAGTCTCTCAACATTACGACAACGCCTGGTTACATCGGTGGCGGGGCTTTTTCAGAAGCGTTGTTTTCGACCACGTTGTCGTCAGTGGATTCCTCCAAGTCTTCAACGCAAGAATCCAGCAACTCCTCAAGCCTCTTCTGAAAAAGCGTCTGTTCTTCTTCAGAAACGGACACGCTGAATTGGACCTCAACGTTACCGCCTTTGATGACAGTCAAGTTCCCAACCACTCGATCTTTAACGATCAACTTTCTGGAGTTGTTGCACGGTGCAACACCGGAACCCATTCCTGCAGCGGCAAGAAGTCTTTTGACGACGTCGCGTTCATCAGGTCTGATTGCCTCGGACACGATCAGCGAGGCCTCTGCCAACACTTCCTCTGCGTCTTTCCCCAATGCCTTGGTCAAAGCCGGTCCATCGAGCAATCGCAGCTTTTGAGGATCCAAGAATGCGGCGATAACGGCTGGGGGAAGGTCAGCCAGACTCAGCGACCGGCTCACTTGCGATTTGCTGGCACCAATCTCCTCCGCAAGGCGGGTATCTGAGTCGAAGTCTCCGGCATTCAGGATGCGGCGCAACTGCAATCCAAACTCGTAGGGACTCAAGCTCTGGCGGTGCAAGTTGCTTTTCAACAGATCGACGTCGAAACTTTGGCTGCGAGGTGCACTGATTACGATGGCCAAAACTTGCAGTCCATGACTGATACAAGCTTGCAGCCGAAGATAACCTGACACCAATTCGTATTGATTTTCACAACTCGCACCAAAAAACGGCAACTGTCGGACCGTAATGGGCTCAATGTTGACGCGAGTTATGGAGATGTCATGGCTAAGCTTTTTAAAGCCCTTGCTATCAAACTTTCTGTCAACGCGAGATAGTTTGCTCGCATCTACTCGGATCTGACTTGTCTTTAGCAAAAGGACGGTACCGTGGCTTTTCGCGTTCGCAGAACGTTCGGTTTCGATGTCGGTTCCCGCCTCCGACGTGTCCGAATTAGTGCTTTGGGGGGATGTGCGCTCAGGGTTGACCGCAAGGTCGCAAACTGTTTGAGTCGGAGGGCTCAGCGCTTCAAACGTCTGTGGGGTGGGGGACTCGGATGAGTCGTAATTGATGAAGGTATCAGAGGGGATGTCGACTTCGAGAGTCGATGAGGAATTAAAGGATTGCATGTTCTGTTCCGCGTAAAGTCGGATCAAAACCGGTGGGCAAAATTAAGCGCAAACCGGCATTGACTCCGAATGGTTAGTCAATCTGTCTACGCGACGGTCAGCTATCGCCCTGGCAATGCAACTTCTCGACCACGGGGCATTCGACTTCAAGTCAAATTTGCCTTGTTTTCACTTAACGAATTTCAGCTGCAGAATGGAGATGATTCAGTGTTACGTCATTTTGTGCCTCTATTTAATATGGTTGATCAGATTACAAACCGGAATTGGTTCCATGACTGCCCTGTCATAGGCACTCGGAATAGCAACTCACTGGTGTAACAAGCTCTCATCCTGCCACATCTCCGAAAAAAATTAGGCTCAAAGTGACGGTTTTGCGATGTTTACATTGCCCTGTATGTTCGGAAAATTTTGTAAATGTGATCGGCGATAACGCTCAATCATCTTTGTAAATCTTCGATCATCATTCATGTGACCGGTCCCTTACCTCAGCATGTGGTTTCAAGCCAACCACCCTGGACAGACAAGTAGCTTTCGAGTCCGACCCAGTCTGACAGGCCACCTTGATTTGCCGGGCTACGATCTACGCTTGATAGTGGACTCCATCACATACCGCGTGACGCGCGGCGGTTCGCTGGCAATGTGAAACTCCATCTTGCGATCCCGCAAGCTCAGTTCCGAGGCGGTTACCCGGTCGAAGCGCCTCAGGTGGTCTGTCCATGATTCGTCCACGACCACCTCTATAAACCGGCCCGGTTCATTGAGGTCATGCAAGAGTTCCCAGGAAAGCGCCCCATGGCGCAGGCGGCTGATGCGGCTCTCACCGTGCATCAGATTGCGGAATTCCTGGGTTTTGCCGGATCGATCGGGTACTCGATAGTCACGCAGACACGGCCCTGGTCCGGGGCATCGTCCGTCGTCGGCGGGGTCAAGACGCGCTGCGGAGTCAGGTCATCGGTGTGGCCGTGGTCGGGCATCCAGCGGTTGGCCAGTGCCATGGCAATGGTGCCGGTCACCGCAGCAATCCCGAGGCTGACCGTGAGATCAGTCCAGGTCGCAATTTGGCCCCAAATGGCTGCACCACTGGCGCTGGCCCCCATGATGCCCATCTGGTAAGTGGACATTCCACGGGCTCGCACCCAATTGGGCAAACCCATCTGGATGGAAACACTCAGGGTGTTGGCTGACGTGATCCACGCGGCCCCTCCGAGAAACATGGCGGGAACGGCAATTGCCACATGGGACGTCAGCGCCATGAGGATCATGGCGACAGACTGCAGAACTGCACCACGCAACACCAACGCATCGCGGTCATAGTTCCTGCGCAGCCATTGCAGTTAAATAAAGCTTGAATGACAGCAAACGTGAAGTCACTTCGGACAGCTTGAATTTCGCGTTTTGACCAAGGTCTCCGCAGTCACGTCAACCATGGCTCCCCAATAGCAGCGAAACTGATCGGTCATATCCGTCGCTGCCGCAAGCGCAGCGCGTTGCCAATCACCGACGCAGAGCTGAAACTCATGGCCAAGGCAGCGATCAATGGTGAAAGCAACCAGCCTGTCCAAGGAAACAACACCCCCGCGGCGACCGGAATGCCTAGTGCGTTGTACAAAAACGCAAACATCAAGTTTTGCTTCATATTCGCCACGGTGTCTACGGAAAGCGAGCGTGCTACCGCGATGCCCCGCAAGTCGCCCTTCACCAGCGTCACTTGCGCACTGTTCATGGCCACATCAGTCCCCGTACCCATGGCCACACCCACATCGGCTTTGGCCAAAGCCGGTGCATCGTTGATGCCATCGCCCGCCATGGCTACGATGCGCCCCTCTTTTTGCAGGCGCTCGACCAATGCCAGTTTGTCTTGTGGTTTGACTTCGCCATAGACCTCCTCAATGCCCAACTTTGCACCTACGGCTTTGGCGGTGGTCAGGCCGTCACCTGTGGCCATGATGATCCGCAGGCCTGCAGTTTTCAGGGCTGCCAGCGCCTCGGGGGTACTGGCCTTGATGGGGTCGGACACGGCCAAAAGACCCGCTAACTGGCCATCCACCGCCAAGTGCATAACGCTGGCGCCCTCGATGCGCAATGCCTCGGCCTGTGCCACCATGGATGCCACCGAAACGCCGATTTGCTCCATAAGCGTGGTGTTACCCAAAGCCAATTGTCGCCCGCCCACCTGGCCGCGCACGCCAATGCCGGAGCCAGACTCAAAGTTTTCAGGCTTGTCCAGCGCCATGCCTTGCGCGCGTGCCGCACGCACGATGGTTTCTGCCAAGGGGTGCTCGCTGCCCTGGTCCAGGCTGGCAGCCAGGCGCAGCACTTCGCTCGCTTCAAACCCTTGCGCGGGTACGGCGCGGTCAAAGGACGGTTTACCTTCGGTGAGCGTGCCGGTTTTGTCAATGATGAGGGTGTCGATCTTGCGGAAGTTCTCAATCGCCGCGGCATCGCGGAACAACACCCCCTGGGTCGCGCCCCGGCCGGTGGCCACCATGATGGACATCGGTGTTGCCAAACCCAGCGCACAAGGGCAGGCGATGATGAGCACCGCCACCGAGTTGATCAGGCCATACACCCAGCTGGGCGCAGGGCCAAAGAAGCCCCAGACGAAGAAGGTAAGCAGCGCAATGGCCACCACCGAGACCACAAAGTAGCCCGCCACCACATCCGCCATGCGCTGCATGGGCGCCCGGGACCGCTGGGCCTGGGCCACCATCTGCACGATTTGCGAGAGCACCGTGCTGGAGCCCACGCGCTCTGAGCGCATGACCACTGCACCACTGGTATTGAGCGTGGCGCCGATGACCTTATCACCGACCCGCTTGCTCACTGGCAAAGGCTCGCCGGTCAGCATCGACTCGTCCACCGCGCTGCCGCCCTCGGTCACTACGCCATCCACGGGCACCTTTTCACCGGGACGAATACGCAAGAGGTCGCCAATGTGGACATGCGTGAGGGCCACATCTTCTTCGGTGCCGTCCGGGCGAATACGGCGCGCGGTTTTAGGAGCCAGACCCAGCAAAGACTTGATGGCTGCAGATGTTTGCGAGCGCGCTTTGAGTTCCATCACCTGGCCCAGCAGCGTGAGGGAAATGATGACCGCCGCCGCCTCAAAATACACCGCCACCCGACCCATGGAAATGAACGAGTCGGGAAACGCCTGCGGTGCGATGGTGGCCGCCACGCTGTACACATACGCTGCGCCGGTACCCAGGCCAATCAGCGTCCACATATTCGGGCTGCGGTTAACCAGCGACTGCCAGCCCCGCACAAAAAACGGCCAGCCGGCCCACAGCACAATGGGTGAGGCCAGCGCAAACTCCACCCAACTCTGCGTTCGCATGTCCATCAGGTGCAAACCCTCGCCAAACATCGCCAGCGCAAAGACGATTGCCGTTAATGGCAGGGTCCACCAAAAACGATGCTGAAAGTCACGCAACTCCGGGTTGTCGTCGTCCTCCAGGCTTGGCATGACGGGTTCGAGTGTCATGCCGCACTTGGGGCAATTGCCAGGGTGATCCTGTCGAATCTCGGGGTGCATGGGGCAGGTGTATACCGTGCCGGCTGCGGCGGGCGCAGGTGGTGTTTCAGGCGACGGCACAGGCACCGCTGGTTGCACCGCATTGGAGCCTGCGGGCGCTGCACTGGTTAACGCTGTCATGTATTGCATGGGGCTGGCATCAAACTTTGCTTTGCATTTAATGCTGCAAAAGAGGAAGCTGTGCCCCATGTGCTCGGAGTGGTGCGGCGACTGGGCCGTGACGGTCATGCCGCAGACCGGGTCTTTCAACTCAGCACTCGCACCGGCCTTGCCGTCTGGGGGAAGTGCTGCAGGATGGGCGTCGCCATGGTCGTGGTAATGTCCATTTTCAGGGGCGTGTTCTGTATGTGGCGAAGTGTTCATGGCAAGGTCTTCCGAGAGCGTTCAGGTCAATACTTCAGGTCAATACGACGGGGGCGTCAGGCAACTCGTTGGTACGTTTGCCTTGCGCGGGAAAGTGTTGGCCAATCACTTGGGCAATGGAGGCAACGCCCGTCAAGGTGCCCGGCAAAAATTCGGACTTCGAGAAGGCAAGCTCCATGGCACTGCAAATGGTGGCCCAATGTTTGCCATCGCTGCGCGCGTGAATGCCTCTGTCAGCAACAATTTCAACGGATCGGTCCGCCAGCAGCAGGTAAATCAGCACACCGTTGTTGCCCTCGGTGTCCCATATCCGCAACTGAGAAAACACGTCAATGGCCCGTTCGCGGGTGGTTTGCCCCGTCCAGAGCGGTGCGCCTTCCAGACTGGCTTCGACCACAAAGCGGATTTCCCCGCCATGCGTCTGCTCGCTGGCGTGGATCGCTTGCGCGATGGCATCCAGACTGCCCTTCGGAAATGCCCGCTGTACCTGCCAATCCAAGAAAAACAAATGATTGAGAATGCGTATGACGTTCACAGCTACCACCTCCCCGATGCACCACCGCCGCCAAACCCGCCGCCACCGCCCCTAAAGCCGCCACCACCGCCCCGACCGCCGCGCATCGCGGCCATGCCATACAGCATGCGTGTGCTGCCCACCAAGGTAAAGACCAGGGCGCCCAGCCCCGCCACGACGGAGAGGAACAGAGTGCCGATCACAAACCAGGACAGGACAAACACCACAGCGCCCGTGACCAGTGCGCCAGGGACTTTGCCCAAGGCGCTGCGCAATATGCCGCCAACCGCCAATGCCACGATGAAAAGGACTGGCAGCATTTGACGGACATCGTCATAACTTCCTGTGGGCCTGCTGTTGGGGGCAGGCAGCGGCTCACCCTCTACCACCTTGATGATCTGCGCAACGCCAGCCTCAATACCCCCAAAGTAGTCGCCTTGCTTGAACCGGGGCGTGATGGTCTCGCTGATGATGCGTTTGCTGGTGATGTCAGACAGCGCTCCTTCCAGGCCGTAGCCCACCTCAATGCGCAGCGCACGGTCGTTCTTGGCCACCACCAGAATCGCACCATCGTCCACTTTTTTGCGCCCCAGCTTCCATTGCTCGGCCACGCGCAACGAAAATTGTTCGATTTCTTCGGGCGCGATGCTGGGAACGATCAGCACCGCCAGTTGGCTGCCCTTGCGCGCCTCAAAGGTTGAAAGCGTTTGCTCCAGCGCGGCAATCTGTTCCGGTGCCAGAGTTTTCGTCTGATCCGTCACGTGCCCAAGAAGCGCAGGCACCGTAACCTGCGCCGTTGTGGCGCAGGGAGCCAGCAGCGTCAGTGACAGCGCCAGCGCTGTACCGAGTCGGCCTGCCAGCCCCTGAAGAATCACTTGGCTGCTCCCGATGCGGCACCCTGTGGTGCGGCGGCTGGGCTGTCAAAACTGACGGTGGGTGGGCGGGAAATCTCTTTCTCGTTCTCCACGGTGAAATTAGCCTTTTCCTTGTAGCCAAACATCATGGCAGTCAGGTTTGAAGGAAAAGATCGCACGGTGACGTTGTAATCTTGTACCGATTTGATGTACCGGTTGCGGGCCACGGTGATGCGGTTTTCTGTACCTTCCAACTGGGCTTGCAAATCACGGAATGCTTGGTTTGCTTTGAGATTGGGGTAGTTCTCTGACACCACGAGCAAACGCGACAAAGCCCCTGACAACTGGCCCTGTGCCTGCTGGAACTTCTGAAACGCTGCCGGATCGTTGACAAGTTCAGGTGTAGCCTGGATGGAGGTGGCTTTGGAGCGGGCCTCGACAACCTTGGTCAAGGTGTCCTGCTCAAACTTGGTCTCGCCTTTGACGGTACTGACCAGATTGGGAACCAAATCTGCCCGGCGTTGGTACTGGTTTAATACTTCCGCCCAGCTGGCCTTAATTTGTTCGTCGGTACTTTGGAATGTGTTGTAACCGCAGCCTGACAGGCTAAGAAGCGCCGCAGTCAGGAAAAGGGATAGAAGCTTGCGCATGGGGACACCTCTGATGTTGAATGGGGAGGGACAGCGTTATTTGCAACAACAGCCGCTTTTGGTGCCTTCACCGGTATGGCATCCACCGGTTTTTGGAGATGGCGAGGTCTGGGCTCCCGATGCCAGTTTTGATGGGTAGTCTTCGCTTGCCAAAGCGTCAATCAAAGGTTGCGCCCCAGTTGGAAAATCGCCCTCTACCTGCGCTCTTCCATTCGCCAAGTCCACCTCAACACGGTTCACACCGACAACAGACTGCAATGCCTTGGTGACATGTTTCACGCATGACCCACAGGTCATTCCTTGAACTTCTAGCTCTACGGTATTCATACTGCACTCCTTCAATTTCAAAAAATATCGGCGACGCTGGCTATCAATGGCTTAGGCCGCTACCGATGCCCGACTGATGTGCGGAAAGAATCGCGGTGTGCGCTTTGCATAGCCTTCAAATACCGCCCCAAACTGGGCACGCATTTCAGCCTCTTCAGTTACTGGCAAACGCCCGTACATCAATAGCAATATGGGGAACATCAGTAGCGTTAACAAGGTTGGCCATTGCAAAAGAAAGCCCAGCAAGATCAGAACAAAGGCCACGTACTGCGGATGACGAATTCGGGCATAGGGTCCAGCAGTGGCCAGGGCATGCCTGCGCTGGGCGTGGTAGAGCACATTCCAGGCGTTGGACAGCAGATAAAAGCCGAAGCCCAAGAACACATAGCTTGCGATGTGCAATGGTCCAAAGTGCGGATCGCCTTTCTCCCCCAACATCGTGGACCACAGGTGCCCTGCGTCATGGGTCAGGATGTCCAGGCCTGGGTACCGCGTCTGCAACCAGCTGGAAAGCAGATAGATGGTGAGCGGGAAGCCGTACATCTCCACAAAGAGCGCCACGATGAACGCGGAGAATGCGCTAAAGGTTCGCCAATCGCGCGCTGTCGCGGGCTTGAAAAAACTATAGGCAAATATGATGAATATCGCTGAGTTAAAAATCACCAGCGTCCAGAGTCCGTAAGCCGGTTGGTCATGGGTCATGATGGACTGCCTGGTTTGGATTCAACAGGCTTGCTCACGTCGGGATCTGGATTTCGATCCCCATGATGGAAGTGGCCATGCCCACCATGGCCGTGGTGCATGAAAACATGCATCAGGGGGCATGCCAGCAGGATGAGAAGTGGCAGCGCACCCACGACGTGAGCCAGATGCTCCGTCAACAAGAAGTAAGCTGCTATGGCCCCCAATACCAAAACTCCAATGCCATATCTGGAACTCCAGAAGGGTGGTGGATCCGAGTGTTCGGTTGCGTATTCAGGATCGTGAGTGCGGTTCATTTGATACTCCAATTGAAAGTACTTTTTGAAGAGAAACAGCCACTCAACCGGTGACCCGGTAATTGATCATCATCCCGGCATCCTCATGCTCCAGGTTATGGCAATGCACCATATAGGTCTGATCTCCTGGGAAGTCGTGGGAGAAGTCAATCGCAACACGCACCGTTTCCCCCGGCCAGACCAGCACGGTGTCTTTCCAACCCAAATCACTCACCGTGCGTCCCTTGCCGAATTTCGCTAAGCCTGCGATTTGTTTCGGGCTATTCAGGCGCTCAATGACTTGAAAGGAAAAGCCGTGAAGATGAATCGGATGGGGCATCCCCAGTTTGGGGTTGCTAATGCTCCACACCTCTCGTGATCCACGTTTCACGTCAAAGGCGATCTCGTCCATTTTGAAAGTGCGGCCATTGATCAGGAAGTTCATCCCCTGGAGCGATAGCTTGATATTGCGCTTGGTTGCACCTGCCAAAGGAATCGGGGTAATTTGAGACAACTCCGCTGGCATTTTCAATTCCACGCGCGCTCCATCGCCGACCACGAGCTTCAGGATGTTGAACTCCGCCCCCATGTCCAGGCGTGATGTGCTCTCGCCCATGCCGGGCATGCTTCCAGCGTCGCCTTCGTTCTCCATGGGGTCAAACGGCAGGCTTTTGAGGAATACCGACTCACCCGCCTTAGCCTGACCGGCATCAAACAGAATGTCCAAACGCTCCCCTGGTGCAACAAATGCCTCCGTTGTAGTTTGTGGACGTTCTATGAGCCCACCATCGGTTCCGATGACTGTGTAGCTCAGCCGCTCCTTCCCTTTCAGAAAGGCAAGCCGGTAAATGCGTGCATTGGAACCATTGAGAATGCGCAGGCGATAGGTGCGCGGTGCAACCGTCTGGTAGGCATTGGGAGTCAAGTTCGACAGCACAATGTCACCCAGCCATCCCATCATGGCTTCCTGCCCGTTCGGTTGGTAGCGCAGTTTGCCCTCGCCATCGAACTGTTTGTCTTGGATGACCAGAGGCAGGTCCGTTTCACCAAGCTTGAGATCCACAGACTGGGCGAGCCTGCGTTGGTCTTCGTCCTCTACGAGAAAAAAGCTTGCCAATCCGTTATAGGCTTGTTTGGCGGTGAGGTTGTGCGCATGGGTGTGGTACCAGTAGGTGCCGCCGCGATTGCGCACTTTGAAGTCGTACTCAAAAGACTGGCCAGGGGCTATTGTGCTGGCAGGGTGTCCATCCATCTTGTCCGGTGTGTGCAAACCATGCCAGTGAATGATGGTCGGCTCTACTAGTTCATTGCGCAGCGTGACTTTCAGGTTCGCACCATTTTCCATGCGTAAGATAGGGTTCTGGTACGCCTTGCCGGACTGCTCTGTTTGGTAGAGCAGGAAGGGCGATGGTTTGCCTGGCAGGAGGGGGAAACTGGCGGCAGTCGCACGCATGGTCAGTGGCCCGGCAACATCCAGCACACCAAATGGACCGCTGCCTATTGGAACAAACAGTTTCTGCAAAAAGCTTTCTGCAGCCACCGGGTCAAACGGGTAGTGGCGAAATGGCTTGACTGCTACCGTCTTGGCGTGGCCTACACCGGTAGCCATCAGGGCTGTGGCACCCAAAAAATGGAATAGCGCTCGTCTTTTCAACATAAACATCTTTCTTTCAATGCATGAAATTCAGCAGGGATTTCGACCCCCACCCGATGGGTGCCAAAGCAATCTATTGAGCAGCTGGAGTGGGTAGGCGATCCATCATCATTTGCATCATGGTCGTCATCATTTCTATGCGCTTTTCCATCATGTCGTGATGGGCCATCATGTCCATGGACATCCCGCCTTTCTTGGCGTCGGCGCCCATACCACCCATACCCTTCATATCGCCCATTCCGGACATTGAACCCATTTTTCCCATTGAACCCATTTTTCCCATCATGGACATACCGTCTTGCATGGCCTTCATGTGATCAGCCATGAGCGCTTTGCGTTCCTCAGGCGTTTTAGCAGCCATCATTTTTTCGTGCATCTCGCGCATGGTTTTCATCTGGCTGTCCATGGCTGCCATTGACTCTGTGGACTGAGTTGGCGCTTTGGGCGCAACTGCTTTGGTGGCCTTTTTTGTGGGTTCTGCAGGATGATGTTGTGCGTGCTCCGCATCGGTCTGGGCGAACGCTCCAAGGGAGGCGCTTGCAATGGCGATGGATAAAAGGGTGTGGCGAAGGCTAGTCATATAAAACTCCATTTGAAGAAACACAGAACGAGAAAACTGGCAGGAATTGGGTGGCATCCGGTCGGCCCGTTGAAGGGACCAGAGACATGGAAGCAGGCGGACCACCCAGCGTCTGTGCGCTGGTTAACCACGGCTGCAAAATGAGATTTAAATTGTCAGCCGCAGGAAGCGGATCGACACGGGTGGCTCACGCCAGTCGGGAGCTACTGACGGAACAGAACGATCATTGAGATCGAGC
>CAJBBZ010000181.1 GCA_903951445.1 uncultured beta proteobacterium
CTGCAAGGAGAATGCCCCATGGAACCGACCCTCGAAAGCTTTACCGCCCAAGCCATGGACGAAGGTTTTGACGAAATTATGGTGCGCGAATGGGCGCCTGATTTACAAGTCGATACCCACATACATGCATTTGCCGTTAGCGCTCACGTGGTGCGCGGCGAGTTTTGGTTAACGGTGGATGGCAGCATCCGCCATCTCGCGGCCGGCGACGCTTTCCGGCTGGCGCGCGATGTGCCGCATGCCGAGCGCTACGGCGCGCAGGGCGCCACGGTGTGGGTGGCGCGGGCAAACTAAACACTGCCCTATGCCGGCCCCAAACTTGCCCTTGAAAGACTGCACACCTTGAACCCCCCGAAGCCGCAACGCGTATTAGTGCTGGGCGCCACCGGCACCATAGGCCAGGCCACAGTGCGTGCCTTGCTGCGTCAGGGCCACGAAGTGGTCTGCCTGATCAGGGCGCATGCCGGGGTCGGCGGCAAGCAACAAGCGCAGGACTGGCAAGCGCGCTTGCCCGGCGCGCTACTACGCACCGGCGATGCCACCGACCCGCAATCGCTACGCCGCGACGGCTTTTGCGGCGAGCGCTTTGATGCGCTGGTTTCATGCCTGGCCTCGCGCACCGGCAGCCCCCAAGACGCCTGGGCCATAGACCACCAGGCCCATGTGCATGCGCTGCACGCGGCGCAAGAGGCCGGTGCGCAGCACTTTGTATTGCTCTCGGCCATCTGCGTGCAAAAGCCCTTGCTCGCGTTTCAACGCGCCAAGCTGGCTTTTGAAGCGGCGCTGGTGCAATCGGGCATGCGTTATTCCATCGTGCGGCCCACCGCGTTTTTCAAATCGCTGTGTGGGCAAATAGAGCGGGTGCGCAAAGGCAAGCCGTTTTTATTGTTTGGCGATGGGCAATTGACCGCCTGCAAGCCGATCAGCGACGAAGACTTGGGCGATTACTTGGCGAGGTGCGTTGTCGACCCTAGTTGCCATAACCGCATCTTGCCCATAGGCGGGCCGGGGCCTGCCATTACGCCGCTGCAACAGGGCGAAAAGCTATTCGAGTTGCTGGGCAAGCCGCCGCGCTACACCCATGTACCGGTGAAGATGATGGGCGTCATCATCAGCGTCTTGTCGCTGCTGGGCCGCGTCATCCCGCCGCTGGCAGACAAGGCCGAATTCGCGCGCATCGGCCGCTACTACGCCACCGAGTCCATGCTGGTGTGGGACGCAGACACAAGCCGCTACGATGCCGATGCTACGCCGTCCACCGGCACACACACGCTGTGGGATTGCTATGCGAAACTGGTGCGCGATGGCGCTTCGCTAGAGCGCGGCGACCATGCAGTTTTTTAGCCTGCCCTGCAAAGTTTGATTTTTAGGCGATGAAGCTGCGCGAGCACCATCTACCTCATAACGTTTTTTACAGTCCACCCCTATGACCCTGATTGCCCAACGCCTTGCCGCCCTGCGCGCCGAAATGGAGAAGCACCAGCTTGATGCCTGGGTG
Organism: uncultured beta proteobacterium; assembly: GCA_903951445.1. Lineage (GTDB taxonomy): Bacteria > Pseudomonadota > Gammaproteobacteria > Burkholderiales > Burkholderiaceae_C > Allorhodoferax. Next base: position 1,499 of record CAJBBZ010000181.1, read on the forward strand.
CTGCCTTCTTCCGACCCGCACAACTCGGAATACATGCCGCTGCGCTGGAAGGTGCGGCAATACATTTCGGGTTTTACCGCCTCGGTATCGACCATGGTGGTGCTCAAAGACAGCGCCTACATTTGGGCCGATGGGCGTTACTGGTTGCAGGCGGAACAGGAATTGGCGGGTAAGGATATTCAAATCGTATATTTGGGCAAGCCCGATGTGCTGCCCTGGAACCAGTGGCTGGCCGAGACCTTGACACCGGGCGCGCGCCTCGGGTTTTACGGCGCCACCATGATGGTCAAAGCCATGGCCGATATCCAAGGAACGCTCCAATCGAAAAACGTCAGCCTGGTTACCGAACACGATTTGGTCGATGCGGTCTGGCTTGACCGGCCCCACTTTCCCATGGAGCCTGTGTTTGCCCATGCACTGGAATATGCGGGCGAGAGCGCGGCGCAAAAAATATCCAAAGTGCGCGCCGAGATGCGCAAATCCGGGGCGCAGGCGCATGTGCTCAATGCGCTAGACGATATCGGCTACTTGCTCAATCTACGCGGTAGCGACGTGCCCACCTCGCCCTACTTCCACGCCTACTTGGTGGTCACTGAGGACAGGGCTGTGCTTTACGCCCACTCGGTGCGTTTTAGCGATAGCTTGCGCGCAGACATGGCAGCGCAAGGCATCGCGCTGCAAGACTACGACAGCTTCTTTTCCGCACTGAGCACCTTGGCCGGACAGCCTGTGCTGGTGGACCCGGCGCAAAGCAATATGCTCACCTTTGCCACCTTGCGCGCGCAGGGCTGCACACTGGTAGAAAAGCGCGCGCCCTCGGTGCTGCTCAAAGCAATCAAAAACACCAGCGAAATCAGCCACTGGAAAAACTGCTTTGTCCGCGACGGCGTAGCCATGGTGCGCTTTTTGCGATGGTTTTACGAGCACGTGAGCAGCGGGCAACTGACAGAGCGCATCGTGTCTGACCGTATCGACGGCGAGCGTGCCAAGCTCGATTCATTTCGCGGCCTGAGCTTCACCTCCATACCCGCCTACGGCCCCAATGCGGCAATGATGCATTACGGCCTCAAAGACGGCGTGGACACAGCGGTCAAGCCCGAAGGATTTTTTCTGCTGGACTCGGGCGGGCAGTACGACGACGGCACCACCGACATTACCCGCACCTTTGTCTGCGGCCCGGTGAGCGACGACCAGGCGCGGCATTTCACGCTCGTGCTCAAAGGCATGCTGCGCTTGTCCGCCGCGATTTTTCTGCACGGCACACGCGGCCTGCAACTGGACGTGTTGGCGCGCCAGGCGCTGTGGAACGAAGGCGTGAACTACGCCTGCGGTACCGGCCACGGCGTGGGCTATTTCAACAATGTGCACGAAGGCCCGCACAGCATCAGCACCGGCATGATCGACCAGGCCATCCTGCCCGGCATGGTGGTGACCAATGAACCCGGCGTGTACCTGCCCGGCCGCTATGGCATACGCATTGAAAACATTCTTTTATGCCAAGACCATACGGCTACCGAGCACGGCAAGTTTTATCGCTTTGAAGCGCTCACGCTATGCCCCATTGATACGCGGGTGCTGCGCAAAGACTTGCTAGGCGCTGAGGAGACTGCCTACCTCAACAGCTACCACGCCACGGTGCTGGAACGCCTGAGCCCGCACTTGCAGGGTGACGATTTGCGGTTTTTGCAGGATGCCTGCAAGGCTTTGTAATGTGGCGTTTGCGTCAACACTCACCGGCTGCGCACAGCCCGTAGCTCCCGCGCAATGATGCGCACCCCTTCGTCAATCCGGTCTACCACAATTGAGGAATAGCCAATGCGCATAGCATTGCAGGCGGCAGGCGGATCGGCATAAAAGACCGAACCGGGCTCAACCACCACGCCTTGCGCCAACAGCCGTTCAGCCAGTGCGCTGGTGTCGAGCCCCTGCGGGCCTTGCACCCATAGCGCCGAGCCGCCACGTGCCGCGCTGGTTTGCAATTGCGGCGCATGCTGTGCCAGCGCTGCCGTCAGCACGCGCGCGCGTTCGCGGTAGGCCAGGTTCAGGCGGCGCACATAGGCTTCGTGAAAACCATGGGCGATAAAGCTGGCTGCGGCTTGCTGGTTGTTGGTGGCAACATGGCGCATCATCAGGCGGCGCATGGCGCGCAACTCGCGCACTACCGGTGCGGGCGCCACCAGATAGCCCAGGCGCAAACCATGCGCCAGTGTTTTGGACAAACTGCCCAAATACAAAACGCGCCCCGCAGTGTCCAGACTTTTGAGCGCCGGGGTAGGTTTACCAGCGAAATTGAGCTCGCTTTCATGGTCGTCTTCCAGCAGCATGATGTCGTGTTGCTGCGCCGCATCGAGCAAGGCCTGCCGCCGCGCTAGCGACATGGTCACTGTCGTCGGGCACTGGTGGCTGGGCGTGAGGTACACATAGTCGCAGCGCTTGAGCGCGGGGCTGATAACCAGGCCATCGGCATCGACCGGCAGCGGCAGCACATGGCGGGTTTGCAGCGAAAACACATTGCGCGCATCGGGGTAGCCAGGGTCTTCGATGCCCACGCGGGTGTTGCGGTCCATCAGCAACTGCGCTATCAAATAGGTGGCTTGCTGTGCGCCGTTGGTAATCAAAATTTCGTCCCGCTCCACCCAGATGCCGCGCGCCGGTAACAGGCGGCTGTGCACCTGGGCCAGCAAGGAAGCCTCGTCGCGGTCTAGATGGTCCGGCGCCCAGCGGCGCACCGACTGGGCTTGCAAAGATTCGAGTACGCAGCTGCGCCAATGGCGAAAAGGGAACAAGCCCTCGTCCCACTGGCCGTAAATAAAGGGATAAGGCTGCTGCTGCCAATTGGCCGGTTTGCGGATATTGCGTTGCGCGGCGGGGTGTTGCTTGAGGCGCGCGTCCCACTGCGCGGCCTGGTCTGGCGCATCGGCTTGGGGTCGGCGCGGCGCTTGTGGGTTGAGCGGGCCGGTCAAAGCGTAATAGCCGCTGCGCGGACGGCCTTCTATCAAGCCCTGGTCGGACAAAGATTGCAACACGATGCTGACCGTGGTGCGCGACAGGCCCAGCGCCAGGGCCAGACTTCGGCTGGAGGGCAAAGCAGCGCCGGGCGCAATAAAGCCTTCGGCCAGGGCCTGCACCACCATGTCGCGCAACTGGCTTTGCAAAGACACGCCCCGCCCTTCAAAGCGCCGAAAAAGGCGCCGCCACATCAGGGCGTTGCTGCTAGAAGAAGTCGCCATCAGCGAGCGCCCCCGTGGATTGCCACGGCCTGCGCCCTGGCAATGACGCGATTTCCGTCACGGTGAGAAGCGTTAGCGACGTGGCAGTCCATGACTTCATCTTGCCAACCCATGCTGCGCCGCAGCACGCTGCTTGCGGGTCTTGAACTGGCATTACGCATAGTTTGCATCTGGTCTTATCGGGAGGCGAAGCTGCTGTCTATTATGGTGCGCATCCCTCCACCACCAAGCCGCCATGACTATTGAATACCTCAAAACCGCCAAGCAAAGCGCGCAAAGCCATGACAGCGACACCACCGCCACGGTGCAGGCCATGCTGGCCGCTATCCGCGGCGGTGGCGAGGAGCGGGTACGCGAATACGCCCGCACCTTGGACGGCTGGCACGGGCCTATCGTGCTGGGGCCAGAGCACTTTGCGCGGGCCGACCAGGCTTTGAGCGATGGCGTCAAAAGCGATATCCGCTTTGCGCATCAGCGCGTCACCGACTTTGCGCAGCGCCAGCGCGATGCCATGCAGGAATTTAGCCATGAATTTATGCCCGGCTTGACGGCGGGCCAGCGCCTGATTCCCTGCCAAAGCGCGGGCTGCTACATCCCCGGCGGGCGCTATGCGCATGCGGCCAGCGCCATCATGAGTGTGGGCACGGCCAAGGTAGCGGGCGTCGGCCATATCGTGGCCGCCACGCCAGCGCAAGGCGCCAACGGCATCCACCCGGCGATTTTGTACGCGCTGCAACTGTGTGGCGCGGACACGGTGTTGGCCCTGGGCGGCGTGCAGGCGATTGCCGCCATGACCATGGGCTTGTTTGGCTGTAAACCTGCCGACATCGTCGTTGGCCCGGGCAACCGCTATGTGGCCGAGGCCAAGCGTTTGCTGTTCGGGCAAGTCGGCATTGACGTACTGGCTGGCCCCACCGAGTCTTGCGTGATTGCCGACGACAGCGCCGATGCCGACATCGTCACCGCCGACCTGGTCGGCCAGGCCGAGCACGGGCCGGATTCGCCGGTGTGGCTGATCAGCAGCTCGCGCACTTTGGCCGAACAGGTGATGGCGCGCGCACCCGCCGCCATTGCCGCCCTACCCGAACCGGCGCGCAGCGCAGCCGGCGCAGCCTGGCGCGACTATGCCGAAGTGGTGCTGGTGAGCACGCCCGAAGAAGCAGTGCAGGTCAGCGACCGTTATGCGCCCGAGCATGTGCAGGTGATGGCGCGTGATTTGGACTGGTGGCTGGCCAACTTAAGCAATTACGGCTCTTTGTTTTTAGGTGAGAACACCACGGTGGCCTATGGCGACAAATGCAGCGGGCCTAACCACATCTTGCCCACACGCGGCGCGGCGCGTTATTCGGGCGGTTTGTCGGTGGGCAAATTTATCAAGACCTTGACCTGGCAGCGCCTAGACCGCAGCGCCGGTGGCGCAGTCGGCCAGGTGGCGGCGCGCATCTCGCGGCTGGAAGGCATGGAAGGCCATGCACGTACTGGCGACATCCGTCTGCACAAATTTTTTCCCGAACAAACATTCGATCTGGGCAGTCTGGACGACTACCCTGCCGAGTCTTGGAGCGGCGCGCAAGCGGCCAGCACCCGAGCCGGTGTCTAATGTTTTTTCCCACTCTTTAGTTAACTACAAAAGCACGCCATGAAACTTTCCAAATTCCCCCGCCTGCGCATCACCCATGGCCCCACCCCGCTAGAACCCATGCCACGCCTGAGCGCCGCGCTGGGCGGTCCCACGCTGTGGATCAAGCGCGACGACTGCACCGGCCTGGCCACCGGCGGCAACAAAACCCGCAAGCTGGAATACCTGGTGGCTGAAGCGCTGCAACAAGGCGCCGACACCTTGATCACCCAGGGTGCCACCCAGTCTAACCATGCACGCCAGACCGCCGCCATCGCCGCCAAGATGGGCCTGCAATGCCACATCATTTTGGAAGACCGCACCGGTTACCGCCACGCTGATTACCAGCATTCGGGCAATGTGTTTTTAGACTATTTGTACGGCGCGCATGTGAGCGAAGTGCCAGGCAACACACCCATGGACGCGGCGATGGAAACCCTGGCTGCGCAATTGCGCGGGCAAGGGCGCAAGACCTACATCATCCCCGGCGGCGGCTCCAATGCGGTGGGTGCGCTGGGCTATGTGACCTGCGCTTTAGAGCTGGCGGACCAAGCCATGAACATGGGCTTGATGATCGACAGCCTGGTGCACGCCACCGGCAGCGCGGGCACGCAAGCGGGCTTGGTAGTGGGTATGGAAGGTGCACGTACCCAGATACCGGTGCTGGGCATCGGCGTGCGCGCACCGCGCCAGCCGCAAGAAGAAAAAGTGTTTGCGCTAGCGCAGCAAACCGCAGAACTGCTGGGCGTGCCTGGCGCGGTGCAACGCGAACACGTAGTCGCCAATTGCGATTACATCGGCGAGGGCTACGGCATCCCCACGCCGGGCATGATGGAGGCGGTGACCATGCTGGCGCAGCTCGAAGGCATCTTGCTAGACCCGGTGTATTCGGGCAAGGGCATGGCCGGTTTGATCGACCTGATCCGCAAAGGTCATTACCGCAAAGACCAAAACATTGTGTTTTTACACACCGGCGGTGCGGTCGGCCTGTTTGGCTACCAACACGCTTTCCCCTACCCCACATGAGCGTCACCGCCGCCATCGCTACCATGACCGCTGCCCATAAGGCCATGTACGTGAGGCGCGCATTGCTGAACCTGAATTGCGTATGTACGTTGCGCCATTCGGCCATCCACGCGGGGCGCGCATGATCGGCGTGCTCGGCGGCATGGGCCCTTTGGCGACGGTGGATTTTTTCGCCAAAGTGGTGGCGGCCACACCGGCGCAAGACGACGCCGGCCATGTACCTTTGCTGATCCACAGCGACCCGCGTATTCCGGGGCGGCCTGCCGCGCTGTTGCATGGCGGCCCCTCGCCCCTACCCGCGCTGATCGCTGCACGCGATAGGCTAGTCGCCGCCGGTGCGCAAGGCCTGGTGATGGCTTGCAACACTGCGCATTACTGGCACGCCGCTTTGCGCGAGGGCTGCGCGCTGCCCTTTCCTTCGATAGTGGATGTTGCTTGCGATGCGGCCTTGCTGCGCTTTGGCGCAGGCGCGCGTATCGGCCTGGTGGCCACGCGCGCCACGCTGGCTACCGGTTTGTTTAACAGCGCCTTGCAAAGTCGGGGCCTTAGCTGGGTGGCCACACGCCAGAGCGCTTTGGATGACTGGGTGTTGCCCGCGATTGCTTTGGTCAAAGCTGGCAAGACGGCGCAAGCCGGGCCGATGCTGGCGCAGGCGATTGCGCAAATGCAGACCGATGGCGCCACCGGCATCATCTTGGCGTGCACCGAAGCGCCTATGGCTTTGGGGCACGCAAGCCCAGCCGTGCAAGCGCTCTGTCTGGACAGCACCCAAGCGCTGGCACAGGCCACGGTCGCACTGTGGCAGCAGCTTCAAAACCAAACCCAAAAGGACGTGCGCCATGTCTGACAACAGCCCCCAGCCCGCGCGCATGCAGCTAGACCTGACGTGGCAAGAGGCCGTACCGCCCGCTGGTGTGCAAGCCGCACTGGCTTTGATGGAAAGCGGCAAGATGCACCGCTACGGCGAGACCGGCGCCAAGCCCGGCGAGGCCGCGGCTTTGGAAGCGCAGTTCGCCGCCGAGCTAGACATACCTTATTGCGTGGCGATGAATTCCTGCGGCTCGACCATGTTTGCCGCATTGCGCTGCAGCGGCGTGCGACCGGGCGACAAAGTGCTGAGCAACTGCTTTACCTTGGCCCCGGTGCCCGGAGCGATTGCGCATGCAGGCGCCGTGCCGGTGCTGGTAGATGTGACCGACGATTTGCTAATTGACCTGGACGACCTGCGGCGCAAAGCGGCGCAGAGCGGCGCCAAGACCTTGTTGCTTTCGCATATGCGCGGCCATATTGTCGATATGGATGCCCTGACAGCCATTTGCCGCGAATTTAGCATCGCCTTGATAGAAGACTGCGCGCACACCATGGGCGCTTCTTGGAACGGTAAAGCCACCGGCACCTGGGGCGTGGCCGGCTGCTTTAGCCTGCAAAGCTATAAGCACGCCAATAGCGGCGAAGGCGGTTTGCTAGTCACGGCCGATGCCGACCTAGCCGCGCAAGCGGTGCTGCTGTCGGGCAGCTACATGCTTTATGCGTCGCACCTGGCGCGGCCCGGCCCGGAGGTGTTTGAACGCTGGAAATACCACACGCCCAACTTCAGCCTGCGCATGAGCAATTTGCCCGCCGCGCTGGCGCGGGCCCAGTTAGGCGAGGTGCTGCAAGAGCGCTGCCAGCGCTGGAACCAGCGCTACCACTGGCTGGCTGGAGCGCTGGAAGGCGTGGCGCATGTGCGTTTAACGCAGCGCCCACCCAAGGAGCAATTTGTGGGCAGTTCCATCCAGTTTTTGCTGCGCGACATGACGCGCGCCCAAATGCAGGGGGTCATCGCTGCCTGCGCCCAGCAGGGTGTACACATCAAATGGTTTGGTGCCGACGAGCCTGTGGGTTTCACCAGTGTATGGACGCACTGGCGATACTTCGGCCAAGCGCAAGATTTACCGCAGGCGCAAGCGGTGTTAGGCGCTCTGTGCGACCTGCGCCTCCCCCTTTCGCTGACCCAGGCCGATTGCCTGGGCATTGCGCACACGATACGAGCGGCTGTGAAAAGCGTGTTTTCGTAGGACCATGCCCCGCATGGATTTTTTTATAAAAGGAGACTTACATGAAATTGCAAAAACGCCAATTACTGGCACTTGCCGCAGGCCTGAGCCTGTGGGGTGGCGCTGCACTAGCCCAGCAAAAAGAGGTGACCTTTGCGCACCAGGACATGCTGGTGCCTTTCCAGGCAGTCATCGAATCGGGTGAGCTAGAAAAAGCTACCGGCTACAAAATCAACTGGCGCATGTTTGGCGGTGGCGGCGACGTCATCAAGGCCATGGCATCGGGTGATGTACAAATTGGCCAAGTTGGCTCCAGCCCCTTGACCGCTGCGGTGACCCAGGGCCAAGAGATCAAGCTCTTTTGGATATTGGACGACATCGCCGACGCCGAAGCGCTGATTGCGCGCAATGGCAGCAACGTCAATTCGGTCAAAGACCTCAAGGGTAAAAAAGTGGCCACGCCGTTTGTGTCCACTGCACACTACCAGCTGATGGCGGCCATGAAACTCGAAGGCCTGTCTGCCAAAGACGTGAACGTGCTGAACCTGCGTCCACCGGAAATTGCAGCGGCCTGGGAACGTGGCGATATTGATGCCGCCTTCATCTGGGACCCGGTGCTCTCCAAAATCAAGAGCAATGGCAAGTCGATTGCCAGCTCGGGCTCCATCGGCCAAAAAGGCTACCCCACGTTTGACGGTATTGCAGTCAATACCAAATGGGCTGCCGAAAACGAAGCCTTTATGGTGGCGCTGGTGAAAGCCTTAAACAAGGCCGACAGCGAGTACCGCGCCAACAAAGCCTCTTGGACGCCAGACACGCCCCAAGTCAAAGCGATTGCCCGCGTAACCAAGGCCGATGTGAAAGACGTGCCCGCCGCCATGGCGCTGTATGTCTTTCCCACGGCGGCTGAGCAACTTGGCCCCAAATGGCTTGGCGGCGGCGCTGCCAAAGCGATGGCCGAGACGGCAGTGTTCCTGAAAGAGCAAGGTCGTATCCAGGAAATCAAACCCGACTACAAAGTGTTTGTGACCGACGTGTATGCAAGAAAAGCCGCAAACTAAAGCAGCGATTGCTTAAGTGAAAACCCCCGCCACTGTGCGGGGGTTTTTTTATGTCCAGGCATGCTGATGTCCAAAAAAACCGCTTGTGGCCCTTCACTGCACATCGCCTGGGCTCCTTGAACCGACCAAAACATCTGCATTGATGCATGCCTTATCGTTTATACCGATTTTTTTGTAAGTATTGATAAACCGCTTTTAAAACTGATTCCATCAATTAATCATAATTTTCACGAATACTTTTGCATAGTCATGCACAACGTAAAAATTAAAAATCTTGAAAATTAATTTGTTGAGATGACTATTTCCTATATGATTTATTTAATTCGCATTTAACTATGGAAGGCCTGCATAAGTCCGTCATCGCGAGGAGCGCAGCGACGCGGCGATCCATAAGTGATTGATTGGCAAGCAAAAATGGATTGCTTCGCTGCGCTCGCAATGACGGGTTTGGACTTATGCAGAGCTTCCCTAGGTTTTTAAAGCGAACGAATCATGGTCAGCGGATGCATTTGGCACATGTTTAAGGAAGCTCAATTAGCTATGGCTTTGTCAAACCCAACGCGAGCGCAACGCCAACGGCCAGCCGCCGAGGGCCTGTCCTTGCTTGATCGTGCCAAAGCGCGTCTGACTTGGCGCGACCTGGGGCGCAAAGAAATCCTGCTTGTCAATTTGATGTTCGGTTTGTTGGCCTTACTGGTTTTTTCCAGGCTGCCGGGGGGGCCGTTTGACAAGGCTTTGCTGATGCCTATGGTGGCGGTATTCTTGCTATTGTTTGCTGCCACCCTGCTTTTCGACAATCTGAATTGGACGGCCCATATCATGCTGGGGACCTCCTTTGGGGCTTTGGCCTGGGCGATTTATTGCTCAGGCGCCATCAATTCGCCCTTTATGGTGTGGATGCACATTACGCCCCTCGTTGCGCTATTAACACTTGGTATGCGCTGGGCGGTCGTCTGGGTGGCCCTGACCTTGCTGCACAACCTTGCGCAATACATAGCCGTGACCCAAGGCTGGGCCAACGGAGAAATTCCGAAAGATATGATTCCGATTCCAGTAGCTGTCAGTCTCAATCTGCACATCGTTTTTTACCTGGTTCTGGCGGTCATTTTGTATGACGCTTTTTATGCCATGAAGAAGCGTCGCCTGCAGAAACGCACCCAGGATTTGGAAGACATACGCCATGCTTTACGCAAAGCGAAAGTCGATAAGGATTTGTTTGTGGCATCCATGGGCCATGAGCTGCGCACCCCCATGAACGCCATCATGGGTCTGAACAGCATCTTGCTCGACGAGATGAGCGGGCAGGCCGACTTTGCCAGTGCCGCCTTGCACATCCGCGAATCGGCCACGCAAATGCTGGGGGTTGTCAACAATATCCTCGATATCGCCCAATTAGAGGCCGACCGGCTGAGCTTTCACCCCGCGCCTTGCCCCTTGCGCGCCACCCTGGATGCCTGCATTGAACCTTTCTACCGCCGTGCGGTGCTCAAAGGTCTCAGTTTTGAAAGCACAATTGAATCCGGCCCCGACCTTTGGGTTATGACCGACCACCAGCGCTTGGCGCAAGTGATCGCTAGTCTGCTGGATAACGCGGTGAAATTCACAGACCACGGGGGTATTGAGATTCGGGTCAGTCGCACGGACATGACCACCCGCGTGGAGGTACATGACACCGGCTGCGGCATCCAAGCACAGGACAAGCAAGCCATCTTCGATCGATTTGCCCACGGTTTTGAAACCACGCGCAGCGCATTGAGCGGTGCAGGCTTAAGCCTTGCCTTATGCCAACACATCGTAATCAACCAAGGGGGGCGCATGGCGCTAGGGGCCAAGGACGCACCCGGCACCTTGATATGGTTTGAGTGGCCTATGCACATCTGCACTCCTGTAATAGAAGCTTCCGTCGCCGCTACGCGGGCCACTTCCAAAACGCTCAGTCCATCTTGGCGTTTTTTGGCCGTCGATGACCACCCTATGAATTTGACCGTGCTGGAGTTGAGCTTGCAACGTTTATGGCCACATTCCAAGGTGGATAAAGCCAGCAGCGGCAAGCAAGCGCTTGCGCGTTTAGCAGCAACGCACTACGACGCGGTGCTCATGGATGTGCTGATGCCGGACATGGATGGCATGGAAACCACACGGTGTATCCGAGCCAGCGCCGACGCACGCATACAGAAGGTGCCGGTGCTGGGATTGACCGCTTACCACCAAGGCGATACCTTGGCCAAATGCCTGGCTGCGGGTATGCAGGCGGTGCTGACCAAGCCTATCGAGTCTGGACAATTGCGCGCCCAACTGGAGCGGCTGCTTGGGCAGACGGCGCTCGTATGCGCCTAGACACCTTGGCTAGCGAGTGGTTCGTGCAACGCGCTCGTGCCGTGGGCGGCGCAGAGCGGTTTCTGGCTTACGTGTTTTTTGCGGTCATTATTACGGCCTCTGCGCTCGCAGCGGCCAATTCAGTCAAGCCTGGAGTAACGTTCAACAATGGTGTCAGTAGCCTTGGTTACTTGTTGGTATCGGTTCAATATCACCGTGGCTGGTCTGTGAAGCGAACCTGCCACTGGACATCGCTCATTGCAGCGCTACCCTTGTTTTTTGAAAGTTGGCAAAACGGCGGCATTTACGCCAGCACCTTGTCCTGGTTCACCGTCGTCATCATGGCGAACTATTTTTTGGTGGGACGCCATGCCGGGCTGACATGGGCTGCGATTGCAATCGGCATATTCCTGGTCCAATCCCAGTTGTCGCTGAGCAATGTGGAGTCAATACCCCACGCTGATTCTTCGGTGGCCCTGACCGCATTGATTGACTACAGCGCGTCCATGTTTCTGGTCATTATGGTGCTGATGTACTACCACCAAGGTAACGTGGTGCTTTACCGCAAGCTCAAAATCCGCCAAAACAAATTGCAGCGACAGCGCGAGGAATTAGAGCGCACGCTGTCCATCCGGGGACGCTTTATGGCATCGCTCAACCATAGCTTGCGCAACCCCTTAAACGCCATACTAGGTTTGAACAGCTTCCTGCTGTCCAATGTGCAAGGCAAGCCCCGCTCGGCCATGGTACTGGAGCATACGCGGCAAGCAGCGGACCATTTGATGGGGTTGATTAATGAGACGCTGGACTACACCAGCGAGCAAAGCGGCCCAGTTCGTGTACATCTGGAGACGGTGGATTTGCACCAGGCGCTACGCAATGCATTTGCCTTGTTCGAGCCGCGCATGGTCAACGCCGGCTTGGCCTGCGCTTGCGACATTGACGAGAAACTTCCCCAGTGGGTACTAACAGACCGGCACCGCTTGACACAAATTTTGGTCAATCTACTTGGTAATGCCGTCAAATTCACGACCCAGGGCAGCATACGCTTGCGGGCAGAGTCAGGGCCTGGTAATCGCCTTGTTTTTTCGGTCATAGACACCGGTATCGGCATTGCGCTGGAAGACCAGCGTAAATTGTTTGAACGCTTTAGCCAGGCCAATGCCGACATCCACAGCCGCTTTGGCGGCTCGGGCTTGGGCCTAACGATCTCCCTGGAACTGGCCAAGCTACTGGGCGGCAGCATGGGTTTTGAAAGCACCCCAGGTCTGGGTTCGCGCTTTTGGCTGGATTTGCCATCTCAAGAGACCGAGGCACCCCCCACAACAGCCATCCCAGATACAACACCCTTGCACAGCGGCGACAAAGCATGGCGCTTTTTGGTGGTGGATGACCATCCGGTCAACCGCTTTTTGCTGCGCCGTGTATTGCAGCACCGCTGGCCCCAGGCCCGCCTGGAGGAAGCGCATGACGGCCTGCAAGCCTTGCGCGCCTGCCAGGAGCAAGACTTCGACCTCATCCTGATGGACCTGGTGATGCCGCAGCTAGACGGCGCCGAGGCCACCCGGGCGCTGCGCGCCTCGGCCAACGCGCAGGCGCACCGGGTTCCCGTCATCGGCCTGACCGCCAACGTGCATCCACCGGACCTGGCCAAGTTCAAGGCCGCCGGCTTAGACGCCTTGATGCTCAAGCCCTTTGACTCTGCGGCACTGTACGCACAGATCGAAACGCTGCTGGCGGTAAGCCCTGCCTCGCACTGAAACCCCTCAGGCCTCGTACCGGCATCCAAGTAAATTTGGCCCAATCCGGATCGGATCTCGATTTTTTGGCGAAAATCTTTGCGCCTGATTAGCAAAATGTTGGACTAGACCCTGGCCGGTGGCGGCTTCATGGCCCGGCATTGCGTTTTTCCTGCCACGGGTCACGCCCCTTAGCGGTGCACTTGCAAGGCGCACCGCTGTCGGTTTCCTCACCGCGCCTTACAGGTCTTTTTTTGAAGCTACTTGATCGTCTCAATCTCAAGCTCGATGCCCGGTCCGTCCTGGACCGGCGCGCGCTGCTGCTCACTGCCTTAGGCATCGGCTGCGCCAACACGCTGTTGTTTTACTGGCTGCCGTGGTCAGGGTTTGATCGCAACTTGAATCTGCTGGGCTTTGTAGTCTTCCTGTTTCTCGCCGGCATGGTGTGGTTCTTCAACACGCTCAATTTTGCCGCGCACGGCCTTATCGCTCTGGCCTTTGGCATTTTGGTACCGATGGTCAGCCAAACCGGCGGTATCAACTCGCCCAATATGGTCTGGATGCCGGTCTTATCCATGGCAGCCTTACTCTTGATCAATGTGCGCTGGTCGCTGATCTGGCTGGGCATCATCCTGGTGCATAACGCGTATCAATTTGTGGCGGTGCAACAAGGTTGGATCAGTGGCGTGGTCAACCCGCAAACCATGCCTTTGGATTCGGCGCTGCTGGCCAAGCTCAATATTCTGTTTTTTTTGATGCTGGCGCTGGGTATCTACGATTTGCAATACCGCAAAAAAATGCACGGGGTGAGTCTGCGCAATGCCGAGCTGGAAGACACCCAAGCCGCCTTACTGGACGCGCAAAACCACAAAGACGAATTCATCGCCTCAGTGGGACACGAACTGCGCACGCCGATGAACGCCATCCTGGGCCTTAACGGCGTACTGCTAGACGAATTGGCAAGCGACCGCCAACAGTTCGAAGCGGCGCAGCACATTCGTGATGCGACCAGCCAGTTGCTGCGGGTGGTCAACGATATATTGGACATATCCCAGCTGGAGGCCGGACGGTTGGCCTTGCACAATGCACCGTTTGCGTTGGCCCATGCACTCATGAGCAGTGTCAGTCCTTACGTGGCTAGGGCCCATGCCAGAGGACTGCCACTGGCCTTGACACTGAATGTGCCGCCGACCACTTGGGTGCTAGCCGACCGCCAGCGCCTTACCCAAGTGATTCACCATTTGCTGGATAACGCTGTCAAATTTACCCCAACAGGAAAAATAGACGTACGCGCCTTCTATGCCGATGGCTGCTTGCGCTTTGAAGTCGAGGACACTGGGCCAGGGATTGCACCTGCGGCTTTTGAATCTTTGTTCAACCGATTTTCCAATGCCAGCTTGGATACCCGGCGCGCTAGCGGCGGGGCCGGGCTGGGGCTGGCGGTCAGCCACCGCGTAGTCAAGCATGCAGGTGGACGCATAGCGGCTCAAACCGACAGAGACACAGGCGCTTTATTCTGGTTGGAGTGGCCTATGCCGCTGCACGCGAGTGTCGCGGCGGTACAGGACCCTCCCCTGATAAGTAGCGGCCGGGCCCGCCACTTTCTCATTGTGGATGACCACCCGATGAACCAAATGGTGGTGCAATTATTGCTGCGCAAGCTCTGGCCCGGTTGCCAGGTCGCCGTAGCCGAGACTGGCCAAAATGCATTACAAATGCTGGAGGCATCGCCCTGCGATTTGGTGCTGATGGATTTGTATATGCCGGGCATGGATGGCATAGAAACCACACAGCGGCTGCGCGAGCATCCAGATGCCAAGCTTCGCGCCACGCCGGTGGTCGGCCTTACTGCCAATAATTTGGCCAGCGATACACAGCGCTGCTTGGATGCCGGTATGCATTGCGTCGTACTCAAGCCGATTGACCAGTCGCTGTTTTTTGACGCGGTCTCCAAAGCCATTGACGAGGCGGGGCGGGCATGAATCAGATTCGCAATTCTTTCAATGTTTGGCTGGCGCGCGTGTTAGGCAATGAAGATGCGCGCCGCCTATTTGGGTATTTGGCCTTGTCGCTGGCAACCCTCTCTGCACTGCTGGCTGCCACCACTACACCTTTGCTGATGGTGCAATTAACCAGCAGCGTCACCACGGTGCTGTGGCTGTTGTTGCTGATAGCGTTTTACCGGGGCATTTCCACCGTTGCCACCTGCCACTGGGGTTGCCTCATTTCGCTTATCGAGAACAACGTCACCGCTTGGTATTCCGGCGGTGTCTACAGCAGCGTACTGGGTTGGATGGGCGTGCTGGTACTGGCCAGTTATTTCGTGGTCGGACGTAAGGCCGCAGTTTTTTGGGTCATTGTCAGCATTAGCGTGCACAGCCTACAAGCCTTTGGCGCGCAATGGCTGGGTATCGGGCCGGTAGTGGTCGGCATGACAGGTGATCAAGCGGGTACCTCGCTAGCCGACTATTCACTCATATTTTTAATCACCGTGCTGGTGATGTTGTTCTACCAACGCAATGATGCCCAGGCCTTTGAGGAATTGCTGCGCCGCCAAGGCGAGTTGCAATCCAAACGCGAAGATTTGGAGCAGGAACTGGGCGCACGCGACCGCTTTATCGCCTCGGTGAGCCATGAGCTACGAACGCCCATGAATGCAATTTTGGGGCTGAACAGCTACTTGAAGACGGTGGTGACGGACAAACCCGGCGCCATGATGGTGCTAGACCACACCAGCCAGGCGGCAGACCATCTGATGACTATCATCAACGATGTGTTGGACTACACCCAATTCAAGTCTGGGCAGCTACAGCCGCATGTTGAACGGGTGCAACTGCACGCCGTGCTGCAATCGGCTTTTGGCTTGTTTAAGCCGCGTATCGCTTCAAGCAATTTGCGCTATGCGCTTGAAATCGCCGGCGATGTACCCCAGTGGATGCACACCGACAAACACCGGTTAACGCAAATTTTGGTCAACTTGCTGGGCAATGCCATTAAATTCACCGAGTCCGGTCAGGTGCTGCTGCAAGTAAGTCGCCAGACTCCAGACCTGATTCGCTTTACGGTCCAGGACACTGGCATTGGTATTTCGGAACAAGACCAGCAACGCCTGTTCAGCCGTTTTTCGCAAGCCAACCCGAGTATTCAAAAGCGCTTTGGCGGCTCGGGCCTGGGGCTGCTGATCTCACAGCGTCTGGTACAGCTTTTGGGTGGCAGCATGGGTTTTGAAAGCCAGGCGGAGCGCGGCTCCACTTTCTGGTTCACGCTTCCGGTAGGCACACCAAGCGCGCGCGATGTAGGACAGCCAACCCGGGCAACACGGCCATCCAGCCCCGCAAGCCCCTGGCGCTTTGCGATTGTGGACGACCACCCCATTAACCGTTTGTTGCTGCGTCAAGTCTTGCTCAGCCATTGGCCTGGTGCCACAGTGCATGAGGCCTCTGACGGACATCAAGCGCTTGCGTTAGTGCAGGAACACCGTCTAGACCTCGTCTTAATGGACATGGTGATGGTGGGCATGGACGGCATAAAAGCGACCCAAGCCATCCGAGCGACCGCAGTTGGTGCTAATCTACCCATTCTGGGTTTGACCGCCAATATCCATCCGCCAGACTTGGAAAGCTTCAAAGCGGCAGGCCTGGACGACCTCATGCTCAAGCCCTTTGAGCGCATGCAGTTGCTCGATACGCTCGAAGCGATGTTGGCTCAGCGTCTGCCTCCCGCCTAGGCCTGTCCATAAAGAGGCTCTGCCAGGCGGCGACCGACTCGCCGGTTTCTCGCGCACAGACTCGTCTGGCGCGAGCGCCTAGCTCTCCACTCGCACAAGCGTTTTAATAATAAATTTGATGTATTTTTTTAATTTTTTAATATTTATCTATTTTTGATATAACATGTCTGCATCTAACAATTTTTGGGTATCGCCCGGAACTGTTCATGGCCAATTAACACTTGCGACTGCTGTTTTTTATGTCTGAAAGCCGCTTGCCACTTACATCGACCGACAACGGCCGCGCTTTTGATAAAAGCACACTGGTCTTAGCGACACTCGGCCTAAGCAGCTTGAATGCACTGCTGTTTGCGATTGCGATTCCTTATCCGTTACTAAACCAACTCGCGAGAATCGCCTTGGTGATTTACCTGCTACTAGCGGCCATGGTGTGGGGTCTTGGTGCAGTCAGTTTCGCGGCCCACGCCCTGGTGGTTTGCTCGTTTTGCGTTTTTGCGACGCTGGCCAGTCAAACCGGAGGCATCAATTCACCGGCGGTGGTGTGGATGCCCATTCTTTCTATCGCTGCGCTGCTCTTGATCAATTTGCGTTGGGCCATGGTATGGATGGGCCTTATTGTGGTGCATAACGTGCTGCAATTTACTGCGGTACAAGCGCAGTGGATTGAAGGGCACGTCGATGCCACGGTGATACCCCAATCCATCGCATTTTGGATTCGTGTCAATGTCCTGATTTTTGTGATGGTGGCGCTGGGCTTGTACGAGGCCATGTTCCGGAGCACCAGCAAAAGCCTGGCTTTACGCAATCTTGAGATGGAAGGCTTGCAGGCCGCAAGGCAAGAGGCCCAAAACCACATCGATACCCTGATCCTGTCGCTGGGCCAATACTTACGCGCACCGATTCAAAAAATTGCGCGCTTGCAAAGCCATTTGCAACTGCACCCCTCTAGCACGCTCACGCCTACCCCACCGCAGATTCGAGACGCAGCCGAGAATGTCGTAGAACTGGTCAACCAGGTACTGGGGATAGCCCAATATGAAACCGATCGCCTGGTTTTAAAGCAGACCCCTTTTAGTGTGCGGGAAGCTGTTTGCCAGGCGGTGTTGACGCCAGCGGGCGGGTTCGCACCACGCGCGGTGTCGCTGACGCCGCGAAACCAGGTAGAAGCGTCGCTGTGGGTGCTGGGTGATGGCCTTCGCTTTACCCAAGTGCTGCGCCATGCGCTACACCAAGCACAGCGCCACGCCGCTGGTGGACAGATGCAAGTACTGGCGCGTATGCAAGGATCCATGTTGCTGATACAAGTATTGCTAGCTTCGCACGATGCAATAAAGCCCACCGGAGATGACTCCACCCTGCCACACGATAGTGCTGATCAAGCCAGCAGACCCACATCAAACGCCCAAGACTGGGAGCATGCGCTGTGTGAGCGCCTATTGACCCTGGCCGGCGCATCGCTGAGCAATATACAGGCGCTTGGCGCGACAAGCTCCATCGAGCTGCGCTGGCCGGCCCCACTATGCGAGGCGCCACAAGCGCAGGGTATTGCGCCGACTGCGCCCGAACGCAAGCCTTGGCGCTTCCTGCTGGTAGACGACCAGCCCAAGCGCCTGTCGGAACTGCAATCCGTCGTCCGCCGCCATTGGCCCTGCGCCATATTGGGCCAGTCCGACAGCGGCGAGAGTGCCTTGCTGCAACTGGAATTTACCCCATACGACATGGTGCTGATAGCACTGCACATGCAAGCTATGGACGGACTGGAGACGGTGCGCAGTATGCGCCAGCACGCCAAAGCGCAATTGCGCGATGTGCCGGTCATCGGCTTGTGCGACAAAGCGTTTGCGCACCAGCGCCAGCGCTACCTGGCAGCGGGCATGCAGTGGCTATTGTTCTGGCCCCTGCAAGAGGAACAACTGGCACGGCTGATGCGCTTGCACCTCCCAGAGGAAGTACTGTGATGCCGCGCCGCCTCTGTGCCTGGGCAAATGGGCTGCGCCAACGCTTGTCCGTAAACAGCCAACAACAGCTTTTTGCGTATTTCGCGTTGACAGTGGCCTTTGCTGCGGGCGTCATCACCGCATTGACCTCGCCCTTCCCTATGGTGGTCAAAGCCAATATCGCCGCCCCGATTTGCTGGGCCAGTCTGATGGTGGGCTTGTATCTGGGTTTATCCACCGAAATAGTATGCCTTATTAGCACCAGTTTTGCCTTCATCCAACTCTGCGTCGTGGCCTGGTATTCGGGTGGTATTTACTCAAGTGCCCTGGCCTGGATGGCGGTGCTGGTAATGGCCAATTACTTTATCGTCGGGCCCCGCGTCGCCTTGGGATTTTTAGCCCTGTGCATTGCTGGACACGCCCTGATGGTCAGCTCAGACTGGTTGATAGGTTTAGCGCCGCAGATCCAAAGTGCCTCCTTGCGTGAAAGTGGGACCTCGCTGCTGGATAACTCGCTGGTATATATCGTCATGACGCTGGTAACCCTGTTGTACCGCCAATCAGATATCCGGATATTGAAGGACTTGCGCCTCAGGCAACAGGATTTACAGGAACAGCGTGCAAAGCTGGAGCGCACCATGGCCGCGCGCGATCAGTTCATCGCAGCCATCAACCACGAGGTCAAAAACCCGCTGCGCGCTATCGCTGACATGAGTGAAGCCCTACTCGCCGACGCAGAGCATCCGCCGGATATTTGTATAGTGCTGGAACACAGCAGTGCCTCGGCCTTGCAAGCCAGCGCTGCCGTTACTGATTTATTGGACTACACCCGCCTGCAATCCGGGCAGTTGCAAGTGCGTATCGAAGCGCTGCAACTCCCCGTAGAGCTGCACGCGGCCTACGCCACATTGCAAGCGCAAAAGAAAAGCCCCAGCGTACGCTGTGCGCTGGAAATTGACAGCGCCTTGCTGGCCCCATTGCACAGCGACAAAGCCCTGCTGGCGCTTTGCTTGCAAAAGCTGCTGGATAACGCCTGCCGATTCACCCAAAGCGGCCACATTACCCTGGCCGCGCACCGCAGCGGCAACGATGCGGTCATCCTCTCGGTGGAAGACAGCGGCGCGGGCATGAGCCCGGCAGAGCAGGATCGCGTAGCCCACACCTTGCGCGATGGTGCGCCCGCGCCGAGCAGAGGGCAGCAAGGCGCTGGCCTGGGGCTGCTGTTGGTGCAAGGTGTAGTGCAACTACTAGGCGGAACCCTGGGTTTTGAAAGCGCCCCCTACCGGGGTACGCGCTTTTGGATCCGGCTGCCGCTACAAAATGATGCATCACTTCGCGAAGCTAGGGTCATGGAAAATCCTTAAAGCTGCGGCGCTGTGGCGTCGACACGCGGCTTTAATGGCACCTTACTGCACCAGCGCGACCGCCTGATCTACAAAGCGATAGACCTCGGCGGGCGTGATGCCGTTAGGCCCTTTGGTTTTTTTGTCACGGGTTTGGCCGGTGCGCACGACCACCAGTTCGAGCGAGGGCACCACAATGACGTACTGGCCTTGGTGGCCTTGCAAGAAATAAAACGGGTGCTTGTAAGTCCAATCCATCCACAAGGAATGCCCGTAGTAGGGCTGCAAATCGGGCTTGCGGATGCGCTCGACAAAAGCCTTGTCCAGCAAGGGCTGGCCATTCCATTGCCCGTCTTGCAGCAGCAACTGGCCGAACTTGGCAAAGTCGCGGGCGGTGGCAAAAATGCAGCAATAGGTGCGCTCCATGCCGCCTTGGCTGCCGTCGCGGTCCAGGGTGTAAATCGCTTCGCTTTCCATACCCAGCGGCACCCACAGGCTACGCGACAAATGCCCGCTGATGGTCAAGCCCGGCTCTTTGGCCTGTAAAGCGCGTTTCAGAAAGACGCCTAGTAGTTGGGTGGTGCCGCTGCTGTACTCGTACTCGGTGCCTGCTTCACGCTCAAAACCTTGCCCGAGCACCAGTTTTTCGGCGTCTTGGCCGTAATACAAATCGGTGGTGATATTGAGCGGCAGGTAGTAGTTTTCGGTCCAGTCGTGGCCGGACTTCATGCTCGATAGCTGCGCAACCGTGGCTTTTTGGCCGCGCGGGTCTTGCGCGTATTCGGGCAGGCGCTCGGTCAGCGGCGCGTCAAAACTGCTGATAAAGCCCTGCTCCACCGCTTTGTGTACCTGCAAGGTGGTAATCGTTTTCGCCATGGAGAAGGAATTGGTGCGGCTTTGGGCGGAATACGCGCCGAAATACTGTTCATGCACCAGTGCGCCTTTTTGCGCCACCAAAAAGCCCGCAGTGCCGTACTGCTGCAAATAGGCCGCCATCGCCGGATCCAGCGCTTTTTGGTTGTAGCGCGCGTCTTTAGGCCAGGCTTGCGGCACACCCGCCGCAATGCTGCGCTGCACAAAATTATGCGCGTCATCAATGTGCGCGGTGCTGTGCCCTTGGAAATAGGTGCTGGCCAGCGCTTTCCAGAAATAGCCATGGCCGCCAAGTTGAATCGCCGCCGCCAAGGCTGCCAGCAGCAAAAGAAAGCCGTAAACCAGTTTTTTCATGTCTGCCCCTTTGTTGGGGCGCATTCTATGAAGACGATTACAGAGGATGCCCAAGGGCTAAGCCCGGCGAGGTAAAGCGCTCTTTCAGGCCATGGGCAGCGCACTTTGGCACCAGCGCCAATGCGGACCGCCATCTTTACCCGTGAATGACAAGGCTCAACCCAATGTGGGCTAGGAAAGCTCTGCATAAGTCCAAACCCGTCATTGCGAGCGCAGCGAAGCAATCCATTTTTGCTTGCCAATCAATCACTTATGGATCGCCGCCTCGCTGCGCTGTACGCGATGACGGACTTATGCAGACCTTCCCTAGATCTTTTGTTGAGTAAAAACAACAATAGTATGTCAAAGTATAAGGACATACCATAATTAACATTTTTTATATATTTAATAACATTAAACTCAATTTAACCGATTAATTGCTAGTTACGCACTGCGTAAAAAAGCCGGTTTTCCTAACTACCTTCAAGTTATATGCGTGTCCAATCCACAAATCGCCCTGTTTTGGTGCGCTGGCCGAAGCCAAAAGTGAACATGCTGGGCGTCAGCCCGGCGGGTTTGCGCCGCGTCCTGTTGCAAGCCATCGGAGGCGCGGCCATGCTGGTGTGGGATGTGCACTCCGCTTGGGCGGCCTGTAGCCCGGCGGCGGCCAATAGCGTGGTCGCAATCTGCGATGGGGCGACGACGACGACTTTCGGCTCGCAAACCCTCACCAATGGCACGATCACCGTCAATGCGGGCGCGAGCCTGAGTGTGACGAGCGCCAAGGCCATTGATTTCGCCTCGTTGACCAATGTCTACAACTACGGGACCATCGCCGCAGCGCCCTCCGCCAACACCAGCAGCTTCACGATTTCCGCCAATTCGACTTCGGTCACGCTCAACAACTACAGCGCAGCCGCCGTCACCGCCACGACCAGCGGCACAGGCGGCGCAATCAGCGTCTACGGCCGCACATCTATTGACGTCTCCAACGCCAGCACGGCCACGATCACCGCCACGGCCAGCGGAACCGGCGGGGCGACCGCGCTGCTCGCCGATAACACCTTTATCAAAATCAACAACAGCGGCAGCATCACCGCCTCGGGCGGCGCGGCCAGCTACGGCGGCTATGCCGAAACCTATGGGGACATCACCAACGCCAGCGGCGGCGTCATCAGCGTCAGCAGCACCGCAGGCGACAGCGTCGGCTTCTACGCCAAGACCTATATCACCGCCGTCAACGACGGCAGCATCACGGCAAGCGGCGGCACGGGACTGGGCGCAGCGCTCTTCGCGCGGCAATACATCAACCTGGCCAACACCGGCACGGTGTCGGACACCACCAGCGGATCCTTATCCGCCTACGGGCTTTACACCTGGACCACCGCCACGGTGACCGCCAACACCGGCTCGATCACCGCGAGCGCCACGGGAACAGGCGCCGCCACCGGCGTGCGAGGCGACACCAGCGCCGTCATCACCAACAGTAGCAACGGCGTCATCAGTGCGACAACCAGCGGCGCGGGCGCAGCGACAGGCGTTTCGGGCGGGCAGACCGCCACGGTCAGCGCCAACGCGGGCCAGATCAAGGGAACCAGCGCGACGGGTACGGGCTACGGGATCTATGCAGGGTCCTCCACCCTCACCGTCACCACCAATGCGGGCGCCATTCAGGGCCTGAGCACCGGCGCGGGCGGCTCGGGCTCGGCCTATGGGCTTCTTGCCAACGCGGGGGCCGCAACGCTGGGCGCGAATACGGGAACCATCAGCGGCTCTGCTGCGGGCTCGGGGAACGCCTTTGGCGTTTACGCCACAACCACCGCCACCGTGACCTCCAACGCGGGAACCATCAGCGCCGCCTCCGCAGGCGCAGGCGCCGCCTTCGCGGTCTATGGCCGCAACGTCGCGGATGTCACCAACGCCAGCGCGGGAAATGTGACCGCAATGGCGACAGGCGCGGGCGCGGCCTATGGCGTCTATAGCGACAACACCACAGCTGGCGCCTATGTGAAGGTGGTCAACAGCGGAACCATCTCGGGCTCCGGCGCGACAGGCGCGGCCTATGGCGTTTATTCGAATCTCTACGATGATGTGACCAACAACAGCGGGGCGACGATCAGCGCCGTCAGCGCATCTGGCGAAACTGCGGGCGTCTACGCCAAGACCTCTTTCACCGGCTCAAACGCAGGCGCCATCACGGCCGCCACCGCAACTGGTTCGAACACATCAGCAGGCGTCGAGGCGCGGACGGCGCTTGGCCTGAGCAATACAGGCGTGGTCACGGGCGCCACCGGCGGGTCTGGCGCCGCCTATGGCATGTGGTCTTGGACCACGGCCACGCTGAGCTCCAACACCAGCTCCATCACCGGATCGGCCTCGGGAAGCGGCGCAGCCTACGGTCTGCGCGGCGACACGGCGGCGACCGTCACCTCCAATGCGGGCAGCATCAGGGGGCTCAGCACGGGCTCGGGCGCGGCCTATGGCGTCTTTGGCGCGGGGACGGCCACGGTGGCCTCCAACAGCGGCGCGATCGTCGCCACCAGCGCATCGGGCGCCGCCACAGGCGTGACCGCCGATACGACCGCTGTGAGCGTGACCAACGCCAGCACGGGCGCCATCACGGCGACCGCCCAAGGGGCGACCGGCAACGCCACAGGCGTCGTCGGCAAGACCACAGCCGCCGTGACCAATGCGGGCGCCATCACCGCGAGCGCGGCGGGCGCGGGCATCGGCTATGGCGTGCTCGCGCTGACCTCTTCCGCAAACGTCACGAACGCCGGCAGCATTGCAGGATCCAGCGGAACGGGCATCGCCTATAGCGTCTACGCCATCACCGACGCCACGGTGAGCAACGCCAGCAGCGGAGCCATGAGCGCGACGACGGGCGCAAGCAGCGGGACCGCTTATGGAATCAGAGCTGGCGCGATCGCCTCCGTTACCAATAATGGCGGCAGCATAACTGCAGAGAATACGGGGAACTGGAGCGCAATCGGGATCTTATCGGGCACTTCCGCTGCGGTGAGCAATTCGGGCCTCATCAAGGGCACGACCGCAGGAGCGGGCGGCGCCGTTGGCGTGAAGTCCACGACTTCGGCGACCATCGCCAACTCCAATGCGATCACCGGGACCGCCAATGGCGCCGGCAACGCCTTTGGCGTCTATGCAACCACCGACGCAACCGTGACCGCCAACAGCGGAACGATCTCCGCCGCCAGCAGTGGCACCAGCGGCGCGGGGGTCGGCTATGGCCTGTATGCGGGCAACACCGCAGACGTGACCAACAGCGGGACCATTTCGGGCGCCACCGCAGGATCGGGCGAGGCCGCAGGCGTTTACGCCCTCAATGGCGACACTACCTTGACCAATTCTGGCCTCGGCTTGGTCAAGGCCGAGGCCACGGGCTCGGGCTACGCCTATGGCGTCTATGCGAGCGGCGTCGCCACAGTGGTCAATGCGGCGACCAGTTCCATCACGGCGACTGCCAGCGCAGGCTGCGACGCCAATGGCGTTTTCGCCTACACCGCTGATGTAACCAACTATGGCGCGCTATCCGCAACAGGCCTCAACGCCTACGGTATCCAGGCCTGGGGCGACGTCACCCTGAGCAATGACGGCCATCTGACTTCGAGCGCCAGCACCGGGTCAAGCTATGGCGTCTACAGCGGCAGCGGTACGGCGACGGTGACTAATTCCAGCTTTATCGAAGCGTCAAGCCAGGGCGCCGCCTATGGCGTTTACGCCGGCGCAGCGGATGTCACTAATTCGGGCTCCATCACTGCTGCCAGCAGCGCAGGGGGTACCAGCTATGGCGTTTGGGGCAATAACGCTACGCTGACTAACACCGGCACCGTCTCGGCCATCAATACCGCAGGCGGCGGCGCTTACGGCGTCTATTCCTTGAACAACGCCAGCGTAAGCAATAGCGCAGGTAACACCATTCGCGCCTCTACCCAAGGCGCAGACGCTTACGGTGTTTACGCCCTGAACAGCATTACCGTCAGCAGCAATAGCGGCACCATTTCGGCCCAAACCGATGGCGCAGGCCATGCCTTGGGCTTGGGAGTTCCTTACAGCTTTGGCAATGTCACTTTGGCGTCCAACAGCGGCACCCTGAGCGCCACGGCCAGCGGCACGGGCAATGCCTATGGCATCCAAGCGGATAACGCCGCCACCGTCAGCGCCAACAGCGGCACGATCTCAGCCACCAGCGGCAGTGGCACCGCTTATGGCATCTATGGCGCCGCTATCGCCACTGTGAGCAACACCGGCGTGCTAAGCGCCAGCAGCAACAGCGGGACCGCCTATGCGGTATATGGCGGCTCGGACAGTAATGCGTCCATATACCAGCTATCGCCCACCTCCTACCGTGCCGACGCCACGCTAGACAATGCTTTGAGCGTGAACGCCAGCGCGGGCGGTGCGGGCAGCGCTTACGGCCTATATGGCGGCACCTACGCCGTACTCACCAACCGCGCTGGGGCCAGCCTGTCGGCTGTTGCCACCGGCAGCGGCAACGCTTTTGGCATGCAAGCGGGCAGCTACGCAACCGTAATCAATGCGGCAAATGCCCTCATCAGCGCCAGTAGCGCCTCAGGCAATGCCTACGCGGTGCGCAGCAACGATGCGACCACGACTATCAGCAACAGCGGCTCCATCAGCGCCACTTCCGCCAGTGGCCTGTCCTACGGCCTGTACCTTAGCGGCGGCGCGGCCAGCCTCACCAACACCAACACTGGCGCGATCAGCGGCCAGACCGCTAGCGTCTATGCCGGCGCACAAGTAGCCAATGTCCTCAACTGGCAGGGCGGCAATGCAGCCGACGCCAAGAGCAGCGCGCTGACTTGGAGCGGCACCCTGCCCGGCCAGTACACGCTGGGCGTGGTCTCGCCCACGCGCTACGGGCAAATCTGGTTTAGCAACCCCAGCGGCACCATGGCCGTGAACCTAGACAACAGCTCTACCCTGGCGCTGGGCAGTTATGCCAAAGCCGTTACCGGTGTGAGCGCATCAGCAATGAGCGGCGCCACCGGCACGCAGGGCTTGCTGCGCTGGCAGTTGTCCTTGAGCGATAGCAGCAACTTGTACTGGGATTTGCTGGTTACCCCCAACGGCATGGCCACCGGCGAGACCAAGCTGGTCAGTGCCTTGAACCAGAGCTTTGTGCCCTACTTCTTTGGTGGCACGCTGCAACTGGACGCCAATACCAGCACCGTGAGCGATAACTTTGTGCTCGATGCATCGAGCACCAACACCGTGGCGCTGGGGGGCAATACCGCCACCTTCAGTGGCGTGTTCTCCAACGCTACCGGCAGCGCCGGGCGCATTAACTTGGGCGGTGGTACGGCCATCCTGACGGGTACGAACACCTATACGGGCGGCACGGGGATTGCCAGCAATACGCTATTGCAAATTGGCAATGGTGGCACTACAGGCACTATCGGCAGCGGGGCTATTAGCAATAGCGGGACTTTAGCGATTTATCGCGCGGACGCTTTTACGCTGGCTAATGATGTATCGGGTACGGGTGGCTTGAGCCAGGTGGGTACTGGCACTACGACGCTGACCGGAACGAATACCTATAGCGGTACGACAACGATTAGCGCGGGTACGCTGCAAGTAGGCGATGGTGGGGCTAGCGGCACCCTGGGCACGGGACAGCTTAGTAACAACGCCGCTTTGGTGTTCAATCGCAGCGGCACGCTCACCGTGGCGGCAGACATAAGCGGCAGCGGCAGCTTGAGCCAAACCGGCAGCGGTACCAGCGCGCTGACTGGCACCAACAGCTACAGTGGCAGCACCACGATTAGCGCGGGCACGCTGCAAATTGGCGATGGTGGCACTTCAGGCAGCATTGGTAGCGGAGCTATCAGCAATAGCGGTGCTTTGGCTATCAATCGCTCAGACGCTTACACGCTGGCCAATGATGTATCGGGCACCGGAGGATTGAGCCAAATCGGGACAGGCACGAGCACACTGACCGGCACCAACACCTACAGCGGCACTACAACGATTAGCGCAGGCACGCTGCAAATTGGCAATGGCGGCACCACAGGCAGCATTGGTAGCGGGGCTATCAGCAATAGCGCGACCTTGGCTATCAATCGCTCAGACTTGTTCACGCTGGCCAACAATGTTTCAGGCACCGGTGGCTTGAGCCAAATCGGCAGTGGCACGACTATGCTCACCGGCATCAACAACTACACCGGCATAACCACGATTAGCGCCGGTACGCTGCAAGTGGGTAATGGCGGCACCATTGGCTCTTTGGGCAGCGGGGCTGTCGTGAACAACGACACCTTGCGCTTTAACCGCAGCGATGCGGTCACGGTAAGTAACACCATCAGCGGCAGCGGCACTTTGGTGCAGCAAGGCAGCGGCGCGCTGACCTTAAATGGTGTGAACAGCTACGCCGCCATCGACAACCAAAGCACGATTGCCAGCCTGACCAATTACAAAGGCGGCAGCGCGAGCAGCGCACTCAGTTACAGCGGCGCCCTGCCCACCAATTATTTGACCTTTGTGACCTCGCCTACGCAGTATGGGCAGCTCAATGTGATGGCTTATTCAGGCAGTATGAGTTTTGGTCTGGCGCCCGGCTCGTCGATCACCGATGGCAGCTACAGCGGTGTCGTCAGCGGCGTGACAGCCAGCGCTTACCGTGGTGCAAGTAACGGCATTTTTGGCGCCTATGCATGGAAGCTTGTGGCACAAAACGGCAACGCCAGCAGCTGGGACCTCGTGGTTGGCAGTACCTCCATCGCTCCCGGTGCAGTGCAAACCGCCAGCCGGCTAGTGCCTCAAGTGGACTTAACCCTCAACGGAGGCGGCCTGCGTTTAGACAATCCCACCAGCATTGAAAACAACGTCAAGCTTGTAGCCGGGGGCAGCAACACGATCGACCTGGCAGGCTATGCCACCACACTGTCCGGTAATTTGACCGATGCCAATGGCGCTGGCGCGGTGCGCTTTGCCGGCGGCGGCAGTGTTAGCTTGACTGGCATCAATAGCTACAGCGGCCCCACCACCATTGACGCTTCCACGGCCTTGGCTATTGGTGCTGGTGGTACCTCGGGCAACTTGGGCAGCGGCCCAGTCAACAACAGCGGTATCTTGCTAGCCAACCGGTCCGATGCCATGACGCTTGGCAATGCGATCAGTGGCACAGGCAGCTTGCAGCAAACCGGAACCGGCACGACGGTGCTGGCCGGTACCAACACCTACACCGGCGGCACCATGATTAGCGCAGGCACGCTGCAAGTGGGCAATGGCGGCACCAGCGGCAGCTTGGGTACTGGCGATGTGCTCAACAACGGCGTGCTGGTCTTTCAGCGGTCCGATGAGCTCAAAATTCAAAACGCTATTTTTGGGTCTGGAAACCTGACTCAGACAGGCTCAGGAAAAATAATACTGGCATCAAACAACAGTTACACCGGCCTCACGTTGATCGACGCGGGCACCTTGCAAATCGGCGATGGTGGCACCAGTGGAACCTTGGGCAGCGGATCGGTCGTCAATAACGGCACCCTGGTGGTCAATCGTTCCGATGCCCTGACACTGAACAACCCCATCAGCGGAACCGGCAGCCTGGCCCTGGATGGCGGCGGCACCACGACACTGGGCGGTGTGAACACCTTTAGCGGCGGCATTGTGGTCGCATCGGGCACCACCCTGGCGATCGCCGACAGCACCGCCCTAGGCAGCGGCCCGCTCGCCCTGGTAGGCAGCAGCACCGTCCCCGCCTACTTCAAAATCACCAGCAGCACCAGCATTGCCAACCGCATCAGCGTGCAAGGCGACCCGGTGTTTGATGTTGCACCGGGCGCTATCGTCAATATCAGCTCACCCCTCACCGATGGCAGCAGCCCCGGTGACGTAGTGGTGCAAGGCGGCGGCACGCTGGCCTTCTTGGCAGCCAATACCTATACCGGCCCGACTGCCATCGTCGCAGGCAGTACCCTGGCCTTGGCGGATGCAGGCAGCATCGCTAAGAGCAGCAGCGTGAGCAACCAAGGCAAGCTCGATCTGCGCGGTATCGCTGGCAATGGCGTTGCGCTCTCCCAGTTCAGCCAAGGCGCTGGTGGTCAATTGCTGATGCGCACCAGCGCCAGCGCTGCGCAATTGCTCAGCGTTGCCGGTACGGCCAGCCTGAACGGCACGCTGGCAATCAGCGCCCAGCCGGGTAACTACAAGTCCGGCGTCTTCAAGCTCATTAGCGCAGACCAAGTGAGCGGTGCCTTTAGCAGCGTCTCTGGCGACCTGGCCAACTATGTGCGCACCTACACACTGCTCTACGGCCCGCAAGGCGTGGACTTGGAGATGGTGCTCGGGCCCGATGCGGTCAACAGCCGCCAAGCCTTGGGAGCGATGGCCAGCGCACAAGCGGCTTTGATGAAGCAACGCAATCAGTTGTTATCCGACATGCTCAGCCAAGAGTGCCTGCCCAGCCAAGCCGGGCAAAGCTGTATGGCGATTGAAGGCCGCCATGGGCGCAGCACCATGGGCAATGAGGGCACGGGCTTGATCAGCGGCGCTTGGCAGGTATCGCCCACGCTACGCATGGGCGGCTATCTGGAGCAAGGCGATGTCAAGCTGCGCAATGGCGGCGTGGGCTTTAGCAGCAATGCGCCCAACCTAGGTGCCTTTTTACGCTGGAATGCCAACACAGATGGCAGCGGCTTGCAAGCGCGCGTGTCCTTTGCCACGCAGATGGGCAGTTTGCAAATGACGCGTGACAAAACGCTGGCCGATACCGAGGCCGGTAGCGGCACGGCTTCGCTGCAAAGCTATGCGCTGGGCGCTGAGTTGGCTTGGGCTATCCCGGTGGGCGCTAGCACCGTGCTCAAGCCTTATCTGGGTTTGCAAGACACGCGCAGCCAGCGCGGGGCCTACACCGAGGCCAGCACAGCCGATGTGGCCTACCCGATCAGCTACGAGGCCTTTGAACACAACAACCTGTACACCATTGCGGGATTGCGCATGAGCGGCATAGCAAGCGACCGGTTTAGTTACCAGTTAAGCGGCGGTTTGCAATACAAGGAAAAACGCTATGGCAGCGATTTGAGCGGCAGCAGCCCGGTTTACAAAATGGACGCCTTTGCCCTGGATATGCGCGATACCAGCGCCAACCCGGAGTTTGTGGGTTCGGCTGACTTGCGCTACCACTTCGGCAAAGACCAGCAAGTGACTGCCGGGCTGGCCCTGCGCGGGCCGATCAGCGATGCGCCGCAGGTGTTTAAGGCCACGCTGGGGTACCAGGTTTCGTTTTAAGCATCTGCCAGTTTTGGCGAATAAGGCTTTAACGAAAATCCCGACTACCTGCGGATAAATCGCCCAGCCAATCGGTCAAATCCACCAGGCGCTTGGCGATCAGGTGGCGTACTTGACCACCGCTTTCTTGGTCGCGTTGCCACACGCCATAGACCGCCAACAGCCGCGCGCGCAATAGCTCGGCACGTTGTTTTTCTTTCAAGCTTTTCCAGACGATGACGTTGATGCTGCCGGTCTCGTCTTCCAAGGTCACAAAGACCACGCCTTTGGCGGTTTGCGGTTGCTGGCGCATGGTGACGATGCCGCAAGCGCGCACCAAACGGCCATGCGGCAAGTCGCGCAACTGCGCTGCGCTGAGCAAGTTTTTAGCCGCCAGGCGCGCACGCAAAAACGATAGCGGATGGCTGCGCAAAGTCAGGCCGGTAGCGGCGTAGTCAAACACCACTTCCTGCGCTTCATGCGCAGCGGCCAAGACTAGCGGTTTTTCATAGACCGGCGCACCTTGCAAAAGCGCAGGCGCACGGTGCAGCGCCGACGCGTCCCACACCTGCTGGCGGCGATGGCCGCTGAGCGACAACAAAGCATCCGCGCTAGCCAGCACTTTGAGATCACCCGCGTCCAAGCCACAGCGCAAAGCCAAATCTTCGGTACTTGCAAATACCCCAAGCCTGCGCGCCGCAGCAATACGCAAAGCCACACGCGCATGCAAACCCGCCACCATGCGCAAACCCAGCCGGATGGCCGGTTGCGACTCGAAGTCAGAACCCGATTTTTTTAAATCGGGGTCAGAACCTAATTTTTCAGCGTTGCGCGGCTCCGCTACATGATGCGGAATTAAATTAGGTTCTGACCCCAATTTTTCGAGCGAGCAATCCCAGTCGCTGTAGCTCACGTCGGTGGGCCGCACGGTGAGGCCGTGGCGGCGGGCGTCTTGCACTAGTTGGCTGGGGCTGTAAAAGCCCAGTGGTTGGCTGTTGAGCATGGCGGCCAAAAAGCAGGCGGGTTCATGGCATTTGAGCCAGCAGCTCACATAGACCAAAAGCGCAAAACTGGCGGCGTGGCTTTCGGGAAAACCGTATTCGCCAAAGCCTTCGATTTGCTTGAACAGCGCATCGGCGTAGTCTTGCGTATAGCCGTTGGCGACCATGGCGCCTACCAGGCGTTCGTAAAAATGTTGGACCCCGCCTTGACGTTTCCAAGCGGCCATGGATCGGCGCAAACTGTCGGCCTCGCCGCCACTAAAGTTAGCCGCTGCCATGGCGATTTGCATCACCTGCTCCTGAAAAATAGGCACGCCCAAAGTGCGCTTCAAGACCTCTTGCAAAGCCGTGCTGGCGTACTGCACGGCTTGCGGATTGGCGCGCGCTTTGAGGTAAGGATGCACCATGCCGCCCTGGATGGGGCCGGGCCGCACGATGGCCACTTGCACCACCAGGTCGTAAAAACAACGCGGCTTGAGACGCGGCAGCATGCTCATTTGTGCGCGGCTCTCGATTTGGAACACGCCCACGGTATCGGCCTGGCAAATCATGTCGTAGGTGGCCGGGTCTTCTGCCGGAATGTCTTGCAAGCGCATTAGCTTGCCGCGCCACTGGCCTATGAGGTCCAGGCAGCGGTGGATAGCGCTGAGCATGCCCAAGGCCAGCACATCCACCTTGAGCAGGCCCACGGTGTCCAGGTCGTCTTTGTCCCACTGGATGATGCTGCGATCCGGCATGGCCGCGTTTTCTACCGGCACGATGCGCGTGAGCGGGCCTTGCGTCAGCACAAAGCCGCCCACGTGTTGGCTCAGGTGGCGGGGGAAGCCTTGCAGCTGGGTGGCCAGGTCAAGCCAGAGTTGCAGGCGACGGGGTGGGGGGATGGTGAAGTCACTTGCTTCGTCATATGCCTGGGCGGTAGAGCGCTGTGCTTCGTTTTCCTCGGTGGACGCCAGAGCGGCAGAGCGCCCAGCTCCGTGTCCCCCGCCCGCTGCGCGGGCTCCTCCTTTACCTGCGCTGAGCGCTCTGCCGCTCTGGCTTGTGGCGCTCGTTGCACTTGTACTTGATGTTGGGTTTGCTATTGCACTTGCACTTGCACTTGCACTTGCACTTGCACTTGCACTTGCACTTACTGTTGCGCGCATCTTTGCCGTTGCACCTTCGACAGATGCTGCGCTTACCCGCTCAATCGCACTTTGCAAGCGCTCGGCCAGCACAGTGCGGCCATACATGCCAGGGTGCTCTTTGGCCAGCGCGTTAATCAGAGCTTCAGGAATTTGTAGCGCACGCCCTACATCGCGCAGCGCGCTGCGTGGCCGGTAACGGGTGACCACGGCGGTAATGGCGGCGCGCTCGCGGCCATATTTAGCGTAGATGTATTGGATGACTTCTTCGCGCCGCTGGTGCTCAAAGTCCACGTCAATATCGGGCGGCTCGTCGCGCTCGCGCGAGATAAAGCGTTCAAACAACACGCTCATGCGCGAAGGGTCCACCTCGGTCACGCCCAGGCAGTAGCACACCGCCGAATTGGCCGCCGATCCGCGCCCCTGGCACAAGATTCCCCGGCTGCGCGCAAAGCGCACGATGTCGTGCACGGTGAGGAAATACATCTCGTACTTCAACTCGGCAATCAGCGCCAACTCATGCTCTACCTGCGCGCGTACGCTATCGGGCATGCCTGCGGGGTAGCGCACGCACGCGCCCTCCTCGGTGTAATGGCGTAGCGTCTGCGCTGGCGTCTGGCCCGGCAGCACGGCTTCCAGCGGGTAGTGGTAACGCAAGCTGTCCAGCGAAAAATGACAGCGACGGGCAATCTCCAAAGTGTTGGCCAAATGCTCTGCATCAAACAAGCTAGCCAAGCGCGCGCGGCTGCGCAAATGCCGCTCAGCATTAGCCTGCAAACCACGCCCGCATTGCGCCACTGGCAGGCGCATACGCACGGCGGTGATTACATCGTGCAAAGGTTTGCGCGAACGCACATGCATTTGTACCGCGCCCACGGCCACCACCGGCAGGCCGCTCAAGTGTGCGATCTGGCGCGTGCGCAAGCTGTGCAGCGCGTCCTGCGCGCCCAAGCTGCGCGTGGCGCCCAACCACACCTGCGCGCCATAGTGCGCGCGCGCAGCCGCGGCAATCGCACAGGCTTTTTCTACCGACAAAGCGGGCGGCAAAAGCAAAATAATTTCATTACCTGCCAAGCTCGGCCAAGCCGCCCAGCCGCCTTGCGCAGGCTGCCAATGCAGCGCGTATTGCCCCTTAGGCGCAGCGCGGCGCGCGCTGCTGATGAACTCGCACAGATTGCCCCAGCCCTGCAAATCGTGTGGCAGGGCGACGAAGCGAAACAGTGTCTCCCCTGCCACCGCGCGCACGCCAAACTCAGCACCCGGCAGGAATTGCAAGCCCGCCGCACGCGCTGCCTCGTGCGCGCGCACCACGCCGGCCACCGAGCACTCGTCGGTCAGCGCCAGCGCCGCATAGCCCAAAGCCTTGGCCCGCGCTACCAACTCTTGGGGCAAAGACGCGCCATGCTGAAAGCTGAACGCGCTAATGGCGTACAGCTCGGCATAGGCGGGGGACGGGGTGGCGGTGGGCACGGGGGCTTCTTTGATAATACTGTATAAAAATACAGTATAAACACAGGCATAACGTTAATCAGCATCCGCGACCAACACCCCAGCGCCTACGTCCTGCCCGGCTTAGCCTATGACACCAAATTTGATTTCAAAGTGATAGTGGACCTGCCTTGGTCCGAGCGTTACTTCAAAGTACCACTCCGAAATACGCATGGAAACACACCCAAACTAGGAACCTTGCATGCGACGGTTGTGCGGGCGGTGGAGGCGGCTTATCGGGCGGCGGTGGGGTAGTGGTAACGCAGTGGATTGGTTAAACCTTTTGAAACTCTCATTTTTTGCTTTACGCGATAGAGTTACCCCCTTATCCGAAAACCTTTAAGCCGCCAACTTCGCACTAGCGAGGCGATTGAGACTCACGCCTTGCTCCGCAGCCATGAGTGCTAAGTTCCGGTGGAGCAAGGGCGGGATGCGCACCCGGAACTCCCCGCTGTAGCTTTTCTCGGATAAGGCCACAGGCACGGGCTCGCCACTGGCCTGCAAGTCGGTGACTACGTCCGCCACTATTTTCTGAATGCCCTTGAGCGCTTTTTCTGGTGTTTTGGCTAACCAACTGAGCGAGGCAAATTCAGCGCAAAGGCCAATAAATTCCTGGTCTTCTGGCGACCAGGTAACGCGGTAGGTGTAGTGCAAGGTGTTCATGATCTGCTTTCCAATTGTTCTATTGCTTGAATTACCTGCTTGACTTGGTAGGGCTTGGCTTTACCTTTACTGTTCTGAATATTGACACGCGGATCGCCAGGCCAAGGAGTCTTAAAAATGGCGTGACTACTACCCGATTGCCTGGGTTTGCCAAAGTAAAACTCGCATATTTTTTTCAAGTCAAGAAAGCGTACATTCGCTGGCTCGCGGCGCATCTGCTCCAGTAGTTTTGCAGTATTCGTCATAGTATTTCTATGGTTCCATTAATGGTACCATGGAGCGGATTCGTTTTGATCTCCCTATCGTCCAAAAATATTCCCATGGGTAGCATCCCACTAACTTTGCTAGTACTGCGCCCACTATGACCCAATCGCCCATCCCCCCGGTAGTTGCCACCACCGCCCCAGCCCCCATCACCCTGCGCCAAGCCTGGCCGTTTTGGCTCAAGGTCGGCTTTATCAGCTTTGGCGGGCCGGCCGGGCAGATTGCGCTACTGCACGAAGAGTTGGTAGAGCGGCGGCGTTGGATTTCGGATGCGCGCTTTTTGCATGCGCTCAATTACTGCATGGTGCTGCCCGGCCCGGAAGCGCAGCAGTTGGCCACTTACCTGGGCTGGCTGATGCACCGCACCTGGGGCGGCATCGTGGCGGGGGTTTTGTTTGTGCTGCCTTCGCTGTTTATCCTGATCGGCCTGTCGTGGGTGTATCTGGTGTTTGGCGGCACGGCGTTGGTGGCGGGGCTGTTTGCGGGTATCAAGCCAGCGGTCACGGCGATCGTGCTGCAAGCGGCCTGGCGCATCGGCACGCGCACCTTGCGCCACCGCTTGTTGTGGGCGCTGGCGGCTCTGTCCTGGTTTGCGCTGTATGTGTTGCAAGCGCCTTTCCCGGCCATCGTGCTAGGTGCAGGGCTGATAGGCGCCATCGGCGGGCGCTTTGCACCGCAGGTATTTCAAGCGGGCACCGGCCACGCAGCTAAGGCCGGGCCGCACGCGCCGGCCTTGATTGACGACGACACGCCCACACCGGCCCATGCGCGTTTTACCTTGGCCGGTTTGGTCAAGGTGCTGGCTTTGGGGCTGGTGCTGTGGCTCGTGCCCATGGCGTTGCTTATGCTGACACAGGGCTGGGACCACACACTCACGCAAATGGCCTGGTTTTTCACCAAAGCGGCGCTGCTGACGTTTGGCGGCGCCTATGCGGTCTTGCCCTATGTGTACCAGGGCGGCGTGGAGCAGTTTGGCTGGGTGACGGCGGCGCAGATGATCGATGGCCTGGCCCTTGGCGAGACCACGCCGGGTCCGCTGATCATGGTGGTGGCTTTTGTGGGCTATGTGGGCGGACACACCCAAGCACTTCTGGGCGCAGACCATCTTTTTTTGGCCGGTGCGCTAGCCGCCACCGTGGTGACCTGGTTTACCTTTTTGCCCTCGTTTGTGTTCATCTTGGCGGGCGGGCCTTTCATCGAATCGACGCACCAGGATTTGCGTTTAAGCGCGCCGCTCACTGCGATTACCGCCGCCGTGGTCGGTGTCATCGTCAGCCTGGCGCTGTTCTTCGGCCAGCATGTGTTCTGGCCGCAAGGCATGCATGGGCGTTTTGATGTGGCATCTGCCGTGATCGCAGCCGCCGCCGCGCTGGCGCTGATCCGCTTTAAGCGGCCGGTGGTGCAAGTGATTGCTGCTTGTGCGCTGGCGGGCTGGGGCTTGTCGGTGGTGGCGTGAATCTGCGCTCAATTACTTTTTGCCTGCACGCAGCAGGCAACGCACAAGGCTACCAATATTGCTGCTTCATGCGGCCTATTGCGCAGGAAGTAGGCTCGTCAATAGCGGAATTTTGGCGTAGACATCCTGCGGTTTACTGAAGTCAAATGCTTGTATTGAAGCATCTTGCAAGAGTTCCGCCCACTTCGTTAGACGGTCCAGCACTTCTTGTTTTTTGACATCCACTTTGAGGTCTTCTTTGGTCCAATCGCCCACGCCACTTTTTTTGATGCCGAGTTGGCTTGCATTGACAGATAAATTGAGTCGGTAATACCGGCCCATGCTTCCGGTATTGGTCAATGCGATAGTCAAAAATAGGGTCGGCGTTGCACCGACATTGATTATTCTTGGATCGATCGTCATGCAGTTGTCCTGCTTACCTCTGCCTTTGTTACGAACTACCATATGGTCAGGTGAACACGGGGTTCCATTCCAATTGCCAATACTCCCAGAAGTTAGCGTTGCCTTCAACCATTGCCGCGCAAGCAGTTCAGATCCCTGGTAATAGTCAAGAAATACTTCACCCATTTTGATGATTTCTGTGCCTGTTGACTGCGACAGAGCGCTACTAGCAAACTGCCATCGCCCATCATCCTGATAAATCGGATAACCGCCAATCGTGTCAGTTGACACGATAAGGTCACCCTTTTTGATGTCGCGCAATTTCCCATCTTGAAACAGATCTGCGCCATAACTTTGAATAGCCGCGAGCACCAAAACGAACACAACAATGCTTTTTTTCATCACTACTTCCTCCTTGTAAAGAAGGAAGTTTAATTTCTTTTTTGTTATTGTTTATCAAAAATTTATTTACTCAGTCGAAATTCATGGCAGACACTGCTCTAAAGAAACCCAGAGCACAGCTACCGCGCAAGGGGGTGGGCAGCGGAGGTTCAGCTTGCGGAAACCGAAAACTTCAGTCCCGTGGCTTTGAGCACCGCACTGAGCGTTTTGATCGTCGGGTTGCCCCGGCTAGACAGCGTGCGGTACAGCGTTTCGCGTGAAAGCTGGGTTTTTTCAGCGATAAAGGCCATACCTCCCCGTGCTTCGACCACTTTGCGCAATGCCGTGAGATAGGTCGCCGGGTCTTCATCTTCGCCGGCGGCATTCAGGTACTCGGCTGCAAACGCAGCGTCTTGCAACTGCGCAAAGAGCCAGTCGTCATGGTTGATGCTTGCATTCATAGTGTTTTCCTTTGCTGCCACGCATTCATGAAAATATCACAACTTTCGAGCTGAAAAAGCAATTCGAATGCGTATTCCATGGCGATGCCCCTGCACCTTGGTTTGCCTAGCCATGCACAGCAACCGACTTGGCATAGGCCCACCAAGCCTTCAGGCAAACAAGCCATGCAAATACCAAGCGGCCCCCTGCCCCTGGGCTGCGCCTAGACGCTCGCGATAGACCCAGAGCAAACCCTGGCCGGGGCTGTGGGCGATGTAGTAATCGCGCTGCACTGGCGGCCCTGTGTCCCAGGCTTGCAATTCCAAGCGCTGCGGCCCGGCCAGCAAGGCTAGCGGGCCGTTCCATTGGGGCAAACCATCAGGGTCGCTAGGCAGGCTGCGCGCCTGGGGCAGCAGCCAGGTGGGATACAGGGCCTGCGCGGCTGTTGCGCTGGCTTGTGGCGCAGCGTGAATGCTTGGGGCTGTGCCGCCGGGTGCAGCGCCGCTATTGGTCAGGCCTGTACCGGTTTGCGTGGTGCCGTGATGCGCCAACAAATTGCCTGGCACCAAGACATGGCCCGCCCCGTCGCGGCGTGGCGCGCTGTGTGCGTGTGCCGTGCCCTTGGCCTGCGCGCCCAGCGCCTGCCAGTTTTGCATGCACTCGGGGCGGTAATCGTCCTGCAAATACACGGCGCGCACGCTGTCAGGCCCCAAGCGCGCGGCTACGCGTTCGAGCAAATGGTGCAGGCTGTCGCCACTGCGCAGTTCATCGGGCAAAAGGCTCAGGCTTTGGCCGCGCAGTGCGCAGGTTTCCAGCGTACGCAGACGCAAATACAAGACCGGCGCGGGCAAGGTGATTTGGGCCAGGTGTTCGGCCAGCAAGCGCTCTATGTGGCGCGGGTCTTGGGTGGCTTCGGCGGTGCGCAAGTGCAGGCGGCCATAGCCATCGCCCTGGTGCCAGGCGTCGCGGTAGCGGGCATTGGCACGGCGCGCATCGAGCTGCCAGCGCAACTCCAGCGCCAACACCCCATGCTGGCGGGCGCGCAGCCACAGTTGCAACTGCGCCAGCAAACGGCGCGCGCCAAACAACATGGCAGCGGCGGATTCGACCTGAGCGGCCAGCTCCAGCGGCGCGTCAAACACCTCGGGCAGGCGTAGCCAGGCATAGACCTCGGGTGCGGCGCCATAGGCCTGGTCCAACGCCGCCAGCAAGGGCGCACCAAAGCGCCGGGCCACGCCACCACGCGGCAAGGCGCGCAATTGGCCCCAGGTAGTGCAGCCCAAGCGCTCCAGCGTGGGCACATGCGGCTGCGCTGCGGCCAGGGTATGCAGCGGCAAATCATCGGGCGGCAGCGGCGGGTGCGCCAAATCGCCCGCTTGCTGCAAAGCATCGCAAGCCAAGCGCGCCAGCGCAAGCAAAGCGCTATCGCCATGCGCGTACTGCATGGGCAGGGGCGCCTGGCCGGGCTGCAACAGCGCTTGTAGCAAGGCCATGCGCCCGCCAAACAAGCGCTCGCTGGCCGAAATTTCCAGCACCAGCGCCTGCTGCACTTGCGCCACCCAGGGCGTAAATTGCAAACCCCACCAAGCCAGCGCCGCCAGCGGGTCGGCCCAGGCTGCGGCGCCTGAAAGCGCTGTTTTTGCATCACGGCCAGCTACATGCTGTGCGTCTTGCGGGCACAAGGCCAGCCAGTAGGGATTCATGACGCCGCCCTGCGCGCTTGCAAGCCAGGAACGCGTCCGTCATCGCGAGGAGCGCAGCGACGCGGCGATCCATCGGTGTGTGATTGGGCAAGCGAACTGGATTGCTTCGCTGCGCTCGCAATGACGGATGGGGGCTTGTGCAGACCTTCCGTTGCGATATGCGCTGAAGTAGCAACAGGGCTTTCGCCCTCCGTCGTAGTCGTAGTCGTAGTCGTAGTCGTAGTCGTAGTCGTAGTCGTAGTCATAGGCTTAGCGCTGGCCAGCACGCGCAAAAGCGCTGCCGGACGCGCGGCCAGATGCAGAGAATCTGCCAGCGGCGGGCCACGGCGCTTGAGGATCTGGACCGAAAGCGCCGCGCTATTGGCCACGCCCAGCAGCAAGCGCAGCACAGCGGGCGAGGCCTGGGCTTGCGCGGCCTCGGGGCGCAGCACGAAAAGCAGTTTGTGGTGTTCCGCAGCGGCCCACTGCAAGCGGCGCAATTGCTCGGGGCGCACCTGCGGCAGCCAGGCCAGCACCGCGTCCACCGCAGCGCAGCGCAGGGCTTGTTCGCTCAGCCACAGGGCGGCGGTGTCCGGGCTGTCCGCCGCGCCCAGCCAAAGCAGGCGCTGCGCCTGCAAACCCTGGGCTTGCAAGGACGGTGCAAATGGCAGATGCGGCGGCGCCACCAGCACCACTGGGCCGCTGCCGCTGCGCGCCAGCGCGGGGAGCAGCAAGCGCCATTCGTTGTGCGCGCCCGGCGCTTGCAGCAACTCGGTCAGCGCACCCACCGGCCAACCGCCACCGGGCAACTGGGCGTCCAGCGCTGCATCGCCGCTGGGCAGGGTCTGCGCACGCGACGCAGCCAGCGCATCAGCCCGCCAGACGTCGGCGCGCAGCAAGCCCGGCGTAGCGCGCTCGGGCAGGCTTTGGCTGGGGACAGGCAAGGCGGACATGGCTAAAAATACTGTAAATAATTACAGTATATGGCAGCTTTATGCGCGCACCAAACCCAGCACAAATAAGCGCTGGGGCTAGATGCAATGACCCCGGTGATTGCGCGGCATACGCCGCTGTAGGTGCCTGGCACCTTGGGAGGCCCAAGAATAAAAAAGCTCCAAACTAAAAGCTTTAGCTAAAATGGCCAATCTCTTCTGAAAGACCTTATGCACATCAGCGCCACCGAAGCCAAAAACCGTTTTGGCCGCATTTGTGCCCTGGCCAAGCGCGAACCCGTGTTTGTCGAAAAAGCGGGCCAAGTGGACACCGTCATCCTCTGCGCCGAGCAATACCGCGCTTTGCAAGCTAACCAAAACAAGGCCAGTCCGGCGGCGCGCAAACAGCAATTTGAATCCGAATATGGCGACTGGATCGCAGCACAAAACACCTGGGTCGAAAGCCACGGCATTCCCGGTGCCGACTTGCGCCCCTGGTAAACCGCTATGGCGCAGTTTGATGTTTATGCCAACCCCAGCCACAGCGCTGCACAAGGCATTCCGTATGTGGTGGTAGTGCAAAGCGATTTGCTCGACGCGCTGGCCACGCGCATGACGATTCCCTTAGCCTTGGTCACGTTTGCCGACAAAGCGCCAGAAAAGCTGTGCCCCAGCATCGCAGTCAACGGCCAGCAGCTGCTTGCATTAGCGCACTATGCGGCGCCTTTGCCCACCCGCAGTTTGCGCCAGGTGGTGGCCAATGTGGCCCCGCAAGCCAGCGCGCTAATTGCCGCCATAGATGTGGTGATCGCCGGGGTGTAGGCGCGGCGCACGTGTCAAGCCGTGTGAATCTCGTTGCCGACCGCCGGCCAGCGCCTGCGCATGTACATCCAGGCCACCAGGCCAATGCCCATCATGCAAATCGAGGCCGCAGCTAGGGCGACGGCCGAATGCATCACCAAGGGCGAGATGGCACCGGCGACGATTGCATTGGCCAGCGAGCCGATAAAGCTTTGCAGCGACGAAGCCATGCCGCGCCGCTCGGGGTACAGGTCTAGCACCAGCAGCGTGACCACCGGCACCATCATGGCCCAGCCGAAAGCAAAAATACCCAGCGGAAACAAGGCCCAGCTGACATGGGCGGTGAACAGCAAATTCGCCACCAAATTAAGCACCCCGATGCACAGCATGATGACAAAGCCATTGCGAATCTGGCGCTTGGGCGTGATGCGCCCGGCCACGCGCCCGCTGACCCAGGCCCCAGCCATGATGCCGCCGATGGTGATCAGAAAAAACCAAAAGAAATGCTGCGGCGCTAAATGCAGCACCTCGCCCAAAAAAACCGGCGCACTGAGCACATACAAAAACATGCCGTTAAACGGAATGCCGCTGGCCAAGGCGAGCAAGATAAAGCGCGGGTCCGAGCCCAGTTGCCAATAACCGGCCATCAAATTGCGGACTTGAAAAGGCTGGCGCTGGCTGATGTGCAGCGTCTCGGGCAAGAGACGGTAATTGGCAACCCACAACACCACGCCAATCGCGGTAAGAAACCAAAACACCAAATGCCAGCTACCCCACAGTAACAACTGCCCGCCGATCAGCGGCGCAATGGCCGGCGCGATACCAAAGTAAATCGTGATCTGGCTCATCACTTTTTGCGCTTGCGAGGGCGGGTACATATCGCGCACCACCGCACGCGCCACCACAATTCCCGCGCCGGTAGAAAAGCCTTGCAGCGCGCGGAAAAAAATCAGCTGACCAATGCTTTGTGACAACGCGCAACCGAGTGAGGCCACAGTAAACACCGCCAAGCCCCAGAGCACCACCGGGCGGCGGCCAAAGCTATCGGAAATCGCGCCGTGAAACAGCGACATCAGGGCAAAACCAAACAAATAAGCCGACAAAGTCTGCTGCATCTGCAAGGGCGTGGCGCCCAGCGAGGCCGCAATATCGGCAAATGCCGGTAAATAGGTATCTATGGAAAACGGCCCCAACATGCCCAGCACCGCCAGCAGCACCGCAAAAGCCCATTGAGGAAGACGCCACAGCGATTGGGCGTCAGGATTCATTACATCGGATTGATAAGAACATCCTGCTATTGGAACATGCTGTACAGCTTAGGCTGCTTGCAACAAAAATTCGACCTTCACTGTTGCGTACGGAAATTCGACTTGACCGGATTCGGTTCTGCGCAGCAAGCCAGCGCGTAATAAGGCGGACAAATCTGCGTGAACGGCTTTGACATCGCGATCCACCCGGCGCGCCGCCTCGCGCACCGTGACTGGACCGGCTGCGCACAGAGCCTTGAGCAAGTCCCAACGCTTGGCGGTCAGTACTTTCCAAAGCAATTCCGGCGTAGCAAATGAAATACGGTCTGCCTTAGACCCTTTGCCCGACTTCCAGACCTGCGCAAAGTCAGCCATAGCATCGTTAGGAGATTGCACATCAAGCGTCACGGTTTTCACGGTTTATCCTTTCAATATCACTTTGGAAATCGGCCATCAAGACCTCAACGCCTTCAAACACGTAAGCAAACTGTCGGCGCCCCACGTGGCGATGATCGCCCTTGCCTGACTCATTGTCATAACGCAAAACACACACACCGCGCACCACATAGGCAAGCCGATATTTGTAGGAATGCGATGAACCGGCAAGCGGGGCAGGAAGCTGCCACAGTACCAATTCTGCAAAGGCCACCTCGCTATAAATGATGCGCCGATGCACAAGCTCTACGGCTTTCATAGCTTGTCAGTTTCCCATTCGATCAGGCTGTTGTCAATAAGTCCAACAAGCAAAGGAGGGCAGATAGTGCCCCACTGGAAGAGGCATTGATTCACCGGACTCCCTGCGAGGCTAAAGCCTGCCGGACTTTACCGCTGCGCAAGGGAGAAAGATAGCGGTAGGGCAACAGCCAGGTTTGCCAGGTCCAGACCGGGCGCTGGTCGTTGTGGGCATGGGCGCTGCCGTCAGGAAAGGGCAACGCGGCCTCGCATTGGCGGATACGCCGACGCACCGGGAGGCGCGATTGACGTGCCTTAGCAATAGCCCCCTGGTACGCCGACAAGCCCTCTGGGCTGTGCTCGGCCAGAACGGTGCGTTGGTGCGCAAAAAGACTTTGCAATTGCGGATGTTCGTAAAAGAAGGGAACAATGGTTAAAGGTCGCAGGTAGGCGGCTAAAGCCAAATCCGCCATGGAAAAAGTATCGCCCACTACAAATGTGCGCGCCTCTAGTCGCCGCGCCAGTTGCAAGAGGTAATTCTCCAAGGCTTCGTATAAATGCGAGGACTCCGATTGGTGA
>CAJBBZ010000182.1 GCA_903951445.1 uncultured beta proteobacterium
TCTCCTGCTAGTATGAAGTACGTCTACTTCATACAAACAACTCAAGCATAGGATGACGAGTTTTTACTTATTCAGAGCTTCCTTAACGCTTGATGCCGAAAGTGCCCAAAAATTGCTCGGTTTGCTTTTGCATTTGTTCCTGCATTTGCTGGAACACATTAGTACCCATCACGCCGGGCACGATAGGCACTGGCATTTCCATCAGGGTTTGCATATTCTTTTCCATGATGCCGCCCATAAAGCCCTGCATGGAATGGCCGTAAAAGCGGATGATGTTGGCCAGCACCGGCGCGGGAAACATGGGCGAGCCACCGGCTTCTTCTTCCAAAATAATTTGCAGCAAGATGCTGCGCGTCAGGTCTTCGGAGGTTTTGGCATCCACCACGGCAAATGCTTTGTGGTCCATCACCAGTTGCTTGATTTCAGCTAGCGTGATGTAGCTGGAAGTATGCGTGTCGTACAAGCGCCGGTTGGGGTATTTTTTGATGACGCGCTCGGGCAGGTCC
This sequence comes from uncultured beta proteobacterium, assembly GCA_903951445.1. Lineage (GTDB taxonomy): Bacteria > Pseudomonadota > Gammaproteobacteria > Burkholderiales > Burkholderiaceae_C > Allorhodoferax. The sequence continues at coordinate 507 of CAJBBZ010000182.1, forward strand.
TTGGGGGCTTCTGTAGTTTTGGGCATGGCGGTCGGCGTGGGCGGGGCGGTGGACGGTGGAGGGCGCATTGTAGGTAGCCCCCGCCTGGGCAAGCACAGGGTTAGCCCTGAGAGCGGCGCGCCGTCTATTCGGGCGCCTTGCCGCGGAGCTCTTTGATAGCGCTGCGCTGGCTTTTGGCTTGCAGGCGCCGCTCTTTGGAGGCGCGTGTCGGGCGCGTGGCGCGGCGCGGCTTGGGCGGCAGCGCCACGCTTTGCACAATATCTTGCAAGCGGGCATAGGCGTCCAGCCGGTTCATATCCTGGGTGCGGTGGCTTTGCGCCTTGATAACCAGCACGCCCTCTGCGGTAATACGCTTATCGCGAAGGGTTAGCAGCCGCTCTTTAACGTCCTCGGGCAGCGATGACGCGGGAATGTCATAGCGCAAATGGATGGCGCTAGACACCTTGTTGACGTTTTGCCCGCCAGCGCCCTGGGCGCGGATGGCGCTGATGTCCACCTCGGCTTCGTCGATGGCGATAAACGGGGCGGCAGCATCGGACATAGGGCGGTTACACTGAAACGGGCTTTCAACATCAACTTTGCACAGGAGATCACGCCATGGCCAAAGGTCAACAAAAAACCAATAAAGAGGCCAAAAAGCCCAAGAAGGATACCTCACCCCCCAAAGCGCCCAGCGGCGGCGACCCGGTGCGGGCCACCATCACCACCGCCGTGATTCCGCGCGGAAAGATTAAAAACAAATAAGGCGCAGGACCTCTGCACCAACGCACCGCAGGGTGCGTTTTTTGTGGTTTGTCGGCAGATACCGGGGCTTATGCAACTCCAAGAAGTTTTATACAGCCAGGGCTTTGGCACCCGGCGCGTCTGCGCTGGGCTGATTCAGCAGGGTTATGTGCAGGTGTACGACGGCGCAGATGGCGCTGCGCCGCGCACTTGCCAGGATGCTAGTGCCCAATTCGAGCCCCAAGGCTTGCGCTTTCGGGTACAGGGCGTGGACTGGCCGTATTGCGACAAGGCCTACATTCTTTTGCACAAGCCTGCGGGTACCGAATGCTCGCAAAAACCCTCTACCTACCCTAGCATTTACACCTTGTTGCCATCCCCCTTGCGCACCCGTCCGCAAAAAGCAGCGGTACAGGGCGTGCAAGCCGTAGGGCGGCTAGACCAGGACACCACCGGCTTATTGCTGCTCACCGATGACGGCAAATTCATCCACCGCATGAGTTCGCCGCGCCACCATGTGCCCAAGGTATACGAAGTGACGGTCAAACACCCGCTAGACGACAGTCAAATTGCGCGCCTGCTGGCTGGCGTGGTGCTGGACGATGACCCTAAACCGGTGCTGGCCGCCGCCTGCGAGGCGACCGGTCCTTTGCAATTGCGCCTGACTCTCACCGAGGGGAAATACCACCAGGTCAAGCGCATGCTGGCGGCAGTGGGGAACCGGGTTGAGGGCCTACACCGGTCCCAAATTGGGGGCCTCAGCCTGCCCGCAGACCTTTCGCCAGGGCAGTGGTGCTGGCTGGGGTCTGTGCAACTAGCGCTGCTGGTGGCGAACTGAATTCCACGAACCACCTACTGAAGGATGCCAGCCAGCAGGCTGCGGCCTGGGAGGCGCACGGGCCCGGCTAGCGGCGGGTAAATAGCCCCGCCCGTTACACTCAGGCGCTATAGATAGATAAGGCTTTTGTGAAATCGTCGAACCGTTGGACCCGTTTTTCGCCTTTGGCATGGTTTTTTTGCGCTGCGATGGCCATTGCGAGCGATAAGCCCCCCCCGATATTTGTTCTCAACTCGCTAGATGCCACGGTCAGTGTGGTCGATCCTTCCACCTGGAAAGAGACGCACAAAATACCGACCGGCAAAGAGCCGCACCACCTGTACCTGACACCGGACGAAAAATCCCTCATCGTGGCCAATGCGGTGGGCGATTCCATGCTGTTCCTGGACCCCAAGACTGCTGCCGTGCAGCGCACAGTGCATGGAATTTCGGACCCCTACCACCTGCGCTTCTCGCCCGACATGAAATGGCTGGTCACCGTGGGCAACCGGCTCAACCATGTGGATATCTACCACTGGAATGGCAGCGACATGACCCTGGCCAAGCGCATCCCCACCGGCAAAACGCCTAGCCATGTGTGGATAGACAGCGCCAGCACTTTGATCTATGCAACGATGCAGGAAAGCGATGAACTGGTCGTGATCGACCTGGCCAGCCAAAGCATCAAATGGCGCGTGAAAACCGGTTCCTTGCCCGCCGATGTGTTCGGAACGCCGGATGACAAAACACTCTTGATCGGTATGACCGGCGGTAATGGTGTGGAGGTGTATGAACTGAGCAAAGCCGCGCCTAAGCTAGTCAAAACTATTAAAACTGGCGCAGCCGCCCATGCGTTTCGCAATATGGGTGACAAGCGCCATGTGCTGGTGAGCAATCGTGTAGCTAACACGATTAGCAAACTGGATTACCAGACGCTGCAAGTGGTTGACACTTACCCAGCGCCTGGCGGCCCGGACTGCATGGATTTATCGGCAGATGGGCGCTATATCTATGTGGCCTCGCGTTGGATCAAAAAACTCACGGTGATAGACACCACCACGCGCAAAGTGGTGCGGCAAGTGCGGGTGGGACGCTCGCCGCATGGCGTATGGACACTGGACCACGCGCCGCGTTAACGGGTATGGGCATGCGCAGCCGCAGTACGCGCCTCTATACGGCCAGTCGCCGCACTGCTGTGGCGGTGCTAGCTACTGCGCTGTGCAGTGCGGCATGGAGCCAAAGCGATTGCAAAAAACCGGTATACCTGACGCTAGACACTGGCCATATGGAAGTCGCACCTTTCATCGCCGATACCCTTCTCAAGCACCAGGTCAAAGTGACGTTTTTTGCAGCCAATGAATTGACCAAAACGGGCGACGGTACCCTGGGTGCGCACTGGGCGCCTTGGTGGCGCGAGCGGGGCCAAGAAGGCCATAGCTTCGCGTCCCACACCTTCGACCATGTGTATTGGCGCGCAGATTTGGCCAGCGACACGCAGGGTACGCAATTTTTGGTACAGCCCTCAGCGGGCAGCCAAGCAGGCAAAAAAATGCACTTCAGCGCCGCACAGTATTGCGCGCAGCTCAAGGCCTCGGCCGCGCGCTTGAGCGCGCTCACCGTGCAGCCGACCTTGCCATTGTTTCGGGCGCCGGGCGGTAAGACCTCACCCGCTTTACTGGCTGCCGCGCGGGCCTGTGGTTTCGCGCATGTGGGCTGGGCCGATGCCGGTTTTTTAGGGGACGAATTGCCTAGCGAAAAATTCAGTAACCAAGCCTTACTAGCCAAAGCCCTGCGCGATATCCGCAGCGGCGACATACTCATGGCGCATCTGGGAATTTGGTCGCGCAAAGACGCATGGGCGCCTGCGGTGTTAGAACCCCTCATCGTCGGCCTCAAAGAACGGGGCTTTTGCTTTGCCACCTTGCGCAGCCACCCCAGCTACCAGGCCTGGATTGCCGCCCACCCCAGTTAAGACTTTTGCATGGATACCCTGATCGATAGTTTTGCCACTTTGCAGGCCTGGTTGTTTGAGGCCTGTATCCAGCCGGTGGTGTTTGCCATGGGCTTTGGCGGCTACCTGGATCAGGCTTTTGGCGCGACCGAATGGGTGCTGGTAGGCCTGCTGGAGATCGCGGTCTTGCTCACGGTCATCGGCCCCTTGCAGCGGTGGCGGCCGGTAGAGGCGGTGCTAGATACCGCCACCATACGTACCGATATTTTTTACACCCTGCTGCACCGATTAGGCATTTTCCGCCTGGCCTTGTTTTTCACTTTGGACCCGTATTTGGATAGCGCCATTGGCACGCTGCGTGTTTGGGGAATGCCCACTTTTCACCTGGACGATATCTGGCCTGCGGTGACGGGCAACGCGCTCGTGAGCTTTGTGCTGTACCTGCTGGTGTTTGATTTTTTCAACTACTGGTTTCACCGCGCGCAGCACCAACTGCATTGGTGGTGGCAACTGCATGCGCTGCACCACGCCCAGCGCCAGATGACGATGTGGAGCGACAACCGCAACCACTTGCTGGACGATGTGTTGCGTGATGTGTTTTTTGTACTCTTGGCGGTATTGATAGGCGTGGCGCCGGGTCAGTTTGTGGCACTTGTGGCTTTGATGCAACTGAGCGAAAACTTGCAGCACGCCAATGTGCGCCTATGGTTTGGCCGCATTGGCGAACGCCTGTGGGTCAGCCCGCGCTTTCACCGCATGCACCATGCGATTGGTATCGGCCACGAAAGCCAACCCCCAGCGGCCAGTGTCGCTCCTGCGGTGTTGGGCGGTGTCAACTTCGGCGTACTCTTGCCGTGGTGGGACATGCTGTTTGGAACTGCCGATTTCACACACGCCTATCCCGCCACCGGGGTGCGCGACCAGGTGGAGCAGGGCCGTGACTATGGCCGGGGCTTTTGGTCCCAACAATGGCGTGGTGTCTTGCGCTTATTAGGTCGGGCCTAGCGTTTCTCGTTGACAATGCGGCAAACCAAGGAGGCGTCTATGGGCTTGCTGATCTCGTCCTTTTGGCGGGCGGTCTTGTACTGTCTGCATCCCAAAGTCATCCTCTTGTCGCTGCTGCCCTTGTTGCTGGCCATGGGCGCTGCCGGTTTGCTGGCGTATTTGTTCTGGCAAAGCGCGCAAGATGCCTTGCTGACGGTGCTCGATGCCTCGGTGTTTGTCAGCACCCTTGCGGCTTGGTTGGCGGCCGTGGGCCTGCCCGCACTCAAAGCCATGCTCGCGCCACTGATACTGATTGTGGTGATCACGCCCTTAGTCGTGGTGTGTACCGTCTTACTGGTTTCTACGGTGATGACACCGGCCCTGGTGCGCGTAGTGGCGGGGCGCCGCTTTCCCGCATTAGAGCGCCGCCACGGTGCCTCTTTTATCGCCAGTCTGGGTTGGGCCCTGATCTCCTGCGCGTTGGCGCTGGTGGCCACCATCGTTACATCGCCGATGTGGATATTGCCGCCACTGGTTTTGATATTGCCACCTGCTATTTGGGCCTGGCTCACCTACCGCGTTATGGCATTTGATGCGCTGGCCGACCATGCCAGCAGCGCCGAGCGGCAAACGATTTTGGCCACCCACAAAAGCGCTTTCATCACCATGGGTTTTGTAGTCGGATTTTTGGGCGCTACGCCCAGTCTGTTGTGGTCTATGGGGCTGATGGCGATTGCCATGGCGCCGCTGTTATTGCCTTTTTCGGTGTGGCTATACACCGTGGTGTTTGTGTTTGCGTCGCTGTGGTTTATCCACTATGGCCTGGCGGCTTTAGCGGCATTGCGCGCCGAGCACGAAGCCGAACTGTTTGTTCCCACCCGGCCCTTAACAGAAGTTGAAGTCTTGCCTGCAATCAACAAGGCATCGGCCTCTGACCTGCCTCCCATTCCTTAATCACACCATGCAATTGGGCCTCATCATCATCGGCGACGAGATCCTCTCGGGCAAGCGGGCCGACAAGCACTTGCCCAAAGCTATCGAATTGCTCAGCGCCCGCGGCCTGCAAGTGGCCTATGCGCATTACCTGGGCGATGACCCGCAGCGCATCACCGCCACATTGGCCGATGCATTTGCCAGTGGCGACGTGGTGTTTTCCTTTGGCGGCATTGGCGCTACCCCGGATGACCACACCCGCCAATGCGCCGCCGACGCGCTAGGCATGCCCTTGGAACTGCACCCCGGTGCGCGCGACCTCATTTGGGAGCGCATGCGCGATATCGCCCTGGAAAACGGCCACGCCTTCGAGCCCGACCGCCCAGACAACATCCACCGCTTGGATATGGGCCGCTTCCCGCAAGGCGCCAGCCTGATTCCCAACCCTTACAACAAGATTGCCGGTTTCAGCTGCCAGGGGCAAGGAGCGGGCGCCGTGCATTTTGTGCCGGGCTTTCCGGTCATGGCCTGGCCGATGATGGAATGGGTGCTGGACACCCATTACCAGGCGTATTTCAGGCGCGACGCGCATGTGGAGTTGTCGGTCATCGTGATGGGCGCCATGGAAGCGACCCTAACGCCGCTGATGCAAAGCGTGCAGGACGCCCACCCGGTCAAGGTATTTAGCCTGCCCAGCGTAGACCATCCGCAGTACGGGCGGCACATTGAGTTGGGCGTCAAAGGCGCGCCCGAGGCGGCGGGCCTGGCCTTTGAGGCGCTGAAAAAAGGACTAGCGGTCTTTGGCGTCGAATTAGGCCCTGAATTGGTGCGAACCTAGTCCACCACTGACCCAGCCAGAATAAATGCACTTTATTGGTGCAATAATGCGCTTTAAAAGTGCGCTCACATGAACGGGCAAATTTGCAAGGGTAGAGCTCCGCCAGCCTGACAAGGCAGAATGCGGGGTGGAGATTGCGCTTTATGCCCGCTGGCATAAAAACTGCGATAACTCGTAAGCAATCCCTTTTTTACAACCGTGCAACAGGAGTATTTGATGGCCAAGACCGTCGCAGATGTGATGAAGATGGTGAAAGAGAACGAAGTCAAGTTTGTTGACTTCCGCTTCACCGACACCCGTGGTAAAGAGCAGCACGTGACCGTGCCGATCTCGCATTTTGATGAAGACAAATTCACATCCGGCCACGCCTTTGACGGCTCGTCCATCGCCGGATGGAAAGGCATTGAAGCCTCGGACATGCAACTCATGCCCGATGCCAACACCGCCAACATCGACCCCTTCTTTGAAGAGACCACCCTGTTTATGAGCTGCGACGTGGTCGAGCCCAGCGACGGCAAGGCCTATGACCGCGATCCGCGCTCCATCGCCAAGCGCGCAGAAGCCTACCTCAAGGCCTCGGGCATTGGCGACACCGCCTTCTTCGGCCCCGAGCCCGAGTTCTTCATTTTTGACGACGTGCGCTGGCACACCGATATGTCGGGCACCTTCTTCAAAATCGACGAAGCCGAAGCCCCCTGGAACAGCGGCAAAGTCATGGACGGCGGCAACAAAGGCCACCGCCCCACGGTCAAAGGCGGCTACTTCCCTGTGCCCCCCGTGGACAGCACCCAAGACATGCGCGCTGAAATGTCGCTCATCTTGGAGCAACTCGGTGTACCCGTTGAAGTGTTCCACCACGAAGTGGCTGGCGCAGGCCAAAACGAAATCGGCACCAAGTTCAGCACGCTAGTGCAGCGCGCCGACTGGACCCAAATCCTGAAGTACGTGGTCCAAAACGTGGCCCACAACTTCGGCAAAACCGCCACCTTTATGCCCAAGCCCATCGTGGGCGACAACGGCTCCGGCATGCACGTGCACCAGTCCATCTGGAA
>CAJBBZ010000183.1 GCA_903951445.1 uncultured beta proteobacterium
CGCTATGAAACTCCACCAGATGCGCCACGTCCTGCGGAATGCGTTCACGCGCCAGATTGACCAGCGTGGGCGACAGGTCAATCGCCACCACGTGGGCGCCACGGCGCGCTGCTTCGACTGCCAATGCGCCGGTGCCACAACCGGCGTCCAGGATGCGTTTGCCGCTCAAGTCCTCGCTCAGCCAGGACAGCAAAGTGGCGCGCATGCGGTCGCGCCCGGCGCGCACGGTGGCGCGGATGCGGCCCACCGGTGCATCCGAGGTCAGCTTGGCCCAGGCGGCAGCGGCGGTGCGATCGAAATAATTTTCGATCTGGCCGCGTCGTTCCTGGTAGGTCGCGTTGCTCATGGTGTTTGCCTCAATCAAAACCCAACAGGTCGAAAATATCGCGGTCTTTCATGGGTACGGCGTTGTAGCTCTCACCACCCAGCCAGAGGCTGGCTGCAAGACGCATATATTCTTTTTGTACTGCCTCGAGTTCGGGCGAATGCTCCATCTCAAAGAGTGTGGATTTTTTGAGGCGGCTGCGACGGATCACATCCAGGTCAGGGAAGTGCGCCGCAAGCTTCAGGCCAATGCGATCGTTGTATTTGTCGATCTGGTCGGTGGCTGCGCTGCGGTTGGCAATGACACCGCCCAAGCGCACGTTGTAGTTTTTCGCCTTGGCGCCAATGGCTTGCACAATCCGGTTCATCGCGAAGATGGAATCAAAGTCGTTGGCGGTGACGATCAAGGCCTTATCAGCATGCTGCAAAGGAGCTGCAAAGCCGCCACACACTACATCGCCCAGCACGTCAAAAATCACCACATCGGTGTCTTCGAGCAAATGGTGCTCTTTGAGGAGCTTGACGGTCTGCCCCACCACATAACCACCGCAGCCGGTGCCGGCGGGTGGGCCACCGGCTTCAACGCACATGACGCCGTTATAGCCTTCAAATACAAAGTCTTCCACACGCAGTTCTTCGGCATGGAAGTCCACAGTTTCGAGCACGTCGATGACGGTGGGTAGCATTTTTTTGGTCAGCGTAAAAGTGCTGTCGTGCTTGGGGTCGCAACCGATTTGCAGCACCCGCTTGCCCAGTTTGGAAAAGGCCGCCGACAGGTTCGACGAGGTGGTGCTCTTGCCGATACCACCTTTGCCATAAATGGCAAACACCTTGGCGTTACCGATCTTCACATTCGGGTCAAGCTGCACTTGCACGCTGCCCTCGCCGTCCAAGCGCGTGTTGCGCTTTACCGTAGGGAATGGCAATGTTTCAACAGTCATGCGTTTGCTCCTTCGTATACGCCTTCAAGGCGATCTTCTAATTCTTCACTGGCGTTGCGTAACGCCTGCAAAGTCGCTTCATCCGGTTGCCAGTAGTTGCGCTCCGATGCTTCTAGCAATCGGTTAGCGACTCGGGCAGAGGCCGTCGGATTCAGTTTGGCAAGACGCTCACGCATCTGCGGGTCGAGCATGAATGTCTCGGACAATTGTTTGTAAACCCAGGGCTGCACTTGGCCGGTGGTGGCCGACCAGCCCATGGTGTTGGTGACATGCACTTCAATTTGGCGCACGCCTTCGTAGCCATGTTCCAACATGCCCTCGTACCACTTGGGGTTGAGCATGCGGGTACGGGTTTCGATAGAGACTTGCTCGCGCAGCGAGCGCACGGCCGCATTGCCTTTGGTTTGGTCGCCGATATAGACCGGCGGCGTCTTCCCGCCTTGGGCTACTTTGACGGCCTGGGTGATGCCGCCCAGCGTGTCGAAATAATTGTCTACGGTGGTCACGCCCAGTTCCACCGAATCCAGGTTTTGGTAGGTGAGCTGCACATCGGCCAAGGCGGTTTGCAAGAGCGCGGTTTGCTGCACGGCGCGGCCGGTGCGGCCATAGGCGAAACCTTTGCGGCGCTTGTAGGTTTCGGCCAACTCGCCTTCATCGCTCCAGCGGCTGCTTTCGACCAGATTGTTGACGTTGGAGCCGTAGGCGCCTTCGGCATTGCCATAGACGCGCAAGGACGCAATTTCCAAAGTGCAACCATGCTCCTGCTGGTAGGCCAGGGAATGCTTGCGGATCCAGTTCAGCTCCACCGGCTCGTCGGCGCTGGCGGCCAAGTATGCAGCCTCGGCCAGCAGCTTGATCTGCAAGGGCATGAGGTCGCGGAAGATGCCCGAGAGCGTGATGACCACGTCGATACGCGGGCGGCCTAGTTCGGCCAGCGGTACTAGGCTGGCGCCTGCGATGCGGCCATAGCTGTCAAAGCGCGGCAATGCGCCCATGAGGGCCAGCGCTTGCGCAATCGGTGCGCCTTCGTTTTTCAGGTTGTCGCTGCCCCACAGCACCATGGCAATGGATTCGGGCAGCGGGTTGCCGTCGGCGCAGTGGCGTTCGATCAGCAGTTGCGCTTGCGCTTTACCATCGCGCACGGCCATCGCGCTGGGGATACGGAAAGGATCAAAGCCGTGAATATTGCGGCCCGTGGGCAAGACCGCAGGCGTGCGCAAAATATCACCGCCAGGTGCTGGGCGGATGTAACGTGCATCCAAAGCGCGCAGCAGGGCAGGCACCTCGGTATCCACTGCCAACAGGGCCTGCGGCTCTACCAATGCGCGCAAGGCTTCCAGGCTGTCATGGTTGCGCGGCAATCCGGCTGCGGCCAAGGCGCGCTCGGGCGTCTGTCCTTGCACCAAAGCCTCGACCGCTACGCGATCAATTTGCACGCCATGGTTGGCGTCCGCCATGGCCAGCAACATATCCACGCGCTGGGCGGCGCTGGGCGCGCGACCAGCGACATGCAGGCCGTGCGGAATGAGCGTGTATTCCAACTCCAGCATTTCTTGCGACAAGCGCAGTACTTGCTGGTCCAGGGCCGGGCCCATGGCGGTATCCCAAATCGGTTCGGGGCTGACCAAATCCAACTCCGCCGCTTGGGCTTGGATCACTACCGCCAAGGCAGCGCGCTCGGTGTTGCCGCGCTCCAGACTGCGCCAGCGCTCTAGCGAGGCTTTGAGGTCGTTCAGGCCTTTGTACAAACCGGCCTGGGCAATCGGCGGCGTCAGGTAGCTGATGAGTGTGGCACCTGAACGGCGCTTGGCGATAGCGCCTTCCGACGGATTGTTGGAGGCGTACAAATACACATTGGGCAGGTCGTCGATCAAGCGATCGGGCCAGCAGGTGCCGCTCATACCGGTTTGCTTGCCGGGCATGAATTCGAGGGCGCCATGGGTGCCGAAGTGCAGCACGGCGTGGGCCTTAAAGTCTTCGCGCAGGTAGCGGTAAAAAGCCGAGAAAGCATGCGTGGGGGCCAGGCCTTTTTCGAACAGCAGGCGCATTGGGTCGCCTTCGTAGCCGAAGGAAGGTTGCACGCTAATGAGCACATTGCCAAACTGCTTGCCCAGCACAAAAATAGAGCTGCCGTTGCTGAGTTGCCGTCCTGGCGCCGGGCCCCATTGCGCCTCGATCTCCTTGAGCCAGCGCTCGCGCTTGACATGCTCGTCGGCACTGATCAGGGCGTGCACATTGGCGTCTGCACCGTGTTGGGACGCGTTACCTTGCAAGAGTGCCTCGCGCAAGGCGTCTACCGAAGCGGGCACCTCGACCTGGTAGCCCTGCACCTTCATGGCCGTGAGCGTGTGCCACAGCGATTCGAAAACCGACAAATAAGCGGCACTGCCGATATTGCCGGCATTGGGCGGAAAGTTAAACAACACGATGGCGACTTTTCGCTCATGGTGTTGGCTGCGCTTCAAGGCCACCAATTTGCTTACACGCGCGGCCAGCATGATGGCGCGCTCGGGGCAAGAATGCATGTCTTGCGCGCTGGTGCTTTCACCGAAGGTACAAGCGTGATGGCATCCGGTGCAGGTGACGCCCGCGGCGCCGGGGCGGCCACCGAAAACGATAGGGCTGGTGGAGCCATCCAACTCAGGAATCGCCACCATGATGGTGCTCTCGACTGGCAACAAGCCACGGTCGGAGCCGCCCCATTGGTCCAGAGTTTGAAACTCCACCGGGTGCGCCGCGACATAAGGAACATCTAATTTAGCCAGCACTTCTTCGGCCGCTTTGGCGTCGTTGTAGGCCGGGCCACCGACAAGAGAAAATCCGGTCAGGGATACCACTGCGTCCACTGCTACTTGGCCGTTCTTCATGAAGAATGCATCGATCGCAGGGCGAGAATCCAAGCCAGCGGCGAAGGCTGGAATGACACGTAGGCCACGCGCTTCGAGCGCGGCGATCACGCCGTCGTAATGGCCCGCATTGCCAGAGAGTAAGTAGGAACGCATGAGCAAAATACCGACCGTGCCACGCACCGCCGTCGCCTCGGGCCGTGGCAACACCTGCGCGTCTTCACTAAAGCGCCCAGCCATGCGCGGGTGGTAGACGCCCACTTCGGGGTAGTCGACCGGCGGGGCCACCTTCACGCTGCCGCGTAATATTTTGCGCGGGCCATCGGCACCCCGGTCGATGACGTGGCGCACCATATTGAGCACGTTATCGTCCGAGCCGCCCATCCAATATTGCATGGTCAGAAAGTAGGAACGCACATCTTGCGCGGTACCCGGAATAAAGCGCAACATTTGCGGCAGGCGGCGCAGCATCTTCATTTGCGCGGCGCCACCGGTGGCGGCCTTTTCTTTGCTGCCACGCAGCTTTTTCAGCAAGGCCATGGGGCCGCTGGCGGGCTTGCCCATATCGAATTGGCCCAGGCGCGTGAGTTGCGTCACTTCGGTGGCGCTGGCTAGGCAAATCATGGCGTCGCATTGCATGCGGCGCTGGCGCAAATCGTCCAGGATAGGCAGGAAGTGGTCTTCCAAAAACAGCATGCCAGCGATCACGATGTCGGCCTGGGCGATGTCCTTTTTGCAGTGTGCAATCAAGGCCTCATTACCCGCATATTCCGATGCGGCGTGCAGGCTGAGCGACAGGCCGGGAAACTCGCGGCCCAGGGTGTGGCAGGCGCGGTTGACCGAGCTGGCCAGATGCGTATCCATAGTCACTATCACCACCTTGATCGGGGTGGTGTTGCGCGGCGGTGCGGCCTTAGCGGGCGAAGTAAGCTTTAGCGTCATAAAGTGTCTCCACCGTAATCACCGATAAGCCGTGCTCGGATGCATAGCGCTCGGTATTTCGCCGGGCTTTGCCGCGTACGAAGAACGGTATTTTTTTTAATTCTTTCTCGGCACCGGCGTCCCAGGTGCAGGCGCCGCCGGTGTTGGTTTTGTCAGCGGCCACGGTCAGCGTGACGGCTTCTTGCGTGACCTGGGATGCGGCCTCAATCGCGACCACCACTGGCTCGGGCGCGGGCTGCATGCGCGCGGCGCCACCCAGGTGCGAGGGCGCGGCGTCTTCGTGGAATTCGGAGTCGCCCCGGAACATGCCGATAAGGTGCTCTTCCAGCCCCATCATGAGCGGATGGACCCAGGTATCAAATAGCACATTAGCGCCTTCAAAGCCCATTTGCGGCGCATAGCGCGCCGGGAAATCTTGCACATGTACCGGCGCTGAAATCACCGCGCAGGGCACGCCCAGACGCTTGGCGATATGACGCTCCATTTGCGTACCCAACACCAGCTCGGGCTGTAGCTCGGCAATGCGCGATTCGATTTCCAGGTAGTCGTCGCTGATAAGTGCCTCGACGCCATAGAGCTTGGCCGCATCGCGCACTTCGCGCGCAAATTCGCGGCTGTAAGTGCCTATGCCCACCACGGCAAAACCCATTTCTTCGGCAGCCACTTTGGCCGCTGCGACTGCGTGCGTGGCATCACCAAATACAAACACGCGCTTGCCGGTGAGGTAGGTGGAATCGACCGAGCGGGCATACCACTGGGCGCGCGAATTGACCTTGGCCAAAGCGGCCTCAGCGTCCAGCCCTGCCAGGCCCGCCACTTCGCGGACAAAGGCGCGCGTGGCGCCCACGCCGATGGGGATGGTTTTGCTAAAGGGCTGACCGTAGTTGCGTTCCAGCCATTGCGCGCTGAGCCTGGCGATCTCGGGATAGAGCACGACGTTGAAATCAGCCTCTGCCAAACGGGCCAAGTCCGCCGGGGTAGCGCTCTGCGGGGCGACCACGTTGATGGCGATGCCCATGTCAGTGAGCAGTTTGCGAATTTCGGTGAGGTCGTCGCGGTGGCGAAAGCCCAAGGCACTGGGGCCCAAAATATTGCAGCTGGGAACGCGCCCTTCTTGCGGCGCTTGGCTGCGGGGTTTGGATAAATGGCGCACCAGTTGGTAGAAGGTTTCGGAGGCGCCCCAGTTTTCTTTGCGTTGGTAAGAAGGCAACTCCAAAGCCACGACCGGCACCGGTAGATTTAAGGCCTTGCACAAGCCGCCGGGGTCGTCCTGGATCAGCTCGGCAGTGCAGGACGAGCCCACCAACATGGCTTGCGGCGCAAAGCGCTCGAAAGCCTGGCGCGCTGCAGTTTTAAAGAGCTCGGCGGTGTCGCCGCCCAGGTCACGCGCCTGGAAGGTGGTGTAGGTGACAGGCGGGCGCTTTTGCAAGCGCTCGATCATGGTGAACAGCAAATCTGCGTAGGTGTCGCCTTGGGGTGCGTGCAGCACGTAATGCACGCCTTCCATGGCCGTGGCAATACGCATGGCGCCTACATGGGGCGGTCCTTCGTAAGTCCACAAGGTCAGCTGCATACTGCGCTTCCTTTAGGCCGCCAGACGCATACGGCGCACCAGCGGACGGGTAAATAGTTCGGCCAGATCGCCGGCCTGGTCAAAGCCCTGAATGGGAGTGAACACCAGTTCAATAGCCCATTTGGTTGTCATGCCTTCGGACTCCAGCGGATTGGCCAGGCCCAGGCCGCAGACCACGATGTCCGGATGCGCGGCGCGACAACGATCGAGCTGGTTTTCCACGTGCTGGCCTTCCGAGAGGAAGGTGCCTTCGGGCAACAGCGCCAACTCTTGGGCCATGTGCTGGCGATGCAGATAGGGTGTGCCCACTTCGAGCAGGCGCATGCCCAGTTCGCGGGCCAGAAAACGCGCCAGTGGGATTTCCAGCTGCGAGTCGGGGAAGAAGAAAATGCTTTTGCCTTCGAGGTGCAGCTTGGCGCGGGCCAAGGCGGCAGTGGCGCGGGCGGTAGGGGCGGATACGGCAGATTCAAAACGCTGCGCGGGCACGCCAAAAGCCGTGGCCGCTGCTTGCAACCAGGCGGTGGTGCCTTCGATGCCCAAGGGAAAGGGTGCTGACAACAACTGCGCGCCGCGCGCTTGCAAGGCTCGTGCGGTATCGGCCAAAAAGGGTTGTGCCAGCAAAAGGCGGGTGTTGGGGCCCACAGGCGCCTGGTCCGCCGCGCGGCGCGGCGGGAAAAAGCGCACCCGCTCTATGCCCATTTGGGTAAACAAGCGGATAAATTGGTCTTCCACCACATCGGCCAAGGTGCCGACCACCATCAGTTCTTGCTCTGCATCGGCCGCTTGCGTGGGCAATTCCGGCACCATGGAGGTCAGGCAGGCGTCTTCTCCCTGAGTAAAAGTGGTCTCGATGCCGCTGCCCGAGTAGTTGAGCACGCGCACCGAAGGCGAATGCTGCGCAGACAGGCGCGATGCGGCGCGAGATAAATCGAGCTTGATCACCTCTGAAGGGCATGAGCCCACCAAAAACAGCAATTTGATTTCGGGGCGGCGCGCCAGCAGTTGGCCGACCACGCGGTCGAGCTCGGTATTGGCGTCGGCCAGGCCGGCCAGATCGCGCTCGTCAATGATGGCGGTGGCAAAGCGCGGCTCGGCAAAAATCATCACCCCAGCGGCGGACTGGATCAGGTGCGCACACGTGCGCGAGCCCACCACCAGGAAAAATGCGTCCTGGATTTTGCGGTGCAGCCAGATGATGCCGGTCAGGCCGCAAAACACTTCGTGCTGACCGCGCTCGCGCAGCACGGGGGCATCGCTGCAACCGCCTGCGGCTTTGACGGGGATGGGGAATGCGACGGTGCTCATACTGCAGCCCCCACGTAATGCGGATGGGCGTAGGGCCTTGCGGCTGCGCGCAGACGGGCTTCCTGGTCCAGGCGCGCGGCACGCAGTTTCAGGATGAATTGGCCAGCGTTGATCACGTAAGTGGCATAGGCCGCCAAGGCCAAATACATCAGCTCATGGCCAGACAGCAAGCCATTGAACATGGCCACCAGGTAGGCGGTATGCAGGGCCAGCACCAGCATGCTAAAGACGTCTTCCCAGAAGAAAGAGGGGGCAAACAGGTAGCGCCCGAACACCACTTTTTCCCAAATGCAGCCGGTGATCATGATGGTGTAGAGCACCAGGGTCTTGGCGACCACCGAGTTATTGGCCGTCTGCAGACCTTCGCCGGTGGCGAGGTAGCGCAGCACCAAACCGAGGCTGCCCAGAAAGATGAAAAACTGGATCGGCGCCAAGATGCCTTGCACAAAGGTCCAATACGTCTTGTCGCGACGCACCCTTTCCTCTGGGGTGTACAGAGGAGGACGGGGCTTTCTCGCGTTGGCCGCAGAGCCCGCGAAATCGGATCGCGTATCGGTCATGGGAACCAATTTATCCCCACTTTGGATAAATGTCAACTTTTTGTTACGTAAATATAATTTGACACTTACAATATCCCGAGTGTTTTTATCGGGATTGAAAATTACTTTGACCTGAATCGATTTGGAGCGTACAACGGGATTGACACTGGAAAGAGTCAAGGGATTTCGTCATCGGTCGGCGCTGTGCGCGGCTGGGGCCATCCCGGGCTGTTTTGCCTGCCCTTCAAGGGCGATCCGAATAACGAGACGGGACAATTCCTTTAAACAGGAGAGAAAACATGAGGTCATCCAACCGGAGCACCTTGGTGAGCGACGCAGGTTTAAGCGAGGGCAGACAGGCCGAAGGCTGGCAGGGCGCGCAGGGTTCTGCCCATGGCGATTTTGTGGGTCGCAATGACGCGGAGCGCATGCTGAACGCATCAGACCATACGGTGGCGGTGCTGGCGCAAGCCATTCAGCATGAAATCATCCCCCGCCTGATGCTCGCGCACCGCACGCCGATTGAGTGTGATGTGCCTCCGGAGGTGGCCACCGTACAGGTAAGCGCCGAGGAAGTGGCGACTTTCGGGCAGCTGATCCTGACCCGCAGCGAGGAGCAGGCCTTGGCCTGTATCACCCGCATGCGTGCCGCCGGCGCGCCGATTGAGGCAATTTATCTCGATTTGCTGGCCCCGGCCGCCCGCTACCTGGGCGAACTCTGGGAAGATGATTTGTGTGATTTCACCGACGTCACGATCGGTTTGGGACGACTGCAAAAAATGCTGCGCGACCTCAATACCGAAGTCGAAGCGACCAGAAACCCCACGGCCAACGGACTGAGTATTTTGCTGGCCCCCACCCCGGGAGAGCAGCACACCTTCGGTCTGGCCATGGTGGCTGAACTATTTCGCAAACAAGGCTGGGAAGTAGTGGGCGGGCCCTATGAGTTGGCTGATTCACCCCAGGTACTGACGGGGCATCGCGCGTTTGATGTGGTCGGTTTTTCACTGGCGACCTCCGTCAATTTAAACAATCTGAAAAAGACCATCGCAGAAGTTCGTAAAGCCTCTAAAAATAAAGGCGTGTGCATAATGGTTGGAGGCCCGCTGTTTACCTTGCACCCTGAATACGGGTCTGACATTGGCGCCGACTTGGTGGCCAGCGATGCCCAACAGGCACCCTCACTGGTGCGTCTGCACCTTGCTAGCAGCGGCCCGCTGCAATAAGTTTGAATCCCCTTAAATACTTGGAAACCCTATGAACCAGCTCCTCGAGACTGCCCCTACCCAGCAAGCGGGGCGTTTTGATCAAGCGCAGCGCTATTTTGATCGCCTGGATGCCGATACGGTCTCCCGGCTGATTACCGCCGCTGCGGACGTGGTGCTGGTCATGGATGTCAACGGTGTCATCCAAGATGCAGCCTTTGGCAATGATGAATTGCTCAGCCACGGCTACTCCCATTGGATGGGCAAACCCTGGATCCAGACGGTCAGCGAGGAGAGCAAAACCAAAGTGCACTCTATGTTGCGCGACCTGGGCACAGGAAAAGGTGCCAAGTGGCGCCATTTGAACCAACAGGCCCATGACGGTACGGACATCCCGCTGTCTTATTCGCTGATCCAGGTGCCGCCCGCACCCGGCAACAACCCCGCTCATGCCATCGCATTTGGGCGTGATCTGCGGCCCCAGGCCGCTTTGCAGCAAAAATTGGTGACGGCGCAGCGCTCTATGGAGCGCGATTACTGGCAGCTTAAGCACGTGGAAACACGCTACCGCTTGTTGTTCCAGGTCTCCTCCGAAGCCCTGCTAATTCTGGACGCCAATACCGAAAAGCTCGAAGACAGCAACCCCGCAGCACAAGCCTTGTTTGGCGAAGCGCTGGGCAAATCGGGCTGGAGCCTGGCCAACAGCCTGGACAAGCGCAGCAGCACCGCCCTGAGCCAAGTGTTGTCGGGCTTGCGGGCCAGCGGCCAATCAGAACCCCTGGATATTCGTCTGGTGCCCAGCAACACCGAACTCAGTGTTTCTGTATCGCTGTTTAGGCAGGAGCAATCTGCGCATTTTCTGTTGCGCATCAGCCCTAAAAACCAATTGGCGGAATCCTCGGTCAATGCCAATGCCAAACAAGTGCTCGCCGATGTCATGGAAAGCGCGCCTGACGCCTTTGTGGTCACCGACCTAGGCGGCAATGTGCTCACAGCGAACCGCGCCTTTTTACAACTGGCCCAGGTCAGCAATGAGGCCTTGGTGCGCGGTGAATCCCTGGAGCGCTGGCTCGGGCGTGCCGGTGTCGATTTGAGTGTGCTGATTTCCAATTTGCGCCAGCGCGATGTGGTGCGCCTGTTTGCCACCCGGATGCGCGGCGACTACGGCTCCACCACGGATGTAGAAATCTCCGCGGTGGCCGTCACCACCGGCGAGCAACGCTGCCTGGGCTTTACCATCCGCGACGTCGGCCTGCGTTTGAACAACGAGGCCAAGCCGGGCCGCGAATTACCACGCTCCACTGGCCAAATGACCGAACTGGTGGGCCGCGTGCCGCTCAAAGACATTGTGCGCGAGACCACCGACCTGATCGAGCAACTGTGCATCGAAGCGGCCCTGGAGCTGACCGGCGACAACCGGGCTTCCGCCGCCGAAATGCTAGGCCTCTCGCGCCAAAGCTTGTACGTAAAGCTGCGCCGCTTTGGTATGGGCGACGCCACGGCAGAAAACGAAAGCTAAGCTTTGCTGCGGTGCCTGCACCACGCAGGCACTAGGGATAAACCATAAGAAGTGTAAATTTATCTTGACACTCACAAGTGTCAAGTGTAAAACCTTCGGGCATGGCACTGCCCCAATTTTCCGCAATTACCGAGCTGTTCAAGCCCATCACTTGGTTTCCGCCTATGTGGGCTTTCGCCTGCGGCGTGGTGGCCTCGGGCGTACCCATGGACGGCAAATGGCTACTGGCCATCATCGGGGTGGCGCTGGCCGGCCCCTTTGTCTGCGCCACCAGCCAGGCGGTGAACGACTGGTTTGACCGCCATGTGGACGCCATTAACGAGCCACAACGCCCTATCCCCTCAGGACGCATGCCCGGGCGCTGGGGCCTCTACATCGCCGTGATTTGGACCCTGGTGTCGCTGGCGGTGGCCAGCTTGCTCGGGCCCTGGGGCTTTGGCGCGGCGGTGCTGGGCCTGTTGCTGGCCTGGGCCTACAGCGCGCCGCCGCTGCGACTCAAAGAAAACGGTTGGTGGGGCAATGCTGCTTGCGGCATTAGCTACGAAGGCATTGCCTGGACCACCGGCGCCGCTGTAATGGCCGGAGGCCAAATGCCCGATCTGCGCTCACTCTGGCTGGCCTTGCTTTACAGCATGGGCACCCACGGCATCATGACACTCAATGATTTCAAAGCCGTCGCCGGCGACCGCGCCATGGGCGTGCGCTCGCTGCCAGTGCAACTCGGCGAGCAGCGCGCAGCCAACGTGGCCTGCTGGTTCATGGCCTTGCCACAAGTTGTTGTCATCATTCTTTTGTTCGCCTGGGGTCAGCCTGGGCGCGGCCTGGCAGTGGCGGCGCTGCTGGGCATTCAAGTGCTGATGATGGATTATTTTTTGACGCGCGTAAGCCAAAGAGCGCTTTGGTATAGCGGCTTTGGTGTGCCGTTTTTTGTGGTTGGAATGATGGTGAGCGCATTTGCTTTGCGCGCCTAGATTCAGGCAGTCGCATGAAGAGGCGGCACGCGCTAATGGGGACGCAGGGGGCGGCGATACACCAGCACGCGCTGAACGCGCGGCACAGGCTTTTAGGCTTTGCAAAAGCAAGGAGTTCATGCAATGGAAACGACAGAAACATTTGACGTAGTAGTGGTAGGTGGTGGCCCTGCAGGCGCCACGGCAGCGCACACGCTGGCGCAGCGCGGGCTTTCGGTCATGCTGCTAGACCGGGCCGGGCGCATCAAACCCTGCGGCGGCGCAATACCGCCGCGCTTGATCAAGGATTACGCTATCCCCGACCATTTGCTGGTCGCCAAGGCGAAGTCGGCGCGCATGATTGCGCCTAGCGATCACAAAGTGGATATCCCGATCGACAACGGTTTTGTCGGCATGGTAGACCGTGCGGAATTTGACGAATGGCTGCGCGAACGCGCGGCCAGCGCAGGTGCGGTGCGGCGCATCGGCACCTTTGACAAACTCAGCCGCGATGCCGATGGCGTGAGCGTGGTGCACTACCAGGCGCGCGAGCGCTCGCAGCGCGGTGAAGGTAGCCCAGCGCAGGTGCGGGCGCGCAGCATCATCGGGGCTGATGGTGCCAAGTCCCAAGTGGCGCGCCAGGCTGGCGTGGACGGGGCGAAGGACACGCAATATGTGTTCGCCTACCACGAGATCGTCAAAGCCCCCGCCATCAAGCCCGCAGGCTATGACGGCACGCGCTGTGATGTGTATTACCAGGGCCAACTCTCGCCCGATTTTTACGGCTGGGTGTTCCCGCACGGTGATACCTTGAGCATCGGCACCGGTAGTGCGGACAAAGGCTTTTCTTTGCGCCATGCCGTGGGCTTGTTGCGCGAGGCCTCAGGCCTAGCCCAGGCCGAGGTATTGCGCCGCGAAGGTGCACCGCTACCGATGAAGCCGCTCAAGCGCTGGGACAACGGGCGTGATGTGGTGCTGGCCGGGGACGCAGCGGGCGTGGTGGCTCCTGCCTCGGGCGAAGGCATTTATTACGCCATGTACGGCGGCGAGCTGGCAGCCCATGCCGTAGAAAAATTGCTGCATACCGGCGAGGTGAAGAGCCTTCTCTATGCGCGTAAAGAATTTATGCGTGCGCACCGCACGGTGTTTACCGTGCTGGGCATCATGCAATGGTTTTGGTACAGCAGCGAAAAGCGGCGCGAGCGCTTTGTCAAAATTTGCGAAGACCGCGATGTGCAGCAACTCACTTTTGAGTCGTATATGAACAAGCAGTTGGTGCGCAAAAAACCGATGGCCCATGTGCGTATCTTTTTCAAGGACATGGCGCATTTGCTCGGATTGGCCAAAGTGTGAACCTGGAGCAGCTGTACCAGGGCCCGCTGGTGGTGGATATCGCCATCGGCTTCATCACCCTGGAAACCCTGCTGCTCTGGGCTTTTCACACATGGACCGGGCGCGGATTGGCTTTAGCCGACTGCGTGCTGACGATTCTTTCCGGGGTCTTTCTGATGCTGGCGCTGCGCTGCGCCCTAACGCCAGGCGGCTGGCCGGGCATGGCCCTTTTTTTGATTGCCGCAGGCATTGCCCACGGCGCGGATTTACGTATCCGCTGGCGCAATAAGGCCTGAATTAATCGGCCCCAGGTTAATGTGGCGCGCAAACTGTTGCGCCAAATAGTCTTCGCCGTTTTCGAGTACGAAATAGCGAAAGGCTTCGGCTGAGGGCGATAGCAATTTGGACAGCATGTGCACCACGTTCCAGGCACGCACCACCGGCGCGCCTTCAACATCCAACACGGCAATCAATCGGTTGTCCAACTCCAAGCCCAGGGTATGCAGCGATAAAAAACTCAGGCCCATACCGGCCATGACGGCTTGCTTAATCGTCTCATTGCTGGCCATTTCCATGCTCACACGCGGCTCGACGCGGGCTTTGTCCAAAAAGCGCTCCATGGCGGCGCGCGTACCCGAGCCGGGTTCGCGCAGGATAAAAGGCTGGGCTTGCAAGTCACGCGGGGAAATGGTTTCGCCGCGCGCCAAAGGGTGATCCACCGCGGCTACAAACACATGCGGGTGCGCGGCAAAGGGCTCGGCACGCGTTGCCATTTCGGTAGGCGGGCGGCCCATGATGGCGATGTCCACCTCGTTGGCGTAGAGCATCTTCACCAGTTGCTCGCGGTTACCCACCACCAGCTTGATGTCCACGCCTTGGTGCTCCTGGCGAAAACGGGCCAGCAAATGCGGCAAAAAATACTTGGCCGTACTGACCATGCCGATGGTGAGCAAGCCCACTTCCAGCTTTTGCAGCCTGGCTGCGGCGTCTTCGGCGTCTTTTAGGGTGGCCAGCATTTTGCGGGCATAGACCAGCATGTATTCGCCCACGGTGGTCAGCGTCACGGTACGGCCACTGCGGTCAAACAAGGGCATACCAATGTGTTTTTCCAGCTCGCGCACCTGCATGGTCACGGCCGGGGGCGTGAGATTGAGCGTTTGCGCGGCGCGGGTAAAGCTCAAATGGCGAGCCACTTCGCTAAAAACGCGCAATTGGCGGAAGGTTGCGTTTTTCATTAAGTAATAGCTTAACCGAAAACAAAAAATATATGAATTTACTTTCGAATGACGGGCTTTTAGAGTCCAACTTCTTAACCCCTCCAACCGAAAGGATACCGCTATGGCTGGTCGTAATTTTCTCTTTGTACCCGGTCCCACCAATGTGCCCGATCGTATTCAGCGATCCATGATGGTATCCATGGAGGACCATCGTTCGCCGCGCTTTCCCCAACTCACCCACACCATCATGGCCGGGCTACGCGAGGTTTTCCGCACCCAGACGGGCACACCATTTGTGTTTCCGTCCTCGGGCACAGGTTGCTGGGAAGCGGCACTGACCAACACCTTGTCGCCCGGCGACAAAGTACTGGCGGCGCGCTTTGGCCAATTCAGCCACCTGTGGATTGATATGTGTGAGCGCCTGGGCCTGGACGTGCAGATTGTGGACTGCGAATGGGGCACCGGCATACCTTTGCAGCAATTCGAAGACATTCTCAAGGCCGATACGCACCACCAGATTAAGGCTGTCTTGGCTTGCCAAAACGAAACCGCCACCGGCGTGAGTTCAGACATTGCCGGTGTGCGCGAAGCCTTGGACGAGGCAGCACACCCGGCCCTGCTGTTCGTGGACTGCGTTTCTTCTCTAGGCTGCCTGGAGTTCCGCTTTGATGACTGGGGCATCGACATGGCGGTTTCCGGTTCTCAAAAAGGCTTTATGTTGCCTGCGGGCCTGGGCATTCTGTGCGCTAGCCCCAAGGCCTTGGCCATGTACCCATCGTCCAAGCTCAAGCGCGCTTACTTTGATCTGCCGGACATGATCCAAAGCAATGCCACCGGCTACTTCCCCTACACCCCAGCTTTGTCACTGATGTACGGGCTGATTGAGGCGCTCAAGATGATCAGCGAAGAAGGCCTGGACAATGTCATCGCGCGCCACCATTACCTGGCCGAAGGCGTGCGCGCTGCGGTGACCCAAGGCTGGCAACTCAAGCTATGCGCCAAAGAACAACGCTGGCACTCCGACACCGTGTCGGCGGTGATGCTGCCCGAAGGTATTGCGGGCACGGAAGTCATAGCCCGTGCTTACCAGCGCTACAACCTCTCGCTGGGCGGCGGACTGTCCAAAGTGGCAGGCAAGCTGTTCCGTATCGGCCATTTGGGCGATATGAACGAAATCCATTTGATGGCCGCCATCAACGGCGCTGAAATGGCCATGCTCGATTGCGGCGTCAAAGTGCAGCCCGGCAGCGGTGCAGCCGCTGCTGGCCACTACTGGCGCACGCATGAGGCACCTTCGGGCCTGTGCGCCATGCCCAAGCCGCAAGAAGCGCAGAGTAATACGCCGCGCTCCAGCCCGGCACTTGCACCCCGCTAAAGCGCAGCACTGAGGGCGGGGAACCTTAAGCCCCCTCGAGATAAAGCGCTTGCGACATTTGACGCGTTCTCCAAGACGCGTCAGCGCCTAGTTTGCATTATTTTTATCAAATATTTAATTAAAGTCTAAAAAGTGATAAATTTACTTTATTGAAATTCGCTTTTAGATTCCTTCCCAGACCCACCGAAACCCTCACCCAGGAGACATTGATGAGCGATACCGACAGCCAAATTACCGACGCCAAAAAGCGCTACAGCGCCGGCGTGTTGAAGTACAAACAAATGGGCTATTGGATGCCCGATTACGTGCCCAAGGATACTGACACTCTGTGCCTGTTCCGCATTACCCCGCAAGACGGCGTAGACCCGGAAGAAGCTGCTGCGGCCGTGGCCGGCGAGTCCTCCACCGCCACCTGGACGGTGGTGTGGACCGACCGCCTGACTGCCTGCGACAGCTACCGCGCCAAGGCCTACAAAGTCATCCCCGTGCCTAACAACCCAGGCCAGTATTTCGCCTACGTGGCCTATGACCTGATTTTGTTTGAAGAAGGCTCCATCGCCAATATGACGGCCAGCCTGATCGGCAATGTTTTTTCCTTCAAGCCACTCAAAGCGGCGCGCCTGGAAGATATCCGCATACCGGTCGCCTATGTGAAAACCTTCAAAGGCCCGCCCACGGGATTGATCGTGGAGCGCGAGCGCCTGGACAAGTTTGGCCGCCCCCTGCTGGGCGCGACAACCAAGCCTAAGCTAGGCTTGTCAGGGCGCAACTACGGACGCGTGGTTTATGAGGGCCTCAAAGGCGGCCTGGACTTTATGAAGGACGACGAAAACATCAACAGCCAGCCCTTTATGCACTGGCGTGACCGCTTTTTGTTTGTGATGGACGCGGTGAACAAAGCCAGCGCCGTCACTGGCGAAGTCAAGGGTAGCTACCTGAACGTGACCGGCGCCACCATGGAAGACATGTACGAGCGTGCCGAGTTTGCCAAAGACCTGGGCTCTGTCATCATCATGGTGGACTTGGTGATTGGCTACACCGCCATCCAGTCCATGGCCAACTGGTGCCGCAAGAACGACATGATCATGCACATGCACCGCGCAGGCCACGGCACCTACACCCGCCAGAAAAACCATGGCGTGAGCTTCCGCGTCATCGCCAAGTGGCTGCGCCTGGCCGGTTGCGACCACCTGCATACGGGCACCGCCGTGGGCAAACTCGAGGGCGACCCGCTCACGGTACAAGGCTATTACAACGTGTGCCGCGACAGCTACACGCACACCGACCTGCCGCGCGGCTTATTCTTTGACCAAGACTGGGCGGATCTGAAAAAAGTCATGCCCGTGGCCTCGGGCGGTATCCATGCCGGGCAAATGCACCAATTGATCGACTTGTTTGGGGACGATGTGGTGCTGCAGTTTGGCGGTGGCACCATCGGCCACCCTATGGGCATCCAAGCAGGCGCGGTCGCCAACCGCGTGGCCCTCGAATCCATGGTGAAAGCGCGCAACGAAGGGCGCAATATTCTGGAGGAAGGCCCGACCATCCTGAAACAAGCAGCGCAAAGTTGCACACCCCTCAAGGCGGCTTTGGACACCTGGGGCGAGATCAGCTTTAACTACCAAAGCACCGACTCGAGCGACTACACCGCCACACCTGCCACCGCCTAAACCAACCACGCTGCAAGGAGAAACACACCATGATGACCAACCCGACCGGCCGTTTGACGCAAGGCCAATTCAGTTTTCTGCCCGACCTGACGGATGCTGAAATCACACTACAAATCGAATACGGCCTGCGCAAAGGCTATGCCTGGAGCGTGGAGTACACCGACGACCCGCACCCGCGCAACACCTATTGGGATATGTTCGGCAACCCGATGTTTGACCTGCACGATGCTGCGGGTGTGATGCAAGAACTCAAGGCCTGCCGCGCCGCATTTCCCAATCACTACATACGCATGATGGCTTTTGACTCCACGCGCGGAGTTGAAACGATTGCCATGAGCTTTATCGTGAATCGCCCGAAGAATGAGCCCGGCTTTATGCTGGAGCGCCAGGAGGTCAATGGCCGTTCGCTGCGTTACAGCACACGCGCTTATGCAGCCAACCAGCCCGAAGGCGAGCGTTACAAAGGCTAGGCCTTGCCGCACCCTATCCATGCATTAGCACCCTATGAGCGCACCTTCGTATTCCATTCCCGGCAGCACACCGGCGGCTGCCGTCAGTAGCGCCGCGCCAGCGGCCACTGAAAAGCCAAGCGACAACACCTCGGGTGCGCGCTCGGTGGCCGAAGTGCTGGAAGGCTCGCAAGTAGAAGCCGTGTTGCAGGAGCTGGACCGCGACCTGGTGGGGCTGGTGCCGGTTAAAGCGCGAATACGGGATATTGCCGCTTTGCTGGTCATCGACAAGCTACGCGTGAACCTGGGCCTGACTAGCCAAGCGCCCAGCCTGCACATGTGCTTTAGCGGCAACCCCGGGACTGGCAAGACCACGGTGGCCAGCCGTATGGCGCAAATCCTGCACCGGCTGGGCTTTGTACGCAAAGGGCATTTGGTATCGGTGACGCGTGACGATCTGGTGGGCCAGTACATCGGCCACACCGCGCCCAAGACCAAAGAAGTGCTCAAGCGCGCCATGGGCGGCGTCTTGTTTATCGACGAGGCGTATTACCTCTATCGCCCGGAAAACGAACGTGACTATGGCCAGGAGGCCATCGAGATCCTGCTGCAAGTGATGGAAAACCAGCGCGACGACTTGGTCGTTATCCTGGCGGGCTACAAAGACCGCATGGATACTTTTTTCCAATCCAACCCCGGCATGAGCTCGCGTATTGCCCACCATCTGGACTTTCCGGACTACGCGGTGGGCGAGTTGCTGCACATCGCCGGTATGACCTTGGCACAGCAAAATTATCGCTTTGGCGAAGGCGCGCAAGCTGCGTTTGAACGCTATCTGGGCTTGCGCGTGGTGCAGCCGCACTTTGCCAACGCCCGCAGCGTGCGTAATGCGCTCGACAGGGCCCGCCTGCGCCAGGCCAGCCGCCTGTTTGCCGACCGCCAGCGTATCCTGAGCGCCGATGACTTGACGACAATCGAAGCAGCTGACATTCTTGCCAGCCGGGTCTTCCAAACCAACTAAACACCGGGACGCCATATGCTCAAAGCGCTCATTTTTGATGTAGACGGCACCTTGGCCGATACCGAGTCTACGCACCGCGCTGCCTTTAACCATGCGTTTGCCGAAGAAGGGCTGGACTGGGTCTGGGACGAGGCGCTCTATATCGAACTGCTGGAAGTCTCCGGTGGCAAAGAACGCATCTCCCATTACTGGAAACGCACGCGCGGCGACATAGTAGGCATTGAGGCGCATTCCTTGCAAGACACGATTGCGCGCCTGCACGAGCTCAAAACCGCCGCCTATGAAGGCATGGTCAATGACGGTATGGTGAGCCTGCGCCCGGGCGTATTGCGCCTGATCGAATCAGCACACGAACAAAACCTGGCGCTGGCCATTGCCACCACCACCTCGCCCGTCAACATAGCTGCCCTCTTGCGAAAAGCCATAGGCGCGCACTGGCGCAGCTTATTTGGTGTGGTGGAAGATGCATCCACTGCACCGCGCAAAAAACCGCACCCCCAGGTGTATCTGCAAACCTTGCAGCGCATGGGTATGGCTGGTAGCGACTGCCTGGCTATTGAAGATTCAGCCAACGGTTTGCAAGCCGCGCTGGCTGCGGGCTTACCGACGGTGATTACGCCCAATAGCTTTACGGCCCACCATCGCTTTGAAGGTGCATTGCGCGTCGTGCCAGATTTGGGTGGCACCACCGTCGCAGACTTGCGCATCTGGCATTCCCAAGTACACGCAGCCTGATTTTGATTTCCAGAGAACTTGCCATGCCCTTGTCCGCCCGCTCCCAGCATTCCACCCTCACGCAATTCTTGATCGAAGAGCGGCGCAAATACCCCGGTGCCAGCGGCGACTTCAACGCCCTGATACTGGATATTGCCCTGGCATGCAAAGCGATTGCGCGCGGCGTGGCCTTCGGCGAACTTGGGCAGGTGCTGGGTGACCATAAAACGGGCGACGGCGCCTCGGTCAATGTGCAGGGCGAGGCGCAAAAAACTCTGGATGTGCTTAGCAACCAGGCCTTTATCCGACGCACCGAATGGGCGGGCAACCTGGCGGGCATGGCCTCCGAGGAGATGGAGCACCCCTACCAAATTCCGACGCAATACCCGCGCGGTAAATACCTGCTGGTGTTTGACCCGCTAGACGGATCCAGCAATATCGATGTCAATGTATCGGTAGGCAGTATTTTTTCGGTACTGCGCGGACCGGAAGACGGGCGCGATGTGCAGGAAGCCGATTTTTTACAAGCGGGCACACGGCAGGTGGCTGCCGGATACGCTATCTATGGGCCCACCACTATGCTGATGCTCACCTTGGGCAACGGCGTGCAGGGCTTTACCCTAGACCCCAACCTGGGTGAATTCATGCTCACCCACCGCAACATCCAGATTCCGCCTGACACGCACGAGTTTGCGATCAACGCCTCCAACAGTCGCTTCTGGGAAGCGCCGGTGAAGCGTTATGTGGATGAATGCCTGGCCGGCAAGACCGGGACGCGCGGCAAAGATTTCAATATGCGCTGGATCGCCAGTATGGTGGCCGAGGCCCACCGCATCCTGATGCGCGGCGGCGTGTTCATGTACCCGCGCGACACCAAAGACCCCAGCAAGGCCGGGCGCCTGCGTCTGCTGTACGAGGCCAACCCCGTGGGCATGATCATGGAGCAAGCCGGGGGCCGCGCCAGCACCGGGGAGAAGCCGGTGTTAGACGTGGCGCCGTCTTCGCTCCACCAGCGCATCGGCCTGGTGTTCGGCTCGCGCAACGAGGTCGAGCGCATCGAGCGCTACCACAGCGAACCTGCACAAACCGAGGAATACAACCCCTTGTTTGCCGAGCGCAGCCTGTTTAGATTTTGAGCTTTTGAGATTGTTCAGTTCAGGGAGTCACCATGTCAGAAAAACACCCGATTATTGCCATCACCGGCTCCAGTGGCGCGGGCACCACCTCGGTAACGCGCACGTTTGAAAACATATTCCGCCGCGAAGGCGTGAACGCTGCCGTCATCGAGGGCGATAGCTTTCACCGCTATGACCGCGCTGAAATGAAACTGCGCTTGGCCGAAGCCGAGGCCAAGGGCAATAAAAACTTCAGCCATTTCGGCCCGGAAAATAATTTGTTCTCCGAACTGGAAGCCTTGTTTGCCGACTACGCGAAAACCGGCAGCGGCAAGCAGCGTAAATATTTGCATGACCACGAGGAAGCCGCGCCCTTCAAGCAAGAGCCTGGCACTTTTACGCCCTGGCAGGATGTTTCTGCTGGTACCGATTTACTGTTTTACGAAGGTCTGCACGGCGCGGTGGTAACGCCCGAGGTGAATATCGCCAAGCACCCGGATTTGTTGATCGGCGTGGTGCCCGTCATTAACCTAGAGTGGATTCAAAAACTCTGGCGCGACAAGTCCAAACGCGGCTACAGCACCGAGGCGGTGACCGACACCATCTTGCGCCGCATGCCTGACTATGTGAACTACATTTGCCCGCAATTCATGCATACCCACGTCAACTTTCAGCGCGTGCCCATGGTCGATACCAGTAACCCGTTTATCAGCCGCGACATTCCTTCTCCGGACGAAAGCATGGTGGTCATCCGCTTTGCCAAACCCAAGGGTATCGACTTTCAATACCTGCGCAGCATGATCGACGACAGCTTTATGAGCCGCGCCAATACCATCGTCGTGCCTGGCGGAAAGATGGAGCTGGCGATGCAACTGATCTTCACCCCCTTCATCTGGCGCATGATGGAACGTAAAAAGCGCGCATCATGAAACCCTACGACCTCATCCTCTTCGACCTGGACGGCACCCTGGTAGAGACTGCCCCTGAGATTTGCGATGCCGTGAACGACACTTTGCAACACTTTAATTTTACAAGCGTCTCGCAAGGACAAGTCAATGACTGGATAGGGCACGGCACGCTGGAGCTGCTCATCCAGGCTTTGGCCTTTGTGCAAGGTATAAGCGACGCGACAGTCCGCAGCTCTGAGCGTTTGGCTGACATTGCCGCTGTCTTTAAAACGCATTACCGCGCGCGTTGCGGCACGCGCAGCCATTGCTACCCGCATGTGGTGGAAACCTTGCAACGGCTCAAGTCGCAAGGTGTTCGTCTGGGCGTAGTCACCAACAAAGAAGGCGCTTATACCCAAACCGTGTTGGACGCGCATGCATTGACGCCGCTGTTTGATTGCGTCATCAGTGGGGACACCTTGCCTACCAAGAAACCTCGGCCCGAGGGCGTGCTCAGTTGCTTAGAGCGCTTCCAAGTGCCTGCGGACAGAACGCTATTTGTAGGTGATTCCAGCATCGACGTAGCCACTGCACGCAATGCCGGTGTGGCCGTGTGGGTAGTGCCTTACGGCTACAACATGGGGGCTGCCATTGCAGACAGCCACCCTGACCGCCTTATCGCTAACTTTGCAGAACTCTGATTACTGCGCTTGGGCCAATTCGGCCAGGCGCTTGTGCACGGCCCGCTTACCCATTTTTCGCAACTGCACAATCGCCTCTAACTGTGCAGCGCGGGGTCTGACGCGGCCTTGCTCCCATTTGTAAATCGACTGGTCGCTCACCCCCAGCAAAGAAGCTGTCTGGGCCGCATTGATGCCCAATTTTTTACGCAGGGTGGCAAAGCCAGATGCTCTGAACCGCGCTCTCTGCGCTTCTGACGCGGCTTTTACCGAGGCTACGCTAACTGCGCCTTTGGACAATTGCTTGAGCGCACGCTCCAATGCGGAAAGCCGTTTTTTGAGTGCGGCGTTATCGGCGCGTTGCTGCGCCCATGTTTTCTTCATCGCCATCGCGTTTTCCCGCACTTTACGGTTCGCGACACGGGTGATTTCATCTTTCAACTGTTTAGCAAATGCAGACAAATTGCCTCCTTTTTGAATCCATGTGTTAATTATTTAATACGCAATTATTGCCTATTAAGAAATTTAGGTCTATAGAGGCACTAGATCCTGCGAAGCACGCGCACACACATGACTGGTGCGTCTTTATGGTCGCGGGCGGTACATGCCACTTTGGGCTACCCGGTAGCCACACCTTGATCCCCGGTTCGGATCTTTGACACCTAGGCCACCCCATCGAATAAATCAAATTTAATGAATTTTGAATTGAAATAGTTTTTGAATTTTTCTGTTGCATTTACGCAAAAAAATGTTTTTTTAAAAAAACTTGTCAATTGCATAATTTTCATTAGAATGTTTCCAAGCCAGCGTAAATATCGCTTTTAAGAATGCGTTTAGGAGCTTGTATGTCAGTATTCGCCAAAACAGCCAAAGGCCTCGATGCTTTGAAGGATTTGAACTCCGGCATGCCGCGCCGCATGCGTACCGTACTTTGGTGTATCAATGGCCAAACCTCCACCTCTACCCTGATGCGCAGCCTCACGACCGTGGGCGATGTCAAAGAGTTGATGCGCAGCCTGATCGCGGAAGGATTGATTGAGCGCGTGCACAAAAACGCACCCAAGCCTGCCCCTTTAGAACTAGCCGTCTCCACACCATCTGCCACGGCGGTGGACACGCGCTGGGCCAGCTCGGGATGGAATATGGGCTTTCCTAACCAGGGCGTTAGCGCGGCCCACTAAAACGCAGATCCTATAGCAGCAAGATCAAAACCTTTGCGCGCGTAAAGGATGTAAATCCAAGGCGCTTGGACGGCCACCTACCATGTCGGCCACCATACTCCCGGTCAGTCCGCCCAAAGTCAGCCCAATGTGCTGATGGCCAAAGGCATACACCACCCGCGCGCTATTGCGCGAACGCCCCAATACCGGCAGGCCATCGGGCAGCGTCGGTCGGAAACCCAGCCAGGGCGCCTGCGGCGCACCTAGAGCAGGTAAGGCACGGTGCGATGCAAAGTTCAGCAGATCCAGCAAACCGGGGTGCATTTCCTGCCCTAAGTCCGCCAACTCCACCGTGCCGGCCACGCGTATGCCTTGCGCCATGGGCGTCATATAAAAACCACGCTCGGCCCAACCTACAGGACGTGAAATCAAAGGGGTGCTGCCAGGGAACATCAGGTGGTAGCCGCGCTCGGCTTGCAGCGGCACATCGTCGCCACATTGGGCCGCCAAGGCTTTGGAATGCACACCCGCGCACAGGGCTAGGTAATCGTAGGCGCTGTCATGGCCTGCGCCACGCAAGCGCACTTGCTTGTCATCCGCTTGTACTTGCGTCACAGCCAGCGGATGGACCACCAGCCCCTTGTCTTGCAAATACGCCAACAAGGCATGCAGAAAGGCCGAGGGATCGCTCAGGTGCCAGGAACCTTTGAACAAGGCGCCACGATGAAAGATGGGGCTGAGCTGCGGCTCTAATTTGGCAATCGCGCCCGCATCGAGAATGTCCGACTCCACGCCCAAAGTGCGGCGCAGTTCCAGGGTGTCGCGTGCACCTTCGAAAGCGGCGGCGCTGGAATACAAATACAAGCACTCTTGCGGGCACACAAAGCGCTGTAAATCGGCCTCGGCCAGCATCGCGTCATAGCCGCTTTGCGCGCGGGCCAGCAAATGCGACAAGGCGCTTACCGTGGATGTGTAGCGCGCGGGTGTGGAGGCCCATAAAAAGCGCGCAAGCCAGGGGGCCAAGGCATGCAAGTGCGACCAGCGTACGCGCAAGGGACTTTGCGACGAGAACAAATAGCGCGGCAGATCACGAAACACCGAGGGGTTGTTGACGGGGATGCATGCGTAATTGGCGAAGGTGCCAGCATTCCCAAACGATGCGCCGCCCGCTGCGCCACGCGGCTCGTACAAGCTGACCTCGTGACCGTCGCGCATCAGCCAGTAGGCCGATGACAGCCCGACAAAACCCGCGCCTATGACAGCAACGCGTGCCATCAGGCGCAAGCCCCAGCAGATGCAGCGGGTATCAAACTGCGCGTGGGAACAGGCAACTTGCGCGCTAAGGCCTTCACGGCCAGCTTACCATCGCACACCCAGACGCTCGAAGGCTTTGCTCAGGACAAACAAAGGCCCGACGAGCAGGTATTGCAGGTCCTCGAAAAAGGAAGGTTTTTTACCTTCAAGATGGTGGCCGATGAATTGAAAAATCCAGGCAACAACAAAAATTCCCACACTGGATTGCACCAGCACACCCGCGGCGTCCATAGCGTCCACCAGGGCCAGCATCAACGAGGACAAGAGGAGCATGCACAGCGTAAAAGGCCAAGACAGACGGGCGTAATAGACCAGGCTACCTGCGATCAACAAAAGAACCAGAGCCGGGTGCACGGCAAACAACAAGCCATTGAGGCTGAGCATGATGGCGGGAATCGCCACAAAGTGAATCACTTCATTGACCGGGTGCGTATGGCTTAAGCCATAGTGCTGCAAAAGCGTATCGACTTTGCGCTGGGGAATGTCCATCCTTTCCGGCAGCGGGGTTTGCATTGAATCCATGGTGTGCCTCCCTAATGAAAAACGCGAACTAGGATTTTAAGAATTTCTTCAGCCACGCGACTGCGCGGCCCTGCGTGCATTGTCCGCCCCAGGCCAGCAAGGCGTGGCTGGCGCCTGCGTACAAAAACTGCAATTTGCGTGGCTTGTTGGCACGCAATTTGGCGGGTTCGGATTGCATCATGGCGTGCACGTTATTGGCCAGCGCTTCGCTGTCTTGCCAGACATGAAACACCTCCGGGTGGCTGCTGCTGCGCTCGAAGGCGTCGGTGGCCATAGCCTCGTCTTGCACCGCCAGGCCGCTGGGGACGAGCCAGGCGGGCGCGGTGCGGGCCAAAACCAAAATCGGCACATCGCAGGCCAGACGAGCGCCACTGGCCAGCACCACGTCATCGCGCGTGAGCGAGGCCACGGTTTCATACAGCACGGTAACACGCTGCTCACGCAGCAATTGCAACATACGCTGGTGCAAGGTTTCGGGATAGGCTTTGTCACCCTCTTGCTGGGGGCCGATGATCCAGGTCACTGCCGCCGTGGGCATGCGCTGGCGCACAGCCAAAGCCAGCTCAAAGCCCTCGGTGCCTGCGCCAATGACCGCCATACGCAGCGCGCGGGTGCGGCCCAGGCCGCAGACCTTGGGCCATAAATTAGCAAAGCCCTCCAGCGGTGGCACAAACAGACCGTGTTCGCGCGCGCCGGGGATGGCCGCTTCGATCGCTTCGCGGTGCGGCACCGGGCCGGTGTTGATAGAGAGCAGGTCATAGCTGATGGACTGGCCATCGTCCAGCAAGATGCTGCGCGACACGGCATTGAGGCCACGGCCTTGACGACCGGTCCATTGCACTTTGTCCTGCTGCAAGAGCGGCTCGAAATCGACCATGCAATCGGCCAGCGGCACATCGTTGGCGACGTAGCGTGCCAGTTTGCGCGGGGCAAAAGTCTGGGTTTGCTGGGCTAAGACCGTGATCTGGACATGCGCCAAGGGTTGGCGCTTGAAGTGTTCGAGCAAGCGGATATGGGCTGGACCCATACCCCACAAGACCAAATGCTCGGGCCGCCGGTAGGGCCTGGCGGCCAACTGGGCGCCCAAGGCAATGGCTTCTTCACCCGTGACCACAGAGTCTGCGGAGGGTGTCGGTAATGCTTCCGTCATACCCCTATTGTTCCACGAGCGTGATGGGCGCCCGGAAATCGGCCACTTCGCACACCCGCCCGATCAACGCGCTGTGCGCATAGCCCTGTGTCCGCAAGGCTTGCAAACACGCCTGCGCCTGCTCCCAGGGCACGCTGGCCAGCAAGCCGCCGGCGGTTTGCGGGTCAAACAGCAATTGGCGGCGCAAGCGCAGCGCTTGGGCGGCGGAAAGTTTCGCATCGTCTGCGTCCAGCGTAGTCGTGACCCTGGCCGCTACAGCACGCGCGGCGGCAGAACTTGCCTCAGCCTCAGCCTCAGCGCGCGCGCCCGTGCCAGCACTTGGACTTGGATGGGCGCTTTTACCCAAGCCCGCGCCAAGGCCTGCGTCGGAACCCCGGCCCGATTCTTTTCCCGGCTGCCAAGGCCAACCCGAAATCGCCGAGCCTTGCTGGGCATTGCTGCTGTGCAAGGAACTGAAAATACCAGCGTCCATAGACGCCAATGCGCCATCGAGTAGCGGCAAAGACGCCAACTCCAATTGCGCGCCCAGGCGCTCGGTTTGCAGCATTTCCACCAAATGGCCTAGCAAGCCAAAGCCGGTGACATCGGTGCACGCACGGGCGCCGAACTGCGCCAGGGTGCGGGCCGCGTCCTGGCTGGATTGGGCCATGGTGCCCAGCGCCGCCTCCACCCAGCGGCCACGCGCGCGGCCCAGGGCGTGGGCAGCAAACAAAGTGCCGGTGCCCAGGGGTTTGGTCAAAATCAAGGCGTCACCGGGCCGCGCGCCAGTCTTGCGCATCAGCTGCACCGGCTGGCCCTGCGCGTCCAGATCCACCAGACCGTTGATGGCAAAGCCTAGCGACAACTCCGGCCCCTCGCCGCTGTGGCCCCCCACCAGCGCGCAGCCTGCCGAATTGAGCACTTGCACCGCACCAGCCATGAGCTGCGACAACAGGCTTTGGGTCTGGCGGTCCAAGCCCGGCGGTACCACGGCAATGGCCGTGGCGGTGTGCGGCGTAGCGCCCATCGCAAAAATATCGCCCAGCGCATGGTTGGCGGCAATCTGGCCGAAGCGGTAGGGGTCGTCGATAAACGCGCGGAAAAAATCCACGGTTTGCACCTGCGCTTTGCCTGGGGGAATACGTATCAGCGCCGCGTCATCGGGCGCGGATAGGCCTATCAGCACATCCGGGCTTTCCAGCGTCTGCAAACCGCCCAGCGCCCTACCCAGCACACCCGCCCCCACTTTGGCGGCGCAGCCACCGCAACGCATGGCCTGGGCTGCTTGCGCTTGGGTGCGCTCTTGTGCATCCAGGTCTGCGAATTGGGCCAGCGCCTGCGCACCTGTATCACTTGCTGCGGGCGCCATCGCGGGTAAGCCCAGATCAGAAAAACGCTGCATAAAGCGCCGGTCAATTTGGTCTTTCCAGCGCCATACCCAGGTACCGGCAAAGCCCAGCATGCCGCGCGAGGCCACCGCATAGCGATCGCCCGTGCTGATCAGGGCCAGCCAATGCTTTTGGGGACGATAGGCTTTTAAGGGCAGTCCGCACAAGGCATGGCGCAGATTGCGCGCCAATGGCATACCCATGCGCACCGCAAATACACCGGCTTTTTCCAAAGCGCGCGGGCCGAAGGCAGCCACATCGCCGCTGGCAAAAATGCGTGCGTCGGTGTCGGACTGCAAATACGCGTTCACGCGCACACAGCCGTCGGCATCGAGCGCCAAGCCGGTGGAGGCCAGCCAACTACCCCCTGCGGCTTGCGTCACCCAGAAAACGGCGTCGGCTTCTATGTGTTTCAGTGCAGGCGTGGGGCCGGATGTTTGGGTGGCGCTAGGATTGGAACTTGCGTTTACGTTTACGTTTGCGCTCGCGCAGGCATGCGTGTTGGCGTGAGTGCCTTCAGCATGCTGCGCCACATGGGCACGAGAGTCCATCTCCGTCGCCCGCAACACCTGCACCCCGTTGGCGCTAAGCGAGTGCACCCGCGCGCCCAGATGCACGTGCACACCACGCGCTTGCAAGGTGTGCATAAAGCGCGCACGCACGCCTGCATTGTGCGTGGGCAAAATAGTGGGCGCCGCTGAAAACAATGCAAACTGCGGCGCTTGCAGGCCTAGCGCTTGGCATTCTTTGCCTAAGCGGTATTGCATTGCCAGCAGCAACTCCACGCCTCCAGCGCCCGCGCCCACCACCGCAATGTGGCGCGGCCCCTGCCCGGCGCGCACGCGGGCAAGGATTTGCAACCAGCGTGCATTAAAAGCGGCAATCGGCTTGACCGGTATCGCATGTTCACTTGCGCCCTGCACCTGCGCCACTTGCGGCGTAGAGCCGGTGTTGATCGCCAGCACGTCGTAGTCCAAAGGCGGGCGCCCGTGGAGCAGCACTTGGCGTGTTTCGCGGTCTATGCCGATAACCTGCGCCCGCACAAAACGCGCACCGGCGTGGGCGCACAAGCGCACTAAATCGAGATGGACTTCGTCATAGCCATAGTGACCGGCCACATAGCCGGGCAACATGCCCGAATACGGCGTGTGCGCGTCGGTACACACCAAGGTAATGCGCAAACCCGCCAGCGGCTGCATGCCAAAGGCTTTGAGCACGGCTACATGACTATGCCCGCCGCCGACCAGCACCAGGTCGCGCAAGATGGGGCCGGAGTGTTTTTGCATAGCCCCCCATTGTGACTAGCCGCGTGACGAGCCGTCTGGCTAGCCGCGCCGCCAGCGGTGCCAGCGCGCCAGCCAAGGCATGGCTGCTGCGGGCAGATGCGCGCGCTGCCATTGGCCCGCCACCTGCCTGGCCGACTCGCTGAGCGTCGGATAGCTGTGGATGGTGGTCAAAATCGCTTTCAAGCCCAGGCCCTGACGCATGGCCAGCGCATAGGGCGCAAGTAATTCGGCGGCATGCTCGCCCACAATACTGACGCCCAGCAAGGTATCGCGCCCGGGCACAGTGAGCACTTTGACAAAACCGGCAGGCGCTGCGCCATGCGCTGCATCACAAATCGCACGGTCCAGGCCTGCAAGCTCAAAACGGGTGACTTCAAAAGCTAGGCCGCGCGTCTGCGCTTGTTGTTCATTGAGGCCCACGCGTGCCACTTCCGGCGCCACATAGACAGCAGTGGGCAACACGCTGTAGTCGGGCCGCAACGCGCCCCATCCGTCGAGCAAAGCATTGACCGCCGCATACCAGGCTTGGTGCGCAGCGGCATGGGTGAACTGGTAGGGACCTACAACATCACCGGCGGCGTAAATGGATGGGATCAGGGTTTGCAAATACGCGTCGGTATGCAAAAGCGTATCGCTGGCAATGCCTAATGCTTCCAAGCCAAAACCGCGCAGCCGGGCTTGGCGTCCGGTGGCGCAGAGGAGCAAATCGTAGGGGACGGCAAATTCGTCGTCTTGCGCGGCTGGTATCGCGGGGGCCGCGTGCGAACCGGACTGTGGAATCATGTTTTGGCGCAGCACCACCAATTTATCCGCACCCGCATGCGCTGGCAGAGTTTCGCAACGCAAGACTTGGTGCCCTGTGAATACGCGGACACCATCGGCACTTAATGCGGCTTGCACCAGCGCGCTGACATCTGCATCTTCTTTTGACAACAAAGCCGGCGCGGCCTCGACCAAGCTCACCTGCGCACCCAGACGCGCAAAGGCCTGCGCCAACTCGCAACCGACCGGCCCGCCACCCACGATGGCGATACGCCGAGGCAGCGCGGCAGATTGTTCCAACACATCCCACAAAGTATCGCTGGTCACATAGCCGCTGTCCTGTAGGCCAGCAATCGCAGGCACGGCCGGCTGCGACCCGGTCGCCAAAATAATGCTGCGGGCGCTGATGCGCTCGGGCGCCTGGCCGCTGCGGCGCAACTCCACGGTCCAAGGATCGACGATGTAGGCATAAGCTTGCAACACGTCTACTCCCATGGCGCGGTAACGCTGCGGGCTGTCGTGCGGCGCGATGGCGGCGATGATGCTGCGCACACGTTGCATGACGGCAGCAAAGTCCACCTGCACCGGCCCGGTGTGTATGCCAAAGCCCTGGGCCTGCCGCGCTTGCTGCGCGACGCGCGCACTTTGAATCAAGGCCTTGCTGGGCACGCAGCCACGGTTGAGGCAATCACCACCCATCTCGCCCGCCTCCACCAGCGCCACGCGGGCTTGCGCATGCGCGGCCACATAGGCAGACACCAAACCACCCGCACCGCCGCCTATGACGATCAGGTTGTAATCAAAACGCGCCGGGCGCTTCCAGCGTGCGGCCACCGTGCGCCGACGTTGCCAAGCCAATATGCGCCGGGTTAGCCAGGGTGTGCCAGCCATGGCCAGTGCCAAAGCAATCAAGCCAGCGGCGACCTGCGGCTGCAAGATGTCGGACACCGATTGCAATTGCCCTAGCTGCGCGCCGGCTTGCAAGTAAATCACGGTGGCCGGCAACATGCCGATCTGGCTAAATAAATAAAAGCGCCAGGCCGGCATGCGCGTCAAACCCATAAGCACATTGACCGCGCCAAAGGGCACAAGCGGAATCAAGCGCAAACTGAGCAAGTAAAAAACACCTTCGCGCTCCAAGCCGCGCGTCATCTGCCCCAAGCGCCGCGTCATGCCAGCGCCCAGGTAAGCGGGCAAGCTATCGGCCAGCACATGGCGCACCACCAGCAAGCACAGCGTGGCGCCCAGGCTGGACGCAAAAGACACCAGCAGCAAACCCCAGCCAAAACCCAGCACCGCACCACCGGCCAAGGTCAGCACCACGATGCCTGGCGTAGAGGCACTGGCCAGGAGCACATACAGCACAAAAAACGCAGCGCGCACCGTCCAGGGTGCTTGTGCGTGCCAGGCTTGCAAGTCTTGGTACTGCGATTGCAATCGCGCCAGGCTGAACCAATCAGCGCCCTGCAATACACCGACTAGCGCAAGCGCGAGCAAGGCCCCTAGCGCTATACGCCAGAGCATGCGCGCGCTAAACATGGCCGTCCTGGCCGCGCTTTGCATGCGGCAAATCTTGTAGCCCAGGCGCTTGCTGTTGGTCTGTGGGCGTATCGGCCAACAAGCGCACTCCGGCGGCGATGCGGCCCAGCCAGGTGATGGCGCACAAGGCTGCAAAACCATAGGCCAGCGGCACGAAGTAGGCAGGCCAAATACACATGGCACACAAGACCGCCAGGGTCTCGGTTGCCTCGGTCAAGCCACCCACAAAGTAAAACGATTTTTCAGGATATTGCGGGTTATGCAAACCGCGCTGCGCAGCCAATGCAGCAAAGGCCAGAAAGCTACTGCCAGTGCCTACAAAAGCCGTAATCAAAACCGCTGCGGCCAGCGCATTGCGCGCCGGGTCCGCCAGGGCAAAGGCCAACACCATCAAGGCATAAAACACAAAGTCCAAAGCAATGTCTAAAAAGCCGCCTACTGCCGTGCCACCTCCGCTGCCACGGGCCACAGCGCCATCGAGCGCATCACACAAGCGCGAGCACAAGAGCAAGACCAAACCCACCATCCAGGCCTGCGCTGCTATGCAAGCGGCAGCGAGCACACCCAAGGCAAACCCGACCCAGGTGATACTGTTGGCCGAAATACCCCAATACAGCAGCGGCCGTGCCAGCGCCTGCACAGCCGGGCGTATCAGGCGGGTGGTAAAGCGGTCCAACATAGCGGCATTGTCGGTGCAAGTAATGACACGTTATGCGGACTCATGGTGCGGCCAAATGCGTGACGCGCTGCGCGTCCAAGATGTCGGCTGGGTCGTGCGTGACCACTAGGGCGCTGATGCCGCGCCGCGCCACTGCGCCCCCTACCAGCGCGCGCATGCGCTGGCGCAGCGCCACATCGAGTTTGGCAAAAGGCTCATCGAGCATCAAAGCTTGCGGTTGCGACAACAAGGCGCGCGCCAGTGCGGCGCGAGCGCGCTGACCGCCCGATAGCGTAGCCGGGTCGGCATGCGCAAAACCGGCCAACTCCACTTCCTCTAAGGCCTGCGCCACCTGCGCTTCGCGTGCGGCGTGCGGCCCGGCGGCAACGGCGAACAACAGGTTTTCGCGCACCGTCATGTGCGCAAACAATAAATCGTCTTGGTACAACAAAGCAATGCGCCGTGCGCGGGTGGGCAAGTGGTCCACGCGACGCCCCATGACATGTACCTCGCCAATAAATTGCATGCTTGGCGCCAGTGTGCCGCACACCGCCGCTAGCAAGCTGGACTTGCCCGAACCGCTGGCCCCCATGAGCGTGTGCACCGTGCCAGCAGGCAGTGCAATGTCTAGACCTTGCACCAAGGTCGCACCGGGGCTGCGCAGGCGCTGCACTTGCAGGTGTAGCGCCGGGGGATCGTCAAGAGAACTGGGCACCAGCGTGTTACTGGGCTTGAGTGCCGGTCGGTGCAGCGCTGCGGGAGTGTCGGGCGAATTGGACATAAGCCAGCGCATCCTAAGCCAGGCCACGCGCAAAAAAGGGCTGCGCAAAACGCCGCTTGCGGCCAAGCCACAGTGCCAGTGCGAACAGGCATGCAGGCAACAGCCATTGCAACAAGGCAAAAGCGGCCAGCAGCGAACGTTGGCCGCCCGATGACAGCGCCACCGCTTCAGTGATCACCGTCGCAAAGCGCCCGCCGCCGACAAACAAGGTAGGTAGAAACTGCGCCACGCTCACCGCAAAACCCACCGCAAACGCCGCCGCCAAGGCCGCGCGCAACAAGGGCCATTGCACCTGCCACAGATAGGCCCAATGCGAGCGGCCCAGGCTGGCCGCCAACTGCGCTCCGCGCGGGTCCAGCGCTGCATATGGGCCTTGCAAGCTGAGC
The DNA here is from genome assembly GCA_903951445.1 of uncultured beta proteobacterium. Taxonomy (GTDB): domain Bacteria; phylum Pseudomonadota; class Gammaproteobacteria; order Burkholderiales; family Burkholderiaceae_C; genus Allorhodoferax. The sequence continues at coordinate 33,530 of CAJBBZ010000183.1, forward strand.
AGCACATAAGGCCACACACTCAGGCTATGCGCCAGCCACAAGCCCCAGGCGCTGGCGTCCCAGCCCAAAGCGATACAAAGGCGCTGCAAGCCAATGGCCCAGAGCAAGCTCGGCAAGGCCAGCGGCAGGTAAGCGGCGCTCAACAGAGCGGCACGCCAAGGCGCAGGCAGGCATTCCAGGCAAGCCACTGCCAGCACCAATGCAGTGCCCGCGCTGGCCAGCCCCAGCCACAAGGTGGTGCCCAGCACGCTGGTGCTGCCCAGCACTTGCTGCCAGGCTTGCAGCGTCCAAGCCTGCGGCCACAGCGCAGGAAACGGCCAGGCTCCCGCCACGCTACCCCACAAAAGCGCCGCTGCAAGCAGCGCGTACAAGGCGGGCAAAGCAAGCAGCAGGCAAGGCCCGATGGTGGCCCTAAAGGCGCCGCCCTTCGCGCCCTTGGCATGCTCCAAGCGCTGCGGCCCGCGCGTCCAGCGCGCAGGGGCCAGCCAGCGCACATCCATGCGGTACAGCATCCATACAAGTCCAGCCAGCAACACGGTGCAAAGCAAAAGCAATAAAACAGCCACCAGCCCCTGCGCCCGGACACCCGGGTCCGCATCTTGCAGCCACTGCCAGGCCAGCACCGCCAGCGTCGGCGGTGCGCCCGGCCCGATGATCCAGGCCACATCTACCACCGACAGGCTGTACGCCCACACCGCCAACAGCGGCCCAGCCATGCGCGGCAGTAACTGCGGCCAGACCACGCGCCACCAGGCCGACTGCGCGCTGTAGCCCAGCGTGGCCGCGATACGCATTTGTGCAGCCCAAGCCTGCGCCACATCGGGCCGCTGCATATGCGCCAGTGCGCCCCACAATAAAAACGGAATCTCTTTGCACACCAGCACCAGCACCAAACCCAGGGCCCAGGGGTCTTGCGTGCTTTGCCAAGGCGGCGGCGCGTCCAGCGGCCAGGGCATCACATCGGCCCAAGGGTGTAACAGTGCAAAGAAAAGCCGCACCAACCAACCCGAGGGTGCCAGCAACAACACACAACCCAGCGCAAAGGCTACATGCGGCAAGGCCAGCATGGCGGGCAAAAGCGCTGCATGCTTGCGCGCTGCGCGCAAACCCAAGCCCGTGGACAAGATGCAAGCGCTGGCGCCCAGTGCCAGCAGCGTGGCCGCCAAGCCGCTGCACAGCGACAAGGTCAAGGCCTGCGCAAACTGCGCGTGCTGTAGTAATTGCGCGCCGTCCTGAACGAAGGATGAAAAGGATAAAAAAAGGTCCACGAAAACTTGTCGATGCCAAAACAGCGATTGTCCGGCCAAGCGCGTTGGTGGGGAGTAGCGGCGGTTACCATAGCCGCCATGTTCAGTTATCGACACGCTTTTCACGCGGGCAACCACGCCGACGTGCTCAAACACATGGTTTTGCTGGCGCTGCTCAAGCACATGACGCTCAAAGAAACCCCGTTTACTGTCATGGACACGCATGCCGGGGCCGGTTTGTATCGGCTGGACGGCGACTACGCCCAGACCAGTGCCGAGGCCAGCCAAGGCTTTCTGAAGCTGGCCCAGACCAGCCCCACCCAGCCCTGGGCGCCGCTGGTGCAGGACTATCTAGACATGGTCGCCGGATTTAACGCGCCGGGCCAATGGAAGGTCTATCCGGGCTCGCCCTTTATCTGCCAACAACCGCTGCGCGGGCGCGACAAGCTGAAGTTGTTTGAACTGCACCCCACCGATAGCAAAACCCTGACCGCCAATATCGCGCAACTGGAGGCCGGGCGGCAAGTGGCGATTGCGCGCGAAGACGGTTTTGAAGCGGTCAAAAAATTCCTGCCACCGCCTTCTCGCCGCGCCCTGCTGCTGTGCGACCCGAGCTATGAAATCAAAAGCGACTATGGCCGCGTAGCCGCCATGGTGGCCGACGCCTTAACGCGCTTTGCCACGGGCAATTACATGGTCTGGTACCCCATCATCCCGCGCCCGGAGGCGCACGACCTGCCGCGCAAACTGCGCACCTTGGCCAACAAAGCAAGTAAGAGTTGGCTGGACATCACCCTGACCGTGAAATCGAGCAAGCTGCTGCAAGACGACGCCGGCGAAACCGTGCGTCCGGGCCTGCCCGCCAGCGGCGTGTTCCTGATCAACCCGCCCTTCACGCTGAAGGCGCAACTGGCGCTGGCGCTGCCGCAATTGGTGCAGACACTCAAGCAAGACACCCATGCGCGGCATACGCTGGAGTCGGGGGGCTGAAAAAGCGCGCCATGCTATCGAAGCAGGCACCCTGGGAGCAGCGTGCACCCAACCCACTGGCCTGCCAGGTACCCACCGTGGAAGATGGTTTGCGCGGCATGCAGTTTATTGAGGCTGTGGTGGCCTCCAGCCGCGCGGGTGGACGCTGGACCGCCGTCACCTAAGCGCGAGCCCCGCCTACAATGTTTGCAGCCATCGGCGCAGGGCCGGTTGTTCTTTTGGAGCCCCAGCATTGATGACACCAGCGTCCACAGCGCGGTTTGAAAACGCAGATTGGTGGCGTGGCGGCATCATCTACCAAATCTACCCGCGTTCATTTCAAGATAGCAATGGCGACGGGGTAGGCGATTTGCCCGGTATTACCCAGCGCTTGGCCCATGTTGCAGCCCTAGGCGCAGACGCGGTGTGGCTGTCGCCAGTGTTTAAAAGCCCGATGAAAGACTTCGGCTATGACGTCAGCGACTACCGCGACATCGACCCGCTATTCGGCACTTTGGACAACTTTCGCGAATTAGTGCGCCATGCCCATAACCTGGGCCTGAAAGTCATGATCGACCAGGTGCTGTCGCACACCTCCGATCAACATCCCTGGTTTATCGAAAGCCGTGCCAGCCAGGACAACCCCCGCGCCGACTGGTATGTGTGGGCCGATGCCCGTGACGACGGCACGCCACCGAATAACTGGCTCTCCATCTTTGGTGGCAGCGCCTGGCAGTGGGACACCCGGCGCTTGCAGTACTACCTGCACAACTTTTTGGTCTCGCAGCCCGACCTCAATTTCCACAACCCGCAGGTGCGCGCCGCCATCCTCGACGACGTGCGTTTCTGGCTGGAACTAGGGGTGGACGGCTACCGCTTGGACACCGCGAATTTCTACTTCCACGACCAGGCGCTGCGCAACAACCCAGGGCGCGGCCAGCCCGACCCTAAAGACGCCTCGGTCGACCCGGTCAACCCCTACAGCCGCCAGCATCATGTGTACGACAAAAGCCGCCCCGAGAACCTCGGATTTTTGAAGGAGTTGCGCGCCCTGCTGGACCGCTACCCCGGCAGCACCATGGTCGGCGAAATCGGTGACGACGACAGCCTCGCCCGCATGGCCCAATACACCCAAGGCGGCGACAAGCTGCACATGGCCTATTCCTTTGACTTGCTCGGGGCCAATAAAAGCGCCACGTTTTTGCATGGCTTACTCGACACCTTCATGGCCACCGTGGGTGACGGTTGGCCCTGCTGGGCGCTGTCCAACCACGATGTGATGCGGGTCGCCACACGCTGGGGCGGCCCAGAGCCCGATACGAGATTGCTGCGCCTGGCTGCCGCTTTCCAGATGAGCTTGCGCGGCAGTCCCTGTATTTACCAGGGCGATGAGCTGGGCCTGACGCAGGTGGACATCCCATTCGAGCAACTACAAGACCCCTTTGGCAAAGCCATGTGGCCCGAGTTCAAGGGCCGCGACGGCTGCCGCACCCCCATGCCCTGGGAAGCGCAGCAGGCGCTGGGCGGTTTTAGTGGTGCCGAGCCTTGGCTGCCACTGCCGCCAGAACACCTCGCGCTGGCGGTCGACGCGCAATGCGCCGATCCGCACAGCCTGCTTCATTTCTATACCGGCCTAATCCGCTGGCGCGCGCAGCACCCGGTGCTGGTGCATGGCGGTATGCGGCTGCTGCCCCTGCATCCGCAGGTGCTGGCCTTTGAGCGCAGCCATGCAGGGCGGTGCGTGCTATGCGTGTTTAATTTCAGCGACACCGCGGTGGACTGGCCGCTGCCGCCCGCCCACTACGGCACACAGTCGCTGGAGGGCAGCGGTCTGCAAGGTGCTTTGCTGATCGAGGGCTATGTGGCCTTGCAGCCCTGGGGCGGCTACTTCGGTCTGGCGCACTGATCTGCACCGCTTTCGCGCCGCACCCTATGCTCAAAGACCACGATGTTTCCGCCCTGATGGCGGCGCAGCACGCCGACCCGTTTGGCGTGCTGGGTATGCATGTGCAGGACGGACGTTTGTGGGTTAGCGCCGTGCTAGCCCATGCCCGCACGGTGGACGTGGTAGAGCGCAACACGCAGCGCTTGGCGGGCAGCTTGCAGCGACTGGGAAATAGCGATGTGTTCAGCAGCGCGCTGCCGGGGCGCAGCGTGCCCTTTGCCTACCAGTTGCGGGTGCACTGGCAGCCGGGCGCAGGTAACACCGCTGACCACAGGCTGCTAGATGACCCTTACGCTTTCCCTGAAATCCTTTCCGATGCAGACATTTGGTTGCTGGCCGAAGGCTCGCACCAGCGGCCCTACGAATGCCTGGGCGCGCACCCCGATATACGCGATGACGTACCGGGCACCCGCTTTGCCGTTTGGGCGCCCAATGCCAAGCGGGTATCGGTAGTCGGCAGTTTCAACCAATGGGACGGGCGGCGCCACCCTATGCGTTTGCGCCATGGCTGCGGCGTGTGGGAAATCTTTCTGCCCCAGGTGGTGCGGGGCGACACCTACCAGTTTGAAATCTTGAGCGCGCAGGGTCTGGTCGCATTGAAAGCGGACCCCTATGCCTTCCAAACCCAATTGCGGCCGGCCACGGCCAGCGTGGTGTGCGGGCTGCCGCCCCGGCGCGCAATGCAGCCATCGCGTGCCGCAGCCAATGCGCTGAATGCGCCCTTGTCGATGTACGAAGTGCACCTGGGTTCCTGGCGCAAAGCGGACGGCTGGCGCTGGCTGAACTACCGCGAACTGGCCGACACCCTGGTGCCTTATGCCCGCGACCTGGGATTCACGCACCTAGAGCTTATGCCCGTGAGTGAGCATCCGCTGGACGCGTCCTGGGGCTACCAGCCGCTGGGCATGTTCTCGCCCACGGCGCGCTTTGGCAGCCCGGAGGATTTTCAGTATTTTGTGGACGCGGCCCATGCCGCCGGATTGGGCGTTATTTTGGATTGGGTGCCCGCGCACTTCCCCAGCGACGCGCACGGTTTGGCGACTTTTGACGGCACGCATCTCTACGAATACGCCGACCCCAAAGAAGGTTTTCACCAGGACTGGAATACGCTGATCTACAACTTCGGCCGCACCGAAGTGCGTAATTTTTTGATCGGCAACGCCTTGTACTGGCTGGAGCGCTTTGGCATTGACGGCCTGCGTGTCGATGCCGTGGCCTCTATGCTGTACCGCGATTACAGCCGGGAGCCCGGCCAATGGATACCCAACGCCCATGGCGGGCGCGAAAACCTGGAGGCCATGGATTTCCTGCGCCGCCTCAACCACCAAGTCGGCGTGGAGCGGCCTGGCACGCTGATGATTGCCGAAGAATCCACCGCCTTTCCGGGCGTGAGTCGCCCGCCAGCGCCCGACCTGGCTGGCGGTGGGCTGGGCTTTCACTTCAAGTGGAATATGGGCTGGATGCACGATGCGCTCGACTACTTTCAGCTCGACCCCGTCTACCGCCGCCACCACCAAAATTTGCTGACTTTTGGGCTGATGTACGCGTTTAGCGAAAACTTTGTGCTCCCGCTCTCGCACGACGAAGTGGTGCACGGCAAGCGTTCGCTGCTGGGCAAGATGGCGGGCGACCCCTGGCAGCAATTGGCCAATTTGCGCGCGCTTTACGGCCTGATGTGGGCCTATCCGGGTAAAAAACTATTGTTCATGGGGGGCGAGTTCGCCCAGCCCACCGAATGGGCTGATGGCCAAAGCCTGCCCTGGCATCTGCAAGACCAGCCCGGCCACGCCGGTGTGCAGCGCTTGGTGCGTGATCTCAACCGCGTCTACCGCGACCTGCCCGCCTTGCACGCGCAGGATGTCGATTCCGCCGGGTTCAGCTGGATCGCGCACGAAGACCATGCCCAATCGGTATTGGCCTTTGCCCGGTGGTCGCGCAGCGGCCAATGCGCGGTGGTGATCTGCAATTTCACGCCCTTGCCGCGTACCGCTTACCGACTCGGTGTTGCGCAAGGGGGCGCATGGCGTGAAGTGATCAACACCGATGCAAGCGTGTACGGCGGCAGCGGTATCGGCAACAGCAGCTTGCATGCGGATGCACAGGGGGCGCACGGGCACGAACAATCGCTGCTTCTGCAGCTGCCGCCGCTGTCCTGCCTGGTGCTGGAACCAGCGTGAGCGCAGTGTGATGAACGCGGCCTTGCAGCGCCTGTCTGGCGTAGCGCTGCTGGGCGCAACGGTGGTGGACGGCGGCGTGCAATTCGCTTTGGCAGCGCCCCATGCGCAAGCGGTGGACTTGTGCCTGTTTGACGCCACCGGCCAGACCGAAACGCAGCGCCTGCCCATGCCTGCTGCGGTAGGCGGTGTCTGGCAAGCCCTGCTCCCCGGCGCAACAGCCGGATTAATTTACGGTTGGCGCGTGCACGGCCCTTGGGACCCGGCGCGGGGCCAGCGTTTCAATCCGCACAAGCTTTTGCTCGACCCCAGCGCCGCGTCGGTCTTGGGTAGCTACGAGGGGCAGGATATTCACCTAGGCCACCGCGCGGGCGCGCCCATGCTGCAAGACACGCGCGACAACGCGCAGCAGGCCATGAAAGCCGTCGTGGTGGAGCCCTTCGCGCCCGCAGCGCGGGGCTCAGTGCTTGACCCGGCGCAACGCCTGATTTGCGAATTGCACGTCAAAGGCTTTAGCGCCCTGCACCCCGATATTCCCCCGGCACTGCGCGGCAGCTATGCCGGGCTGGCGCACCCGGCAGCCATTGCGCATCTCAAAAGAATGGGGGTGACCACCGTCAGCCTCATGCCCCTGGCGACCTGCGCCGATGAGCTGCGCTTACTCACGCTAAACCTGCGCAATTACTGGGGCTACAGCCCTATTGCCTGGAGCGCACCGACCGCGCGCTATTGGAGTGGCCAGCCCGGCACTACGCCGCGCAGCGAGTTGCGCGCCATGGTCAGCGCCTTGCACGATGCAGGATTGGAAGTGCTGCTCGATGTGGTCTACAACCACAGCGGTGAGACCGACGAGCAGGGCCCGACCCTGGGCTTGCGCGGTATCGACAATGCGACCTACTACCACCTGGATTCGGAAGATCCGGCGCGCTACCGTAACTGGACTGGCTGCGGCAACTGTTTGCGGCTAGATCATCCGCTGGTCATCCGCATGGTGCTACAAAGCCTGCGCAGCTGGGTGCTGGACTATGGAATAGACGGTTTTCGCTTTGACCTAGCCCCGGCGCTGGGGCGCGGCACGGCAGAAGAGGACTATGCGTTTTCGGCCCGCGCGCCCCTGTTGCAGGCCCTGGCGGACGATCCGCTCTTGTCGCGCTGCACGCTCGTGGCCGAGCCCTGGGACATCGGCGAAGGCGGTTACCAGCTCGGGCAATTTCCGGCGGCTTGGCTGGAGTGGAACGACCGCTTTCGCGACACCCAGCGCAGTTTTTGGCTGCACCGCGATGTGGGCCTGGGCGAATGGGCTATGCGGCTGGCCGGCTCTAGCGACACCTTTGAACCCCGCACACGGGCGGCCCACAGCAGCGTAAATTTTGTCGCGGCGCATGACGGTTTTACCTTGGCCGATTTGCTGCGCTACACCGAACGGCGCAACCAGGCCAATGGCGAAGACAACCGCGACGGGCATGGCCACAACCTGAGCATCAACTGCGGTGTCGAAGGCGATAGCGCAGACCCGCAGGTCCGCGCCCAACGCAGCCAATGGCAGCGCGTGTTGCTGGCGATCACCCTGCTGTCGCTGGGCACCCCGATGGTGCAGGCCGGTGACAGCATCGGCCACAGCCAGGGCGGCAATAACAACGCCTACTGCCAGGACAACGCCATCAGTTGGCTGGATTGGGAAAATGCCGATACGGGCTATGCCGATTTCATCGCTTCGGTACAAGCGCTGCGCCAAAGTCGCGCCGTGTTGCGCAGTAGCGGCTGGTGGCAAGCAGAGGGCGCAGACCAGGGCGTGGTGGCGCGGTGGTTTCTCCCCGATGCAAGCTCGCCGCGTCCGCAAGATTGGAACGATCCGGCGCGCCGCACGCTGGCGGTGCAGCTCGACTGGGCCGCCGCAATGGGCAGCGCGCACCATGCCGGTGCGCTGCATGCCAGTTGCCTGCTGCTGTGTAACGGCGCGTCCGAGCCGGTGCGCTGTACTCTGCCGCCGGGGGCGTGGTTTCTTCTAATTGACACGGCTGGCGGAGACAGCCCTAATAGACGCTTGGAACATGTTGAAATGATGCCGCCGGGGAGTTTGTGGCTTGCCAGTGCAGCACCAACATCAACGTAATAAGAACTACCTTAGGAGCGACCCCATGCCCACTAAAGATGCCCCGCACAAACCCTCCATGCAGCCCCATATGCTGGTGCGCCGCACCATCGCCTTGGTGCTGGCCGGGGGACGTGGTTCCCGTCTAAAGCAGTTGACCGATAAGCGCGCCAAGCCGGCGGTATATTTCGGCGGAAAGTTCCGTATTGTTGACTTCGCACTGTCCAACTGCGTCAACTCCGGCATCCGGCGCATAGGCGTTATCACGCAGTACAAATCGCATTCGCTATTGCGCCATATTCAGCGTGGCTGGAGTTTTTTGCGCGCCGAGCTCAACGAGATGGTGGACCTGTTGCCAGCCCAACAACGGCTCAATGACGAGCACTGGTACCGCGGTACCGCCGATGCGATTTACCAAAATTTGGACATCATCCAAAGCAGCAACCCGGATTACGTGGTCATCCTGGCCGGTGACCATGTGTACAAAATGGATTACTCGCTGATGCTCAAAGACCATGTGGAAAGTGGCATGGATTGCACGGTGGGCTGCATCGAAGTGCCGCTGCAAGAGGCCAGTGCATTCGGGGTCATGGCCATAGAAGCGGCACGCAACATCGTCCGCTTTGATGAAAAGCCGGCGCAGCCCCAGCCCATGCCAGGTAAACCGGATGTGGCGCTGGCCAGCATGGGGATATACATCTTCAACGCCGCTTACCTCTACCGGGTACTGGACGAAGACCTGGCCAACGCTTCTTCCAGCCACGACTTTGGCAAAGATGTAATTCCGCGCGTGGTACAGGAAGGGCGTGCAATTGCCCATCCCTTCTCTATGTCCTGTGTGTCGTCCACGCAGGAGTCTGAACCCTATTGGCGTGACGTGGGCACGATAGACGCGTTTTGGGAAGCCAATCTTGACCTCGCATCGGTGACACCAGCGCTAGATATTTATGACACCAATTGGCCCATCTGGACGAGCCAGCGCCAGCTCCCCCCTGCTAAGTTTGTGCAGGATGCCCAAGGCAAGCATGGGCAGGCGATCAACACCATGGTCTCAGGCGGTTGCATTGTTTCGGGCTCGATAGTGAGTAATTCCGTCTTGTTTTCCGGCGTGCGGGTGCATTCCTTTTGCGTGATTGACCAAGCGGTTTTCTTGCCCGACGTCACAGTAGGCCGGGGCTGCCGATTGCGCAAAATTGTGGTGGACCGGGGCTGCGAACTGCCCGAAGGCCTGGTCGTCGGCGAAGACGCCGCGCTGGACGCTGCGCGTTTTGAGCGCACCGAGAATGGCGTGGTATTGATAACCCAAGCTATGCTCGACGGATTAACTTCCCCCTAAGCGTCCCGCCCCGGCTTGTGTGCATGCGTATTCTTCAAGTTAGCTCCGAACTTTTTCCCTTGCTCAAAACCGGCGGCTTGGCCGATGTGGCAGGCGCCCTGCCCGCAGCGCTGGGCGCACAAGCTTGCGATGTGCGGCCCTTGTTACCGGGCTTCCCTGCGGTAGCGGCTGGCCTGCATGCAGCGCAGACCATCGGCAATTTCACCACCCCCTGGGGCGAGCGCATCGAGGTGGTTTTGGGGCACTTACCCGGACTGGGTGCTGCGGGGCAGGCGCTCAAGGCGTATGTGCTGCTAGCGCCGGGACTGTATGACCGGCCTGGCAACCCCTACCATGACGCGCAGCATCACCCCTACACCGACAACCACCGGCGTTTTGCTGCACTGGGATGGGGCGCGGCGCACCTGGCCTACGCTTTGGACAGTGCTTGGAGTCCCCAATTGGTGCACTGCCATGACTGGCATGCCGCTCTGGCGCCTGCTTGCATGGCCTTGTGGGACAGCCCGCACCGGGTTCCATCTCTATTTACGATTCACAACCTGGCCTACCAGGGCTGCTTTGACGCGGGCTGTTTTCCCGAACTGGGCTTGCCCGCCAGTGCGTTTAGCGTTGATGGGCTGGAGTTTTATGGGCAGGTTTCTTTTATGAAAGCGGGCCTTGTCTATGCGAACCACATCAGCACCGTAAGCCCTACTTATGCCCGCGAAATCCAGACTACAGAGCAAGGCTTTGGCTTAGACGGATTGCTGCGCAACCGGGCCGCGCAGCTCAGCGGCATCTTGAACGGCGTGGACGGCAGCGTCTGGGATCCCAAGCACGATGCCCTGCTGCCCCACCCCTTTGATCTGCGCAAACTGACCGGCAAAGCCCTCAATAAAGCGCACTTGCAAGCCGAGACCGGTTTGCAAGCGCTGCCCGATGCGCCCTTGTTCACCCTGGTGGGCCGCCTGACCGAGCAAAAAGGCCTGCCGCTGGTGCTAGGCGGGATCGAGGAAATTGTCGGCGGCGGTGGCCAGTTGCTGGTGTTGGGTAGCGGTGACGCCGCGCTCGAACATGCGCTGGCGGCGCAAGCGCAGGCCTACCCCGGACGCGTGGCGGTACGGCTGGACTATGACGAAGCACTGGCACACCGCATTTTTGGCGGCAGTGACGTGACGCTGGTGCCCTCGCGCTTTGAGCCCTGCGGGCTGACCCAGCTCTATGGCATGAAATACGGCAGCCTGCCGCTGGTGCGCCGCGTCGGTGGCCTGGCCGATACCGTGGTGGACACCGACCTGGAAACCCTGGACGACAGCAGTGCCACCGGTTTTGTATTTGATGCTTTTGACAGCACACCCTACCGCAGCGCCCTGCGCCGCGCCTTTGCGCTGTACCGGCGACGGGCGGACTGGAACCGCGTCCGCCACAACGGCATGCGAATTGCATCGAGCTGGGAGGACAGCGCTCGGCAATACCGCGATCTGTACGCATCACTTATTTCAACGCCCTAATTTCAAGCGTCTATTGCCCATGAATTTTCCTGATTTGACCTCCCCCCAAGCCACTTTTCCCTTCGACAGCCCCAAGCGGGATCTGGAGTCGCTCAAACGTGCGATTGCCAACAAGCTGATGTTCAGCGTGGGCAAAGACCCGCAGGCGGCGAGCGCGCAGGATTGGCTTAACGCTGCAGCCTATGCGGTGCGTGACCAGTTGATCGAGCGCTGGATGAAAACCACCCGGGCCCAGTACGCCCAGGATTCCAAGCGGGTGTACTACCTGTCCATGGAATTTTTGGTGGGGCGCACCTTTGGTAACGCACTGTTGGCGCTGGGTTTGCGCGCGCGTATGCAGCAGGCCTTGCTCGATTTTGGCGTGGACATGGCCGCGATCAGTGAGCTCGAGCCCGATGCGGCCTTGGGCAATGGCGGTTTGGGTCGTTTAGCAGCCTGCTTTCTGGATGCGATGGCCACCCTCAATATCGCCGGTTATGGCTACGGCATAAGGTATGACTACGGCATGTTCCGCCAGACCATTGTGGATGGCCGCCAGGTGGAAGTGCCCGACTATTGGCTGACCCAGGGCAACCCCTGGGAATTTGCCCGGCCCGAGGTGGTGTACCGGGTGCAGTTCGGTGGCCAGGTGCTGGAAGAACAGGGCAAGTGCCAATGGGTGAGCGCGCATGAAGTGCAAGCCATGGCCTACGACACCATCATCCCCGGCTACGATACGCAGGCCACCAACACGCTGCGTTTGTGGTCTGCCAAGGCCACCCACGAAATCGACCTTGGGGCTTTCAACCGGGGGAATTATTTCGCTGCGGTGGAGAGCAAAAACCACTCGGAAAACGTCAGCCGGGTGCTCTATCCAGATGACTCCACGCCCGCCGGGCGGGAGTTGCGTTTGCACCAAGAATATTTCTTTGTCAGCGCCAGCGTACAGGACTTGCTGCGCCGCTACCTCCAGACGCACACCGATTTCAATCAACTGCCCGCCAAGGTCAGTATTCACCTCAACGACACCCACCCAGTGCTGGCCATCCCCGAGCTCATGCGCTTGCTGCTCGATGAACATGCGCTGCCGTGGGACCAAGCTTGGACGCTATGCCAAGGGGTTTTCTCGTACACCAACCACACGCTCATGCACGAGGCCCTGGAGACCTGGCCGGTGGACATGTTTGGGCGCATCCTGCCGCGCCATTTGCAAATCATTTTTGATATCAACGCGCGCTTTCTGGAAGATCTGACTGCGCAGGGGGCTGAGCCTGAACTCTTGCAACGTGTCTCTTTGGTGGACGAGCAAGGCGAGCGCAGGGTGCGTATGGCCTATCTGGCGGTGGTGGCCAGCCACTCGATCAACGGGGTTTCGGCCCTGCATTCGGCGCTGATGCAGCAATCGATATTTGCCGATTTTGCGCAGTTGTGGCCGGCGCGCTTTAACAATAAAACCAATGGCATCACACCGCGCCGATGGCTGGCGCAGGCCAATCCCGCCCTGGCGGCGGTGCTTGACAAATACATCGGCACCGGCTGGCGGCGCGACCTCACCCAGCTCGGGGCTTTGGCGCCGCTGGCCAACCAGCCAGCGCTGATCAAAGCGCTGCAAGATGCCAAACGCGCCAACAAGCAGCGGCTGGCAGATTGGGTGCAGACGAACATGGGGCTTACGCTGCCGGTGGACGCCATGTTTGACGTACAAGTCAAGCGCATCCATGAATACAAGCGCCAGTTGCTCAATGTGCTGCATGTAATTGCGCGCTACCAGCGCATCTTGCGCGATCCAAAGGCCGATGTGCTGCCGCGTGTAGTCGTGTTTGCCGGTAAAGCGGCCTCGGCTTACCACATGGCCAAGCTCATCATTCAACTCATCAACGACCTGGCCACCACAGTTAACAATGACCCGCGCGTAGGTGACAAACTCAAGATCGTCTTCATTCCCAATTACAGCGTCAGCCTGGCCGAGCGCATCATCCCGGCGGCCGACCTGTCCGAGCAGATTTCTACCGCCGGTACAGAGGCATCGGGAACCGGCAATATGAAGCTCGCGCTCAACGGCGCGCTAACCATCGGAACGCTGGACGGAGCGAATGTGGAAATTCTTGATGGCGTAGGTGAAGACAATATTTTTATCTTTGGCTTGACCACGCCCGAGGTCGCTGCCACCCGCGCTGCGGGCTACCAGCCGCGCCAGGCTTTGGATGCCTGCCCGGAGCTAGAGCAGGTGCTGCTGGCCCTGCGCGACGGTGCCTTCAGCCCCACCGAGCCCCAGCGCTACCAAAATATTTATGACGCGCTGGTGAACTGGGGCGACCACTACCTTTTGCTGGCCGATTACCCCAGCTATGCCGCCGCCCAAGACGCTGCCGACGCCGCCTACCGCAAGCCCGATGCCTGGGCGCTCAAGACCCTGCACAACATCGCCGCCATGGGCCCGTTTTCAGCGGACCGCACGATTGAACAGTACGCCCGCGAGATCTGGAAAACCAAACCGGTAACGGTTTGAGCTTACATACCCCCGCTTAGCGCTGCGGTGCGCCCTGGAGCATCCCCAGTTCATTGCAAATCGCCAGCGTAGGCGCACTCTGGTTGAGCGTGTAGAAATGCAAGCCCGGCGCACCACCGGCGAGCAAACGCTCGCACAAGCGCGTCACCACTTCCAGCCCAAAGGCTTGCACCGAGGCCATGTCCTGGCCAAAGCTTTCCAGGCGCTGGCGTATCCAGCGCGGGATCTCTGCGCCGCAGGCCGATGAGAAACGCAGCAACTGGCCGGTATTGGCAATCGGCAAAATGCCCGGCACCACGTCGATATCCAGCCCAAGGGCCGCCGTCTCTTCTACAAAACGGAAGTAGGCATCGGCGTTGTAAAAGTACTGGGTGATGGCCGAGTCCGCTCCAGCGTGCACTTTGGCGGCAAAGGCGCGCACATCGTCTTGCGGGGACGCGGCCTGCGGATGCGTTTCGGGATAGCAGGCCACTTCGATATGAAAGTCCTTGCCGGTTTCCCGGCGCACAAAGGCGACCAAATCGCTGGCATACGGAAAAGCGCCCGGCACATAGTCCTCTGGCAAGTCGCCGCGCAATGCCACCAAATGGCGCACGCCCATGGACTGCAAGGTGTGCAAATGGGCGCGCACCGAGTCTTGCGTCGCATGGATGCAGGTGAAGTGCGCCGCAGCGCATTCGCCTTCTTTAGCCAGCTCGGCCACGGTGCGCAGGCTGCCCTCTTGGGTGGAGCCTCCGGCCCCGTAGGTCACGGAGCAAAAACGGGCATGTAAAACAGAAAGTTGCTGGCGCACTAAGCGCAGTTTGTCAGCGCCTTCCACGGTCTTGGGAGGAAAGAATTCCAGACTGACTGGAACCCGAGGGGTAGAAAACATGGCGTTCTCATTTGGAAGAAGGGTCAAGGCCCGGATACCGGGCGCAGATAAAAAACTCGCGGTTGCCATCCCCGCCGGCAATGGGGGAATCGAACCACGCAGTGACCTCCAGGCCAAGGGCGGCGCATGCATCACGCAAGCGCTGCTCAACAAATAGATACAGAGATGCGTCTTTGACGATGCCGCCTTTGCCAACCTGGCCGGGCTGCAGTTCAAACTGCGGCTTGACCAGGGTGAGCAAGCTGCCGCCCGGCTTGAGCAGGGCGACCACCGCAGGCAAAACCAAGGTTTGCGAGATAAAGGACAAGTCCGCGACGATCAGGTCAAAGGCCGGTGCAAAGCTGGGCACCGCTGCTTCGTCATCGTCAGGCTCCTCGCCATTATCAAACACCCCTTGCTCGCTGATGCTGTCTTCGTAGGCTTGCAGCAAATCGTCGGCTGTCAAAGCACGCGCATTGACTTTTTCCACGCAGAGCACGCGCGGGTCGGTACGCAATTGCGGATGCAACTGCGCGCTACCCACATCGACGCCCACCACGGATGCTGCACCGCGCTGCAACAAGCAGTCGGTAAAGCCTCCGGTGGACTGGCCCACATCCAGGCATGCCATGCCACGTACGTCCAATTGCACATGCGCCAAGGCGGCCTCAAGTTTGAGGCCACCGCGCGACACATAGCGCGCCTCTTGGGCATTGAGCAGCTTAAGCGGCGCGTCCTCGGGGACTTCGTCGCCGTTTTTGAGGATGCGTTTCCACGCGTCCCCTTGCTGCCACAACACCCCATCGGCAATCAGGCGCTGCGCCTGCGAACGGGTGCTGGCATGCTGGCGGTGCACCAGCAATTGGTCAATGCGCATTCAGTGGCGCATCAATACCGGTAGGTGTCCGCTTTGTAGGGGCCGGCCTTGCTCACGCCGATGTAATCGGCCTGCTCTTGGGTCAGCTCAGTCAGCATGGCGCCAACCTTCTTCAGGTGCAGGCGGGCCACTTTTTCGTCTAGGTGCTTGGGCAGCACATAGACCTTGCCGTTTTTGTATTCCTTGGGCTTGGTGAACAGCTCGATCTGGGCAATCGTCTGGTTGGCAAAGCTGGAAGACATCACAAAGCTGGGGTGGCCGGTGCCGCAGCCCAGGTTCACCAAGCG
>CAJBBZ010000184.1 GCA_903951445.1 uncultured beta proteobacterium
AGGGCCACGGCCTTTGGCTCGCCTTTCTTTTGCTTATCTTTTCTTTGGCGAAGCAAAGAAAAGTAAGGCCCGCGGCAGGCGCAAGCCCCGCGGCAGGCAATCAGCCGGCAGCAAGCCAAACACAGGAGGCTATTGGCTCGCCTTTTCTTTGGCTACTTTCTTTAGGCCAAGCAAAAGAAAGTAACTCAGCCAACAGGCCGAAACCTGTATTCAAGCCTCAAGGCTTACGCCAACCCAGCCCCTTCGCATGCAAACTTTGAATATACAAACGATCCGCAGTTTCAGTCACACCGGTGGCTTCAGGGTAAGCACCGGTCGGGTCTTGCATATCAACTACTACTTTGCCGTCCTCAGTAAACGCCATGACATGGCCGTAGGCCTTGGGGATAGGCCACATAGCGCGCGGCAGGCGCAGCGTCAGCGAACGCAGCCAGGGCTTGTCGGCAAAGCCGTCAATTGTGGGGTTGCGCGGCTTGGCAAAACCGAGCCAGATTTTCCCGTCCTGTCCGCGCATCAAGTTGTCCGGGTAGCCAGGCAGGTTCTCGAACAGCACTTGCGCGCTTGCTGGTGGCGGGCCGTCGCCCAATTGCAGTTTTTGCGCCCCCACGGCCAGTTTCCAAACACGGTATTTGCCAGTCTCGTTCACAAACAAACTGGCTTCGTCGTGGCTGAGCGCTAGGCCATTGGCAAAACTCAGGCCCTGGGCCAGGATGCGGGTGGCGCGGGTGGCAGGGTCGTATTCCAAAATCCGCCCGGTGGCCGATTGCTCCAGAATGTCCAAGATACTGGCTTCAAACGTGCCGCCCCACTGGGCCGGACCAAAACGGGTGGAGGCGTCGCTGAAATACATCTTGCCGCTTTTCGCGACCACCACCGCATCGGCATAGCGGATGGGGTCGCCATCCACCTTATCGGTCAGTACGCTGACCTTGCCATCTTGGCTAATGGACAAGAGCCCTTTGACGGCGTCCGCAGCCACCAGTTGGCCCTGGGCATCAAAGTCAAAACCCAGCACGCGTCCGCCGGTGCTGGCAAAGGTTTCTTGGCCGCTACCGTCTTGCGCCATACGCAAAATTTTGCCGCTGGCAACTGTGGTGTAGAGCTTGCCGTCCGGCCCGATCATGATGTGTTCCGGCCCCTCTTCGCCATGCAAATCGATGAGCGTGAGTTGGGACAGCTTGTCATTGACCGCATGCGGCCCCTGGTAACCCGGCGCTTTGGGTGCGTTCCAGGACACAGGCTGAACCGGCACGGGCCACAGCAGAAGGTAAGCCAGGCCTGGTACCAGCAGCAGCGCAATCAGTTTGGGTAGATGTTTCATGTGGTTTCCTCCTTGCGGTTCGGTGCGAGTGGGCTTAGCGACACGGCAAACCCGCTAGAAAAGCGACAACCACCGCAAGCTGAGCGCTGCGCGATGTCACAGCGCAGAGTATTGGGCACTTAGCACCTCAATGCCTATCGCGACGGTGACTTAAGGAGGGTCTGCATAAGTCTGTCATCGCGAGGAGCGCAGCGACGCGGCGATCTATAAGCGTTTGATTCGCAAGCAAATATGGATTGCTTCGCTGCGCTCGCAATGACCGGTTTGGACTTGTGCAGATGTTCCTAAAGTTAGCCGCCGTAGCGGCGCGCCCATTCTTTTTCTAAGGCATCGACCCAGCTGGCATGCGGCTCGGGAATCGCCGGGGCCGATGTTCGCAATTGGCCAGGCACCATGGTCGATTGAAACCAATCCCGCTGCGCGGCAGGTAGTGCATCGACGGCCAGCACAGTGGGGTCGCCCCACACCGCGATGTCGGCTTTGCGCGCCTGCGCCTGCGCACCCAGTAAAAAGTTGGCGGTCACTTGCGCGGCGGCAAAGGCCCGGGTGTTAAACGGTATGGCTAAAAAATGCGTGTTGCCCAGGGTGCCGCTGTCAAACTGGTAGCTGATGGTGCTGGCTGACAAGCGGCCTGCTGCGATTTCATTGGCCGCTTCATTGGGGTTGAAGGTAATGGCCCACAGCAGCTCACCATCGGACATCATTTGGCGCTGCGCGCCCGCACTCAGGGGGAACTGACGACCTTTGCGCCACAGATGCGGATGTACCGCGTCCAGCGTGCGCCACAGGGCTGCACTACGGACCTCGAACGCGGCGCTTGTCAGCGGCTGGAACAGCGCCTGGCGTTGCGCACCGGGGTTGAGGTCCAGCAGCATTTGCTTGAGCCAGCTTGTGCCATGAAAGTCCGGCGGGCGCGGGTAGGTGACGCGGCCCGGATGGGTCTGTGCAAAAGCCAGCCAGGCCGCCAGGCTGCGCGGCGCTTGCGGCACGCGGGCACTATCGACCATAAAGGTCAGTTGCGCCATACCCCAAGGGGCTTCCATCCCGTCGACCGGTTCAGAAAAATCTATGCGCGTGGTGGGCTTGCCTTGGGTGTCCACCCAGGCATAAGAGGGCAGTTGCTCGGCAAACGGTCCTTTGAGCAAGCCTTCGCGCTTCATAGCCAAAAAATTTTCGCCGTTGATCCAGACCAGGTCTACCGTTCCATCAGCCTTGGCGGCGGCTTTTTCATTGCGCACCCGTTGCACCATGTCGGCGGCGTCGCTGATCTTGACGTGTACCAAGCGCAGGCCATAGCGTTGCTCCAATTGCGCAGCGGCCCACTGAATGTAGCTGTTGATGGCAGGTGAACCCGCCCAGGCGTTGAAATACACGGTTTGGCCTTTGGCCTGCGCTTCGATGGCGCGCCACGCGGGGCTGTCCGGCGCTAAGGCGCTAGATGCCGATACCGCACGCACAGGCAGCAGAAACGCAAGCGCCAAGGCGGGACTTGCCATGCGGGCCAGGGCTTGGCGTCGCGGGATAGGATTTATACAGAGAGTGTCAAACATAAGACCTGTAGCGTAAGCGCTTGGGCCGGTCGGCGTGCTCCCTGCGACCTTACCAACTTGTGCAGCGTAGGTTTATTGCAACAGCGCCTGGGCGAATTCGCGTGCGTTAAAGGTTTCCAGTTCTTCGAGCTTTTCGCCCACACCGATAAAGTACACCGGTATCGGCCGCTCACGCGCAATAGCCGCCAGCACGCCGCCTTTGGCTGTGCCGTCGAGCTTGGTGATGATGAGCCCAGTCAGACCCAGCGCATCGTCAAACGCACGCACCTGGGCCAAGGCGTTTTGGCCGGTATTGCCGTCAATCACCAGCAGCACTTCACGCGGGCAATGCTCCAGGCCCGAAGCCACTCCGGCTTTGGCCACCACGCGCTGCATTTTTTTTAGCTCTTCCATCAAATGCATTTGCGTGGGCAGGCGGCCTGCGGTATCGATCAGCACCACGTCTTTTTTACGCGCTCTACCAGCGCATACCGCGTCGTAACTTACCGCCGCTGGGTCACCGCCTTCTTGGCTGACGATCTCCACGGTATTGCGCTCGGCCCAGACCGTGAGTTGCTCACGCGCCGCTGCGCGAAAGGTATCGGCTGCGGCCAAGAGCACGGAGGCGCCCTGGTCGGCTAGGCGGTGGGTTAGCTTGCCGATGGAGGTGGTCTTGCCTGCGCCGTTGACCCCTGCCACCATCATCACGGTGGGCTGGTCGGGACCAATGACCAGGCTGCGTTCCAAAGGTTCGAGCAAGCGGGCCAGGGCATCGACCAGCAAGGCTTTGAGTTGTTCAGGTGTTTCGGCTTTGCTGTCTTTGGCCAGGCGGCGCAACTCGGTAATCAAATGCGTGGTGGCCGATACGCCGGCGTCGGCCATGAGCAAGGCGCTTTCCAAGTCTTCAAACAAAGCCTCGTCGATGCGCGAGCCACCAAACACCGAGGCAATACCCGCTGCGGTTTTACCCAAACCGGCTTTGAGTTTTCCCAGCCAGGTTTGGCGCTGCGGGGCGCTCGCTGGCTTATCTAGTGCAGCAGGCGCAGCAGCCTGGGGCTGAGCGACGTCTGTTACGGCACTAGGTGCGGCGGTTAGCGGGGGCGGTTTTTTTTTGAAAAAGCTGAACATGGCGGCGTTCTTAGAATGTGCATTCTATGAAACGCCTGCGCACGCTCCTGAACCGTACTGCTGCGATAGCCTGCAACGCGGCGGGCCAAGGTCTTAAAGAAGCGCTGAATAATTCCAAAGCCCGCATGGCGAGCGCTGCGAAGCAATCCCGCTTTCCCTGGAAATCAAGCACTTATGGATCGCCGCGTCTCTGCGCTCCTCGCGAAGACGGACGCATGCAGACCTTCCTTAAAGCCTGCGTCGGCGGCCCTACCTGGCGGCGACCATGAGCAAAGCGTTTACCAAAGAGAGCGAGGACGCGGACGAAGACGATGACATCCCGCTGGCGGCGCTGCCTGGTGGCGGGAAAAACTACATTACCCCACAAGGTTACAAAGTACTACGCGATGAGCTGCTGCATTTGATAGACGAAGAGCGGCCCAAAGTGGTAGACGTGGTGCATTGGGCCGCCAGCAATGGCGACCGCTCGGAAAACGGCGACTACTTGTATGGCAAAAAACGCTTGCGCGAGATCGACCGACGTATCCGCTTTCTCACCCGGCGCTTGGAGATGGCGGTCATTACCGAGCCCAGCTTGCACCATGGCAACGAGCAAATATTTTTCGGCGCTACCGTGACCTATGTGGACGACGTGGGCGAAAAGCGCACCGTCACCGTTACCGGCATCGACGAGGCCGATAGCGCAGCCGGAGAGGTGAGCTGGATTTCGCCCATTGCACGCACCCTGCTCAAGGCCCGCGTGGGCGATGTGCTGCGCCTGCCCATGCCGGGCCGGGTGGCGGAAATTGAAGTGCTGGAGGTACGCTATCCGGCGCCTAAGTAAGCTCTTCACAAGCCGATACCGTCATTGCGTACATGAAGCGAAACAATCCACTGCAAGACATGCAGAAGTCCAAACCCGTCGTTGCGAGCGCAGCGAAGCAATCCAGCATTACCAGCGAATTAAACACTTATGCATCGCCGCGTCGCTGCGCTCCTGGCGATGAAGGACGCATGCAGACCCTCCCTCAGGTTACTTCGCCCAGCTAAAGCAGGGCGCGTACCTTGCGCTGAGCATAGAAACCTCAAGCCGTTTTCTTGCTGCGCTTGACGTGCATCACCACAGCTGAGCGCTGTAGCTTGGTCAATATGCTTTCCAAATGCGCGCGGTCGCGCACCGCGATGACAAAGTGCATGTCTTTGGCGTCGTGGCTATTGGCTTCGCCCATTTCGATGTGCACGATATCGGCCTCAGCAGCGGCCAGCACCGAGGCGACCTTGGCCATAACGCCGCGCCCGTCGATCACGGTGAGCGCCAAGTCGGCCTCAAAGGGGCGGACGATCTCATCGCTCCACTCCACGCCCATAAAGCGCTCGCCGTCTTTGTGCTGTAATTTTTTGGCAACCGCGCAGTCCGCTGCATGCACCGCCAGGCCTTCGCCACGACCCAGGTAACCCACGATGTTGTCGCCCGGAATCGGGCGGCAGCACAAAGCGTATTTCACCGAAGCGTTTTCGCTACCATCGAGCGCGAGTGTGCCCATACCGTGCGCATTGTCCGAGGCAAAGCGTTCGCGCGTAAGCAGCAAAGCGTCTGGCTTGTGTCCCGCATCGGCCAGCAAGTTCACTATGCGCTTGGCGACGATATTGGCGATGCGCTTACCCAGGCCGATGTCGGTGAGCAGCTCTTTGCGGTTTTTGCTACCGGTAAAGCGCAAAACCTTGTCCCACAGCGATTTAAACGCATCGCCTTCGGGTACGCTTTCGATGCCTTCGGCGCGCAGGGCCTGCGACAACAATTTGGAGCCCAAGTCGGCTGACTCGGTCAACTGCATGGTCTTGAGGTGGTGACGGATTTTGGAGCGCGCCCGGCCGGTGCGCACAAAGCTCAGCCAGGCCGGGTTGGGTGTGGACGTCGGCGCGGTAATGACTTCCACCACATCGCCATTTTTCAGCTCGGTGCGCAGGGGCACTTGCTCATTGTTGATGCGCGCCGCCATAGTGCGGTCGCCCACATTGCTGTGAATCGCATACGCAAAGTCCACCACCGTGGCGCCGCGCGGCATGGCCATGATTTGGCTCTTGGGCGTGAACACATAAACCGCATCCGGGAACAAGTCCACTTTCACATGTTCCCAGAACTCGGTAGCGTCGTGGGTTTCGTCCTGGATATCGAGCAGGGACTGCAACCACTGCGCGCCCAAGCGCTCTTGCGCACCGTCCTGCGGTTTGTTGACTTTGTAAAGCCAGTGCGCCGCCACGCCGGATTGGGCGACCAGGTGCATGGACTCGGTGCGCATCTGAAATTCCACGTTGATGCCGGCCGGTCCGACCAGCGTGGTGTGCAGCGATTGGTAACCATTGATTTTGGCAATCGCGATATGGTCTTTGAATTTGCCAGGCACCGGCTTGTAGAGCTGGTGCAAGAGGCCCATCGCGGTGTAGCAGTCGGTAACTTCCGGCACCAGCACGCGAAAGCCATAGACATCGGTGACCTGGGCAAAACTCAGGTGTTTACTGCTCATCTTGCGGTAAATCGAATACAGGGCTTTTTCGCGGCCCGAGATGCGCACCAACATGCCATGGGCAGCAAAGGTGGCTTCCACTTCGCGCTGCACTTTTTGCAGCAAATCACGCCTGCGGCTGCGCGCCTTGGCCACCGCTTTGGACAGCACCGCATGGCGCCAAGGCAGCAAATAGCGAAAAGAGAGTTCCTGCAACTCGCGGTAAATTTCGTTCAGGCCCAAGCGGTGCGCTATGGGGCTGTAAATGTCTAAGGTCTCTTGCGCAATACGGCCCCATTTGGTGCGCGGCATATCGCCCATAGTACGCATATTGTGGGTGCGGTCGGCCAGCTTGATGAGGATGACGCGCACGTCGCGCGCCATAGCCAGCAGCATTTTGCGAAAAGACTCGGCCTGGTTTTCTTCGCGCGTGGTGAAACTGAGTTTGTCCAGCTTGGTCAGGCCATCGACCAATTCGGCCACCGGTGAGCCAAAGCGCTCTATCAACTCCACCTTGGTCACGCCGCAGTCTTCCATGGCGTCGTGCAACAACGCAGCCATCAGGGCCGGTGCATCGAGCTTCCAGTCGGCGCACTGAGCGGCGACCGCAATCGGATGCGTGATGTAGGGCGCGCCGCTACCGCGCAACTGGCCCAAATGCGCCTCGTCGGCAAAGCGGTAAGCCTGGCGTACCTGCTCCACGTCAGAGGCCGATAAATAGTCCAGCTTGGTACTCAAGCCGGCAAAACCCGTTAGCACCGCATGCGGATCAGCGGTGGCGGCTTTAAACGGTGGAGGTGACTTGCCCATGGGCTAACTGTAGCGCGCCTGCGGACGGCGCCGGCGTGGTGGGGCTTTGGGCCGAAAAAAAGCCGCGCGGCGCTGAGCCGGGCGGCTTGAAAATAGCGGGCGACAGGACGAACCCACACCCGCTACGGAGGGTTTATTTCACGCTGGACGCGCTCACATAGCCCGAGACGACTTTCCACTTGCCGTCCTGGATTTGGGACAGCCGCGAAGCATCACTTCCCAGGCGCTTGGTCGCGCTGTAGGTGGCCTTTGCGCCACCGAACATATCGGGCTCAATCACTATGGTGTCCATGGCCTTGATAAAGGAATCGGTGGTCAGATTTTTACCCGCCTTGGCAGCGGCTGCAGCAAAGCTGTTGATGATGATGTAGCCATAGACCGAGAACACCGTGGGGTCCTCGTTGAACATGGTTTTGTACTTATTGGCCCAAAAGCGAATGGGTTGAGAGGCTTCATCCAAATAAGGGTTTTGCACCGTCATGGTGGCATAAAGCCCGTCCATGGCCTTACCGCCGATTTTGTGGATCAGGTCGGTGTAGGCGGCGCTGGTTCCAACAAAGGCGGGGTTGAAGCCCAATTTACGCGCGGTACCGATGGCGCCAATGGTCTCACGAATGATGGTTCCCAGAACGACCAAATCGCAGCCGCTGGCCTGTAATTTGGAAATCTGAGAGGAAAAATCCGTGGCGCCGCGCTTGTAGCTGGTCTTTTCGACGAACTCCATGTTCATGGATTTCAGGCCCGCCTCTGCGCCCCGTAGTACCTCCAAGCCGAAATCATCGTCTTGGTACATGGTGCAAACCTTCTTCGCACCCTTTTCCTTGATCAAGGAAGGAAGCGTGATGCGCATCTGGTCGTAGTAGGTGGCGGCAAAAGAATACTTCAGGCGATCCAGCGGTTCATACATTTCGCGCGCGGCGGTGATGGGGAAAAAGTTCACCACATTTTTTTCGAATTGCACGGGCATCGCGGCCATATTTTGTGCGGTCCCGATATGACCCGCCATGATAAAAATCTTGTCCTGGTTTACCAGCTTTTGCGCTGCCAACAAGGCTTTTTTAGGGTCGTAGCCGTTGTCTTCAACCAGCAATTTGAGTTTGCGGCCATTGACGCCGCCTTGCTCATTGATTTCGGCGACAGCCAATTGCATCCCAGAGCGGGCCTGCTTGCCAAACCCGGCCAGGGGGCCGGACAAGTCCTGAATCGTGCCAATCACAATTTCATCTTTGCTCACGCCTTGCTGCTGGGCCTGGGCACCCAGGGTCAGCATAGCGGCCAATGCGAACACGGATTTCTTTAACAAATTAGTTACTGTCATAGTGGTCTCCAAAAAAATAAATGTAGATACCTTCGCCCTTGCGTGGCGCAGGTAGCCCTGGGCCGGGATTACTTCACTTCCATCAGTACACGCCACTTACCGTCCTGGATTTGAGACAGCTTGGCCGCCTCGCTACCCAGGCGCTTGGTGTTGGTATAGGTCAAAGCTGGGGTGCCGAAAAAGTCCGCCGGAATCGTCATGCTGTTCATCGCCTTGACAAAGCTGGCGCTGGTGAGATTGGGGCCAGCTTTTTGCGCCGCCTGGATGAAGATGTCGATCATGATGTAACCGTAGGCCGAAAACACCGTCGGGTCTTCATTGAACTTGGTTTTGTACTTATTGGCCCAAAAACGAATGGGCTGTGAAGCCTCGTCCAGGTAAGGGTTTTGCACCACGTTGGTGGCATAAATACCGTCCATGGCTTTGCCACCGAGTTTGTGAATCAGGTCGGTGTAAGCAGCGATTGAAGCTAAGAAAATCGGGTTGAAACCGGTTTTGCGGGACTCGGCCACGGTTCCGATGGTCTCGCGAATAATCGTGCCCAACACCACCAGCTCGCAACCCGAGGCTTTCATCTTCGCGACCTGGGTCGAGAAGTCGGTGGAGCCGCGCTTAAACGAAGTTTTTTCAGTCAATTCTTGGTTCAGGGTTTTGAGGCCGGCCTCAGCGCCACGCAGCACTTCCAAGCCAAACTCGTCGTCCTGGTAAATGATGCAGGACTTCTTGACGTTTTTGTCTGCCACCATCTTGGGCAGCACCATACGGATCTGGTCGTAATACGAGCTGAGCAAAGCGTACTTCAGTTCATTGGGCGCGTCATACATATCGCGTGACGCAGTCAGGGGCATGAAGTTGACGATTTGTTTTTCAAACTGGATCGGCATGGCCGCATTGTTTTGCGCAGTGCCCAGATGTCCGGCCATGATAAAAATTTTGTCTTGGTTCACCAGTTTTTGCGCTGCCAGCACAGCACGTTTGGGGTCATAACCCGAGTCTTCCACCAGCAGCTTGAGTTTGCGACCGTGGATGGCGCCTTGCTCATTGAGTTCGTCGATACGCAACTGCATACCGCTGCGCGATTGCTTGCCATAGCCCGCCAGCGGGCCGGACAAATCTTGGATGGTGCCAATAACGATTTCGTTTTTGCTCACGCCCTGTTGCTCGGCAGCAAGCGCTGGTGCTGCGGCGCACCACGCGATAAGCGCAAGCGCCAGGCCGGTAAAGGGAAACAATGTTTTCTTCATGCTGGGTCTCCTAAAAATAATTATTACGCAGTGCTGCCGTGCCCGGCGGGCTCAGCCATACATAGCCTCAATATTAGCGTTGTATTTCTTTTCCACCAATTTGCGCTTGAGCTTCATGGTGGGGGTAAGTTCTTCGTCTTCCGCGCTGAGCTGCGTATCGAGCAGGAAGAATTTCTTGATTTGCTCAACCCGCGCGAACTTTTTGTTCACCCGGTCTATCTCGGCTTGGATGAGCGCCTGCACTTCGGCCGAGCGCGTCAGGCTGGCGTAGTTGCTAAACGGCACATCCTGATCCTGGGCGTATTTTTCGACGTTTTCTTGGTCGATCATGATGATGACCGTGAGGTAAGGCCGTTTGTCGCCAATGACCACCGCGTCGGTGATGTAGGGCGAGAACTTGAGGTCGTTTTCCAGCTCCGAGGGCGTGATGTTCTTGCCACCGGCGGTAATGATGATGTCCTTCATGCGGTCGGTGATGCGGAAATAGCCGTCGCCATCGACCACACCCACGTCGCCGGTATGGAGCCAGCCGTCTGCATCGATGGTCTCTGCGGTTTTCTCCGGCTGGTTCAGGTAACCGGCAAACACGTTTTTCCCGCGTACCAAAATTTCGCTGGTCTGCGGGTCCAGGCGCACTTCGTTGTAGCCAGCGGCCGGGCCGATAGATCCAGGACGGATACGGGTGGCCGGCACGCCGGTGGCGGCGCCGCAGGTCTCGGTCATGCCCCAGACTTCCAACATGGGCACGCCCAAGGACAAAAACCAGCGCACCAGATCGGGCGATATGGGCGCCGCGCCAGTGACCAGGTATTTGGAACGGTGAATACCTATGGTTTTGCGCACATTGTTGAGTGCCAGCCATTGGGCCAGCACAAATTGCAGCTTCAGCCAGGCATCAACCGGTTGACCGGCCAGCACTTTGTCCGCAATACGGCCACCGACACCAATACCCCAGGCATAGACGGCCTGCTGCACAAAACCGGCTTCTTTGAGCGTGATCATCACGCCGGAGTAAAACTTTTCCCATACGCGGGGCACGGCGGTAAATACGGTGGGCGCAATTTCACGCACATTTTCAGGAATGGTTTCCGGGTTTTCCACGAAGTTGAGTTTGGAGCCGGTGTAGAGCGAGAAATACTCGCCGCCCATGCGCTCGGCGATATGGCACAGGGGCAAAAAGCACATGCGCTCATCGTCCATGGTCTGTGCGACCAGGGTGTTGTAGCCGTGGACGGTAAACACCAGTCCCTTGTGCAAATGCATGGCACCCTTGGGCTTGCCGGTGGTGCCCGAGGTATAGACCAAGATAGCCAGGTCTTGCGGCTGGCTCTGGGCGGCGCGCTCGCGCACCGCTTGTGGGTGCGCGGCCAGGTGCTCGCGCCCCAGAGCCCGCAAAGCATCCAGGCTGATAACGCCCGGGTCTTTGAGGGTGCGCAGACCCTCCATGTCGAAAACCACAATTTTGCGTAGCAGCGGCAACTGGGCGCGCACCTCCAAGGCCTTGTCCAGTTGCTCGTCGTCTTCGACAAACAAGATCGTGGTGCGCGAATCTTCGCTGAGGTATTGCACCTGGCTGCTGGCGTCGGTAGGGTAAATGCCGTTGGACACGCCACAGGCCGACAGCACCGCCAGATCGGCCCAGACCCACTCGACCACGGTGTTGGACAAGATGGAAGCGCACTCGCCTTTGTCAAAACCCAGGCTGAGCAAACCGGCACAAATTTCTTCCACGGCGGTGGCGGTCTGGTTCCAGGTCCAGCTACGCCACAAGCCCAGGTGTTTTTGGCGCATCCAAACTGCAGGGCCGCGCTTGGCGACGGCGTTCCAAAACATGGCAGTAATCGTGTCGCCTTCCAGCACCACGCGGTTTTCCGGCTGGATATGGCCCAAATCCCATAAGCGGCTCATAAGCAGCCTCCCACGCACAGCTGCGCAGCCCGCAAGCCACAAAACGTTGAAATAGCAGCGCTAGGCATCATCATCTCCAGGTCTTTTTCTTTTTCCAGCGCCGCTCGTCACGCACGCCTTCTTCTTTGAGTCCGAGGTAGAACTCCTTGATATCTTCCTTTTCGCGCAGGCGGGCGCAGGTGTCTTCCATGACGATGCGTCCGTTTTCCAGCACATAACCGTAGTCCGAGGCGTTAAGCGCCATATTGGCGTTTTGCTCGACCAGCAAAATCGTGGTGCCGCGTTCGCGGTTGATGCGCACCACGATTTCAAAAATCTCTTTGGTCAGTTTGGGCGACAGGCCCAGGCTAGGCTCGTCTAGCAACATCAAATCCGGGTTGGCCATGAGCGCGCGCGAGATCGCCAGCATCTGCTGCTGCCCGCCTGATAGCAAACCTGCATCTTGCAAGCGGCGCTCTTTGAGAATCGGGAAGTAGGTGTACACCGTCTCCATGTCGCGCGCCACCTG
This sequence comes from uncultured beta proteobacterium, assembly GCA_903951445.1. Classification (GTDB taxonomy): domain Bacteria; phylum Pseudomonadota; class Gammaproteobacteria; order Burkholderiales; family Burkholderiaceae_C; genus Allorhodoferax. The sequence continues at coordinate 12,250 of CAJBBZ010000184.1, forward strand.
GTCGCTATCGCTGCGGGTATAGGCGCCCATCAGCAAGTTGTCATGCACGCTGAGCAGCGGGAACACCTCGCGGCCTTCGGGCACATGGCTTAGGCCTTGCTGCACGATGTGTGAGGGGTCTTGGGCGGTAATGTCCTGGCCCTTGAATTCGATGGAGCCCTTGCGCGGATCGATGATGCCCGAAATGGTTTTGAGAATCGTGGTTTTGCCCGCGCCGTTAGAGCCCAGCACCGCGCCGATTTCGCCACGCCGCACTTGCAGGCTGATGCCGCGAATGGCTTTGATCGGACCGTAAGCGCTCTCGACGTTGAGCAGCTTGAGTACCGGCAAATCGCTGACCGGGGGTGGGGTGTTGCTCATACGCCTACTCCCGTGGCCGATTCGCGCCGTAAGGACGATACATCGTCCAAGGTGCCCAGATAGGCCTCAATGACACCGGCATCACTTTGCACTTCACGCGGCGTACCCATGGCCAGCACTTCGCCCTGGTTCATGGCCAACACCCGGTCGGACACTTTAGACACCAGGCTCATGTCGTGCTCCACCATCAGCACGGTAATGCCCAGTTCGTGCTGAATGTCCTGAATCCAGAAGGCCATGTCGTCAGTCTCTTCTACGTTGAGGCCGGATGAGGGCTCGTCCAGCAACAAAAGCGAAGGCTCGGTACACAAAGCGCGCGCCACTTCCACCACTTTGCGCACGCCATAGGGCAAGCCGGCGACAAAGGTATCGCGGTAATGTTGAAGGTTGAGAAAGTCGATTACCTCTTCGGCTTTTTCACGCGAGCGCAATTCTTCTTCGCGCGTGGCGGCAGTAAAAAACATGTCCTGCCATACATTGGTTTTTCGGTGGGTGTGCCGCCCGATCAGCAAGTTATGTAGCACCGAGGCATGCTCAAACAATTCGATGTTTTGAAAAGTCCGTGCAATGCCTAGCGCCGCCACATCTTGCGGGGCTTGGTCGGTGAGCTTGACCATACCCTTGGGGCCCACAAAATCGATGCTGCCTGCGGTCGGCGTGTAAATCCGGCTGATCAGGTTAAACACGGTGGTCTTGCCCGCGCCATTGGGGCCGATCAGGGTGAAGACCTCACCTTTTTTGACGTCAAAGCTGACCTGGTTGACCGCCAGCAGTCCGCCAAAGCGCACGCTCAATTCCTTGGCTGATAAAAGAAAGTCCGTCATTTCAGGCGATCCGATTTCTGGAAAGATTTCTGCCGCTTGAACATGCCTTTGCGGTAGAACGGGAAGACTTCAAAATAGGTGCGCACCTTGAGCCAGCGTCCATACAAACCCATGGGCTCGAACAGCACAAAGGCAATCAGCACCGCGCCATAGACCACGCCTTGCAAGCCCGGCGCCTGCCCGACGACTGCGGGCAAATAGTCCTTGAACATGGCAATGAGCTGCGGCATGGTAATTAAGAATATGGCACCCAAAAACGCACCATGTACCGAGCCTAAACCGCCAATCACTATCATCAAGAGCAAGTCAATCGATTGCAAGATGTTGAATTGGTCGGGCGAAATGAATTGCAATTTATGCGCGTACAAAGCTCCGGCCACACCGGCCAGCGCTGCTGAGATGGCAAAAGACATGGTTTTGTATTGCGCCAGGTGAATGCCCATGCTCTGCGCGGAGATTTCCGAATCGCGAATGGCCACAAAAGCCCGGCCCGTAGGCGAACGAAGCAAATTGAGAATACCCAGGGTCGACACCACCGTCAGCAACAGGCACAAGAAATAGAACTGGATTTCCGTCTCCAGCACCCAGCCAAAAACATTGGGCTTTTTGAGGTGGATACCGGCATTTCCCCCGGTTACTGACTCCCAGCGTGCCAGCACCTCTTCCACAATAAAGCCAAACGCCAGCGTGGCCATACCCAGGTAAATGCCTTTGACTCGCAATGCGGGTAAGCCTACTACCAGCCCCACCGCCGCAGACAAACCAGCAGCACAGGCCAGGGCGATGGGAAAAGGCACTCCCATATTCGTCAGTACCGCCTGGGTGTAGGCACCCACACCCAAAAAGGCGGCGTGACCCAGAGAAAACAAGCCGGTAAAGCCGGCCAAGAGCATGATGCCTAATGCAGCGATGCTGTAAATCAGCACAAAGGTGAGTTGTGCCAGCCAGTACTCGGTAAACAACCAAGGTGCTGATATCAGCAGCAAGACCAGCGCGCTGTACCAAAAGACATGGCCTTCGTGCTTAGCCAGGCCAATGTCCTGGGCGTATTCGGTTTTGAAAATAAAACGCATGTTCAAACCTTTTTGCGCAGTTTTTCGCCGAACAAGCCATTGGGCCGCACCATCAGCATCACCAGCACCACGATGTAAGCGGCAGTGTCCTTAAAGCCGTCAGGCAAATAAAAGCCCGAAAAAGCTTCTACCAAGCCGATAACCAAGCCCCCCACAATCGCGCCGGGCAGGCTACCAAAGCCCCCCACCACCGCCGCCGGGAAAGCCTTGAGGCCAATAAAGCCCATGTTGGCGTGCACAAAGGTAATGGGTGCGAGCAGTAGCCCGGCAATACTGGCCACCGCCGCTGCCAGCGCCCAAGCGATGCTGTTGAGGCGCTTGACGGGAATACCCATGTAATACGCCGCCAACTGGTTTTGCGAGGTGGCCTGCATGGCGATACCCAGCTTGCTGTAGCGAAACAGGGCAAACAACAACAAGCACAAAACGCCGGTGGCGGCGATCACGACCATATGTTCCACGTTCAGAATCAGGCCGCCCAACTTCCAGATTTCGTCCTTGTAGGGCACGGGCAAGGCCTGGGTTTCGGTGCCGATGTTGGGAATCATGGTGATCAGGCCGCGCGCCACATAGCCAACGCCGATGGTCAGCATCACAATGGAAAAGGCCGGCTGCCCCAAAATGGGGCGTATGACCGCCATTTCGATCAGCGCGCCCACCAGGGCCATCGCAATCACCGCCGAGATGATAGAAAGCCAATAGGGCATGCCCAGCATGGTCATAGCCACCAAGCCGCCAAAAGCACCGAGCATCATCAGCTCGCCCTGGGCAAAGCTGACGGTCTCGGTCGCCTTGTATATCAGGACAAAACCGAGTGCGATCAGTCCGTAAATGCAGCCCTGCGCCACACCGCTGATCAACAATTGAAAAAACTGCACCATGCCTCCTAGGTTGAACCACCCAAGGTTATATCCCTAGTTTGAAATTTCTTTGATAGGGTTGTTACCGATTCCAATAGCTAAATTGACACCCGACATGTAATTTGCCTCTGACAAAGCCCTAAACCTTGGGGATTTCCCTTGGTTTTCCTGCGTCGTCAATTGCCACATAGGTGACAAGGGCTTCGGTTACCTTGATGTAGCTACCCTGGTTGCGAAAGCGCTCGGCAAACACTTCTACCTTGACGGTTATGGACGTGCGGCCGATGCGCACCACCTTAGAAAAGAAGGACAAGATGTCGCCCACGCGCACCGGCTGCTTAAAAATGAACTCATTGACCGCCACCGTCGCCATCCGGCCCTGGGTGTAGCGAGCGGGCAGCACCGAACCAGCCAAATCCACCTGGGCCATCACCCAGCCGCCAAAAATATCGCCATTGGCATTGCAGTCGCCCGGCATGGGAATCACTTTGAGCACCAACTCTTGGTCGATGGGCAAGGCGGTGGTGGGGGCGGCAGCGTGGGACATGGGCACAATCTCGGTTTAACGCTTCGAATTGTCACCCATGCGCTCTTTCGGCCCTGCCTCCCACTCACACGCCCTGCCCGGCGCCCCAGGTGCCGCCGGGGTTCAGACCGGTGACTGGGGTACTTTGCAGCGGCTTTTCCCGTATTTGTGGGCCTACAAATGGCGGGTCATAGTGGCGCTGTCGCTCATGGTGGGCGCCAAAGTGGCCAACGTGGGCGTGCCATTGCTGCTCAAAGACCTGGTCGACAGCATGACACCACAGCCTGGACAGCTTACTGCCGTGCTGGTGGTGCCGGTAGCATTGTTGATCGCCTATGCCGCACTGCGCCTATCGACCACTTTGTTTGCCGAATTGCGCGATCTGATCTTCGCCAAAGCCACCGAAGGGGCGGCGCGCAGTATCTCTTTGGCGGTGTTTAGGCATTTGCATTCCTTAAGCCTGCGCTTTCATTTAGAGCGCCAGACCGGCGGCATGACGCGCGATATCGAGCGCGGCACCCGCGCGGTGCATTCGCTGGTGTCCTATTCGCTCTACAGCATTGTCCCTACGCTGATTGAAGTGGGCCTGGTGCTGACGCTGCTGGCGGTCAAGTTTGACGTCTGGTTTGCCGGTATCACCATCATTGCTTTGGTGCTCTACATCCTGTTCACCATCAGCATGACCGAGTGGCGCACGCAGTTTCGCAAGCGCATGAACGAGCTCGACTCCAAAGCCCACAGCCGCGCCATCGACTCGCTGCTGAACTTTGAGACCGTTAAATACTTCAACAACGAAGAATTCGAAGCCCGGCGTTATGACGAAAACCTGGAGCGCTACCGCCGCGCCGCCCTACAAAGCCAGCGCACCTTGAGCATGCTCAACGCCGGCCAACAACTCATCATCGCCAGCGGTCTGGTGGCCATGCTCTGGCGCGCTACGCAGGGTGTGGTCGATGGGCGCATGACGCTGGGCGACCTGGTCATGGTCAACGCCTTCATGATCCAAATTTACATACCGCTCAATTTTTTGGGCGCGATTTACCGCGAGCTGAAACAAAACCTGGCTGATCTGGAAAAAATGTTCACGCTGCTTGAGCGCGAGCAGGAAATCGCCGATGCGCCCGACGCGCAGGATCTGCGTTTGCATGAGCATGACGCGGCAGGTCAACTACAAGCCAGCGTGCGCTTTGAGCATGTGTTTTTTGCCTACGACCCCGCACGGCCCTTGCTGCACGACATCAGCTTTGAGATACCGGCAGGCAAAACCGTGGCGGTGGTTGGGCCTTCGGGCTCGGGCAAGAGCACGCTAGCGCGCTTGCTCTATCGTTTTTACGATTTACAGCAAGGTGGTATTTACATTGCGGGGCAAAGCATCCAAAGCCTGACGCAAACCAGTTTGCGCGCCGCCATCGGCATCGTGCCGCAAGACACGGTTTTGTTTAACGACACGGTGGAATACAACATCGCTTATGGCCGACCCGGCAGCTCGCTGGCGCAAGTGCAAGAGGCGGCGCGCGCCGCGCACATCGACGACTTTATTGCTAGTACGCCCGCAGGCTATGGGACGATGGTGGGCGAGCGCGGACTCAAACTCTCGGGCGGCGAAAAACAGCGCGTGGCGATTGCGCGCACCTTGCTCAAAAACCCGCCGATTTTGGTGTTTGACGAAGCCACCAGTGCGCTCGATTCGGCCAATGAACGCGCCATCCAGGCCGAGCTGCAACGCATCGCGCAAAGCAAGACCACGCTGGTGATTGCACACCGCTTGTCCACCGTAGTCGATGCGCATGAAATTTTGGTCATGGAGAGTGGTCGCATTGTCGAACGCGGCACCCATCAGGCCTTGTTGCAACAGCAAGGCCGCTACGCCACCATGTGGGCGCTACAACAAAGCGGCGCGTAAGCGCGGCATAAACAAGGCAGTATTCGGCTATGAACACCAAATGGTTGGAAGACTTTATATCGCTGGCCGATACGCGCAGCTTTAGCCGATCGGCGCAACTACGCCATGTGACGCAACCGGCGTTCTCGCGCCGCATCCAGTCGCTTGAAGCCTGGACTGGATTCGCCTTGGTGGACCGCAGCTCTTACCCCACGCGGCTGACGCCGGCTGGCACCACCTTCTACGCCCAGGCCCTGGACATCCTGTTAAGCCTGCAAATCAGCCGCACACCGCTGCACAGTCCTGAAATCGCGCTTGCAGGCGAGCCCCAGGGCAGACCCTGATTTGGGACAATAAGCCACTTATGCCAGACCACTTAGCCCCCCAAACCTTCTCCATCACCCGCCCCGATGATTGGCATTTGCATGTGCGCGACGGCGCTGCTTTGCAAACGGTGGTGCCGCATACCGCCGCCCAGTTCGGCCGCGCGCTGATCATGCCCAACCTCAAACCGCCCGTCACCAGCACCGCGCAAGCGTTGGCCTACCGCGAACGCATACACGCGGCAGCTGCTGCGGCGGGCCACAGCGCGTTTGAAGCTTTGATGACCCTCTACCTGACCGACACTTTGCCACCTGGCGAAATAGTGCGGGCCAAGGACGCGGGCATCGTCGGCGTCAAGCTCTACCCGGCCGGTGCCACTACCAATAGCGATGCCGGAGTTACCGAGATACGCAAAACCTACGCCACGCTAGAGGCCATGCAGCGCGTCGGCATGCCGCTGTTAGTCCATGGTGAAGTGACCTCGCCGGACATCGACTTATTTGACCGCGAGGCCGTGTTTATTGATCGCCAATTGATACCACTGCGGCGGGATTTTCCAGAGCTCAAAGTGGTGTTTGAACACATCACCACGCGCGAGGCAGCGCAGTATGTGCAAAGCGCGCAAGGCGCTATCGCAGCCAGCATCACCGCCCACCATTTGCTCTACAACCGCAACGCGATTTTTACCGGTGGCATACGCCCGCATTACTACTGCCTGCCGGTGCTCAAACGCGAAATCCACCGCCAAGCCTTGGTCGAAGCGGCCACGGGCGGTTCGCCTCGCTTTTTTCTGGGCACCGACAGCGCGCCCCATGCCACCCACCTGAAAGAGCACGCCAGCGGCTGCGCCGGTTGCTACACCGCGCACGCGGCTATCGAGCTCTATGCCAGCGCCTTTGAAGCCGCACAGGCGCTGGACAAGCTAGAGGCCTTTGCCAGTTTTCACGGCGCGGATTTTTACGGCCTGCCGCGTAACACAGGACAGATAACGCTGCGACGCGAAAGTTGGACACCCCCAGAGAGCTACGCGTTTGCCGACACCAACCTCAAACCGCTGGCCGGTGGCGAAGTGCTGCACTGGCGCATGGCCTAGCACATGGAATGGCCCGCCTGCCCGCCTGCCCGCCTGCCCGCCTGCCCGCCTGCCCGCCTGCCCGCCTGCCTGTCTGCCTGTCTGCCTGCTTGCCTGTCTGCCTGATTGCCTGCGTGGCTCCCCGGCAGTTTTACAGAAAAAATAGCTTGCCGTGGCGCAGGACATAGCAGCGATTGACTGGACTGCGCCCTGGCTGCAAGCCTGGCGCGCACGCGGCCAACCTTTGGCCGAGGCCGTTGCCACAGGCCTTAGCTGCGCGCAAGCACTGAACCTGTTCGCGGAACAGGTGCCCACCTGCCCCGTACGCTTTGTGCCGCAGTCCGAGCTGCCGCCGGGGCAGGCCTATGAAGCCTTTATTTTTGCAACCCAACAAGTACCGACACGCGACGGTTTGCATGATTTTTTTAACGGCCTGTGCTGGCTGCATTTCCCGCATACCAAGCAGCGCCTCAACCAATTGCAGGCGGCGCAGATTGCGCACAGCGGTATCGCGCCGGTGCGCGGCCCGGCGCGCGATGCGCTCACGGTGTTTGACGAAAACGCCGTGCTGCTGCACGCGCCCGATGCTGTATGGGACGCCTTGGTGCGAAAAGACTGGCAGGCCCTCTTTGGCCCGCTGCGGCCTCTATGGAATGAAGCGCGCTTGCAATTGTTCGGCCATGCCTTATTGGAAAAGCTGGTGCACCCGCGCATTGCGATGACCGCGCATGTCTATCGCGTGGAATGCGACGTCGGTGCGCAAGGCGATTGGGACGGGTGGCTGGGCGCGCATTTAAATGCCGATGCATTAGCGGACAAACCCTTTTCGCATTTGCCAGTATTGGGTGTGCCCGGCTGGTGGCCGGCCAATGAAGTACCTGGCTTTTACGACGATGTTTCGGTGTTCCGCCCGCCACGCCTAGCGCCTGCTTAAGGTAGCCAAAGCCCGCAATTTGCCTGGGCACTTGGGGGCACTGACTTGTAATTTCACTATCCGGCCCTACCATGGAGGTCTGTATTGCAGCGCAAGAAGCCCAAACCGGTGTTTGAGCGGCGCGCACACTTTCTCTGGAGTTGATATGAAACGCATTCTTTTACTCGTGCTCACCAATGTGCTGGTCGTGGTGGTACTGGGTATCGTGGCCAGCCTCTTGGGCGTGAACCGCTTCCTCACCAGCAATGGCCTCAATCTAGGCTTGCTACTAGGTTATGCGCTGGTCATCGGTTTTGGCGGCGCCTTTATTTCGCTGCTCATCAGCAAGCCTTTGGCTAAATGGAGTTCGGGCGTGCGAGTGATTGCGCAGCCGCAAAACACCGACGAGGCCTGGATTGTGGAAACCGTGCGCAGATTTTCCGAGCAAGCTGGTATTGGCATGCCCGAGGTCGGCATCTTCGAAGGCGAGCCCAATGCCTTTGCCACCGGCGCTTTCAAAGACTCGGCCCTGGTGGCGGTCTCCACCGGTTTGCTAGCCGGTATGACGCGCGAAGAAGTGGAAGCGGTGATCGGCCACGAAGTAGCCCACATCGCCAATGGCGATATGGTGACCATGACGCTGATCCAAGGCGTAATGAACACTTTCGTGGTGTTCCTCAGCCGCGTGGTCGCTTATGCGGTGGACAGCTTTTTGCGCAAAAACGATGAACAAAGCAGCGGCCCGGGCATGGCTTACTACATCACCACCATCGCGCTCGATATTGTGTTGGGCTTTGCCGCAGCCATGGTGGTGGCCTGGTTCAGCCGCCAGCGTGAATTCCGCGCCGACGCCGGTGCGGCGCAAATGATGGGTCGCAAGCAACCCATGGTCAACGCGCTGGCCCGCTTGGGTGGCATGACGCCAGGCGAACTGCCCAAGAGCGTAGCGGCCTTTGGTATCGCCGGCGGTATCGGCCAATTGTTTAGCACGCATCCGCCGATTGAAGCGCGTATCGCGGCATTGCAAAACGCATAAGTGCCGCGAGAGGGCGGCGCTAGGCGCCGCCTGATCCAGGCGCATCTACGCGCTATGAACCGCGTTTTTGGCAGCTTGTTTGTGCTGGTCGGTACTTTGTTTGCGTTATTTAAGCGCGCTGAACTTTAAGCAGGTCCAAAGCCAGCGCCTCTGCTACGCGGATGCCGTCCACCCCGGCCGACAAAATCCCACCGGCATAACTAGCACCTTCACCCGCCGGGTACAAGCCGCGCACGTTGCTGCTTTGCAAGTCCTCGCCACGCGGCATTTTCAAAGGGCTGGAAGTTCGTGTTTCCACACCGGTGAGTACGGCGTCGGCCATATCAAAACCTTTGATCTTGCGCCCGAATACCGGTAGCGCTTCGCGGATGGCGGCAATCGCGTACGCGGGCAAGCTGGACGCTAAATCAACTGGCGTCACGCCGGGGCGGTAGGAAGGCATCACGGTGTACCACTCGCTAGATGGCTTGCCCGCTAAAAAGTCGCCCACCCGCTGACCCGGCGCTTGGTAATTGGCGCCACCCAGCACATAGGCTGCCGATTCCAAACTACGCTGTAAAACCATACCGGCTAAGGGGTGGACATGGGCGTGAGCCGCATCGGCATACGCGCTAGCAGGTGCAGACTCGCCACTAGCCTTAGCCTTACCGGCGGTGCCTTGCTTTGCGGCTTTTGCATGGGTGGCTGCCGGTGTGAAATTTTCATTGGTGATGGCTTCGCGCATGGCCCTCGCTTGCGCGGCATAACGCGCGCCATCGACTTCGCCAAAGGCTGCGATAAAGCTGGCCTTGTCCTGCGGAAAGTCTGCGGGGTCGATACCGACCACGATGCCGGCATTGGCATTGCGCTCATTGCGCGAATACTGGCTCATGCCATTGGTCACTACGCGGCCTGCTTCACTGGTGGCAGCGACTACGGTGCCGCCCGGGCACATACAAAAGCTATAGACACTGCGCCCGTTGGCAGCATGGTGCACCAATTTGTAATCCGCAGCGCCCAGCAGCGGGTGACCGGCATGGCGGCCCCAGCGCGCTCGGTCTATCACGCCTTGCGGATGCTCAATGCGAAAGCCTATAGAAAAAGCCTTGGCCTGCATCGCAACGCCCCGGTCATACAACATGGCAAAGGTGTCGCGCGCGCTATGGCCCAGCGCCATCACCACATGGCTGGCTGCGATGGCGTACACACGGCCCGAGGCCGCGTCGCAGACATGCAAGGTGTCCATCTGCTGCATACCGCCCGCTGCGCTGTGTAATTGCACATCCACCACCTGTTGCCCGAAGCGCACTTCGCCGCCTAGCGATTCGATGCGCGCGCGCAGGTTTTCAACCACTTTGACCAATTTGAAAGTGCCGATATGCGGATGCGCTTCGTACAAAATTTCGGGTGGTGCACCGGCCTGTACAAACTCGTGCATGACTTTGCGGCCCAGGTAACGCGGGTCGCGTATTTGGCTCCACAACTTACCATCCGAAAACGTACCGGCACCGCCTTCGCCGAACTGCACATTGCTTTGCACATGCAAGGTGTTTTTGCGCCATAAATCCCAGGTGTCTTTGGTGCGCTGACGCACCATGGGGCCACGCTCGAGTACCAAGGGTTTGAATCCCATTTGCGCCAGCAGCAAAGCGGCAAACATGCCACAGGGCCCAAAGCCCACTACTACCGGGCGCTTGTCGAAATTCGCAGGCGCATGGGCCGCAGGCTGGTAGGCTATATCAGGTGTAAGCGCGATATGCGCATGGTTTTCGTGTTGCGCCAGCAGGCGCGCTTCGCTGGCCGGGGCCACTTGCACATCCACGATGAACACCGCCAAGATGTCAGCTTTGCGCGCATCAAAGCTGCGTTTGAAAACCTGCACATCCAAAATTTCAGCGGGCGCTGTACCCAGAGTTTTTGCTGCCGCCTGGCGCAGCGCCTCCAGCGGATGGGCCGCAGGCATGCGGTCTTGCGCGCTTTCGCTAGGCGAATCGGCAGCGCGGGGGGCATGCACCGGCAATGCGCCCAAGGGAAGTTTGATTTCAGTGATGCGGATCATGGGGCTCGGAGTTATCAAGCAGGCGCCAATGATACGGGTAGCCCCAAGGCCGGTGCTCGCTGGCCGCAACGGGCAAAAAAAAGCCCACGGAGGGGTGGGCTAAAAAGCAGGTTGGGTAACCCGCTTTGGGAGAGGGTTTTATTCTAGTTAATTATTCCCATTTAGGAAAGTATTTTTTCGCAAAGAGTTGGCGCTGGGGAGTGCGATGGTGCTCACAAAGCATTCAGTGGAATCTTGACGTAGGCCACGCCGTTGTCCTCGGGCGGTGGGAACTGACCGGCGCGGATGTTGATCTGCACTGCGGGCAGGATGAGCACCGGCATATCCAGCGTGGCATCGCGCGTGGTGCGCATTTGCACAAAGTGGTCTTCGCTAATGCCTTCGTGGGTGTGGATGTTTTTTGCGCGTTGTTCGGCCACGGTGGATTCAAATGCCGCTTCGCGGCCTGCGGGTGGATAGTCGTGGCACATAAACAAACGGGTTTGCGGCGGCAGGCTCAGAATTTTTTGGATGGAGGCATACAACTGCCGTGCATTGCCACCTGGGAAATCGCAGCGCGCGCTGCCCACATCGGGCATAAACATGGTGTCGCCGACAAACACCGCATCGCCAAAACGGTAAGCCACGCAGGCCGGCGTGTGACCGGGCACCAGCATGGTGTGGCCTTGCATAGCGCCCACCCAAATCGCTTCGCCGTCGGCAAACAAATGGTCAAACTGCGAACCGTCGCAGGCAAAGCTCGGCTCCAGGTTGAAGATGTCTTTGAACACTTTTTGCACACCGGTGATGTGGTCGCCGATAGCCGTCTTGCCGCCCAATTGCGCTTGCAGGTAGGGCGCGGCACTGAGGTGGTCGGCATGTGCATGGGTTTCCAAAATCCACGCGGTTTGCAATTGGTTTTCGCGCACATAGGCAATCACTTTGTCCGCCGAGCTGTGGCGGGTGCGGCCCGACTTGGGGTCGTAGTCCAACACCGAGTCGATGATGGCGCAGGCGGTGCCCGGGCCTTGGTGCACCACGTAAGTCACTGTCCACGTGGCTTTGTCAAAAATCCCGTGTACCTGGGGTGTGAACGCATCGGTGGACATGGCCGTAAGCTCCTCATTTAAAGTTCATATAGTATATTTATAGATATATAAAAAATCAATATACTATGAAAAAATTAATCGTGGAGTACGCCGATGAATGAAGTTTCTCTGAGTTTGCAGGACATGCAGCAAGCTGCCGTACAGGCCTGCCGCCTGCTCAAAGTGTTGTCCAACCCGGACCGCCTGATGATCTTGTGCCAGTTGGCCCAGGGCGAAATGCGGGTGGGCGAAATGGAGGAAGCGCTGGGCATTGTGCAGCCCACCTTGTCGCAGCAACTGACCGTTTTGCGCGATGAAGAGCTAGTCAGCACCCGGCGCGAGGGCAAAAACATTTATTACCAGCTCAGCAGCCCGCAGGCGCTGGCGCTGATGCAGGTGCTTTACGCGCAATTTTGTTCACCTGACAAGGAGGGTTTATGACTATCGATTGGGAACACTTCACCCCCTGGGCCTCGCTGGGTGGCGGAGTTTTACTGGGCATTGCATCTGCCATGTTCCTGCTACTCAATGGCCGAATTTTGGGCATCAGCGGTATTGTGGGCGGCTTGCTGGCGCCGCGCATGGGTGATATAGGATGGCGCCTGGCCTTTTTGCTAGGCATGGGCGCAGCGCCTTTCGTGTTTGCCGCCGTGATGCCGCCCGAACTCCTGCCGGTGGTGCGCATCGATGCCAGCGAGCCGGTCATCGCCCTGGCCGGCGTGCTGGTCGGCATAGGTACGCGCTACGGATCGGGCTGCACCAGTGGGCACGGCGTGTGCGGGCTCTCGCGCCTGTCGCCGCGCTCCCTGGTCGCCACCCTGAGCTTTATGGCTGCAGGCTTTGCCATCGTCTATCTGCTACGCCACGCTTTTTGAAAGACATAGCCATGCAACACCGTGTTACTGAATTTTTTGTCGGCCTGCTTTTCGGCCTGGGCCTGATGCTGTCGGGCATGACCGACCCCGGCAAAGTGCTGGGCTTTTTGGACCTGGCGGGCTCGTGGGACCCGTCTCTGGCCCTGGTCATGGGCGGCGCAATCGCCATAGGCGTGTTTGCTTTTGCCCTGGCGAAAAAACGTGGTTTGAGCTTTTTCGGGGTGGACATACGTTTGCCTACCCAAGAGCGCATTACCCGGCGATTGGTCGTGGGCTCGCTCTTGTTTGGCGCAGGTTGGGGCCTGGCAGGTTTTTGCCCTGGCCCGGCTTGGGTGTCCATGGCCGCCGGACAAAACAAAGCTGCCCTGTTTGTGGTTTTTATGCTTATCGGCATGGTGATCTTCGAAGTCGCCGAGCGACGCGCGCAGGCTGTGCAAGCGGCCTAAGCGCGCTGCAAATCCCGCACTCCAAAGTGAAACCCGCAGTGGACATCAAGCGTAGTAGCGGACAAGTCTCGCCCAGATCGCAGGCCTTGGCCGCTTACCCGCCAAGGCCGCTGCACTAAATGGCTGCGCGCTGGCAAGCTTTCTTGCCCTCCCTCCCCGCCCTGCAATGGGGGCGCCACTACGACCGCAGCACTTTGTCGCGCGACCTGCTGGCCGCGTGCATCGTCACCGTCATGCTGATTCCCCAGAGCTTGGCCTATGCCTTGCTGGCCGGTCTGCCGCCGCAAGCGGGCTTGTATGCCAGCGTGGCGCCACTGCTTTTGTATGCGCTTTTGGGCAGCAGCCGCGTGCTGGCAGTGGGGCCGGTGGCGGTAGTCTCGCTGATGACGGCAGCGGCCATTGGCACGCATGCCGTACCGGGCTCCGCGCAGTACTGGGCGGTGGCGATCACGCTGGCGTTTATGTCGGGTGCGATGTTGCTGCTCATGGGCGTATTGCGCCTGGGTTTTTTGGCGAACTTTTTAAGCCATCCGGTGATCGCCGGTTTTATTTCTGCGTCCGGCTTGTTGATTGCTGCTAGCCAACTCAAAACCATCTTGGGCATCAACGCGCATGGTGAGAACTTTGTCACCTTGGTGCTCGATTTGCTGCGCCAACTGCCTGCAATACACAGTCTAAGCTTGGCCGTCGGCGGCTCGGCGCTGCTGTTTTTGCTGTGGGTGCGCCAGGGCTTAAAGCCACTTTTGCAGCGCGTGGGTATGACCGCCCACAGCGCCGAGATGCTGGCCAAAGCCGGGCCGGTGGCGGCCATTGCGCTGAGCACGGCGCTGGCCTGGGTTTTTCAATGGCAAAACCAGGGCCTCAAGATTGTGGGCGAGGTGCCCGGCGGTCTGCCGCCCTTCACGCTGCCGCTATGGGATGCCGCCCTGTGGAAGTCGCTGGCCATGCCGGCCTTGCTGATCAGCGTGGTGGGTTTTGTGGAGTCGGTTTCCGTGGGCCAAACCCTGGCCGCCAAGCGCCGCCAGCGCATTGAACCAGACCAAGAACTACTGGCCCTGGGCGCGAGCAATATGGCCGCCAGTCTGAGCGGCGGCTTTCCGGTGACCGGTGGCTTTGCGCGCTCGGTGGTTAATTTCGACGCCGGTGCGCAAACACCGGCTGCTGGCGTGTTCACCGCGATGGGCATCATGCTGGCAACTTTGTTCTTGACACCGGCGCTGTACTACCTGCCGCAAGGCACTTTGGCCGCGACGATTGTGGTGGCCGTGTTGTCGCTGGTCGATGTGGGCATTTTTCGGCGCACCTGGGTGTATTCGAAAGCCGACTTTGCCGCCGCGCTGGCCACGCTGCTGGTGACCCTGGGCCTGGGGGTAGAGACCGGGCTGGTGGCCGGGGTGGGGGTGTCTTTGGCCCTGTACCTGCTGCGCACCAGTCGGCCGCATATTGCGCAGGTAGGGCAAATCCAAGGCACCGAACAATTTCGCAATATGCGCCGCCACGCGGTGATTACACATGCGCGGGTCATGGGTTTGCGGGTCGATGAAAACCTGTATTTCGCCAACTGCCGCGCGCTGGAAGACCGCATCAACCGCGAAGTGGCGCAGCATCCGGCGCTGGCGCATTTGGTTTTGCAATGCAGCGCTATCAACCATATCGACGCCAGTGCGCTCGAAAGCCTGGAAGCCATCGCTGCGCGTCTGCAGGAAGCGGGCATCGCATTGCACTTAAGCGAAGTCAAAGGACCGGTGATGGACCGCCTGCGCGACACGCATTTTTTGCAGTCGCTGCCGGGCAAGGTGTATATGAGCCAGTTTCAGGCGATGGAAGATTTGATGCGGGCGGATGTCTGAGCATGTGTTTGCCTTCACGGACTCTGGGCGTGGGTTCTTGGTCATAGATGTCTGAGACCGCGTTTGACTTCACCGATGTCTGAGCTCGCGCCCCCGCAGGCCGAGGCCGGGCTCCTCATGACGCAGGCTAAAAAATCGTCGCCCGGCCCCGGCCTACGGAGGCGCTGCGAAGTGGGGGATTTTGTTGGCCCCGAGGGGGTGGTCAATGCTTGAATGCGCTTTTTGAAATTTCAAGGACAGTGCAATGGCTTCGCTGCTGCAGCGTCACTGTTTAATGCACTTGCGTACTCTGCTAAGCACAACCCCTTCAGCGCATGATCTCAACGTCCGGCGGTGACCGTATCACGCCCGAGGCGAGGTGCAGGCAGTAACCGGCACTACCTTTTTTTCCACAAATCCGCCCTCAGTTTTCGCCTCAATGAATAGCGAAAACGTGAAGTCCCGCCCTTGCAGCAGCCTGTGCGAGATCGGCGTCAAGTGTTGCCAGGGGAAGGCCTTTGCGCAAGGCTAGTTCCAAGTAGGCGGCGTCGTAGGCCGAAAGCTTGTAGCGTCTGGCGAGGTTCAATGTGTCGCCCAAAGCGTGTGCCATGGTCTCCACATCCGTTACCAGTTCTAATTGGCCAAGCAGAGAAATGAAGCGTTGAGAGTCCGCCTCGGACACGATGCCTTTAGCTTCGACTTTGGCGACAACATTAGCGACTTCCAGCGCAAAAAGAGATGGCACCAGGGCTTGCGATTCCTTAAGCGCAAGCAGTGCCGAATCCGCATAGGCTGCGCCTGCTGGGTTGGTTTGAGGAACCAGCCACAAGAGCGCGACAGAAGCGTCCAAAACAAAACTCATGCACGCCCCTCTTCAATGAGCGCTTGGAGGTCCAAGCCCGCCGCAGGCTGACGCGTACGCATAAAGGCCCGCATTTCTTCTGCTGCAGCGGCAGCGTCCGAGCGCTGACCCCCTTGGGGGGGTACCAGATCGGCGACGGCTTCGCCCCGCAGAGTAATGGTGTAGCGCTTACCCGTTTGCACGCCCCGCAACAATTCCGGCAGCTTGGTCTTGGCTTCGTAGGATCCAACTTCAATTTTCATAACTTGCTCCAGATTTGCATGACTAGACCAGTATACCGACCAGTCTGAAACTTTTCAGCAATTCATAAACCTCTTTACGCGCCCAAGCGGGGGGACAATGCCCGCTATGAAAACACTGCGACTACGCGAAGGTAAAGAGCGCTCCTTGCTGCGCAAACACCCCTGGATTTTTGAATCGTCGATTGCTAAAGGCGGCGGCGACAGCGGCGAGACGGTGCGGGTGGAGGGGCATGCGGGGCAGTTTTTGGGCTGGGCGGCCTTTAGCCCGCAATCGCGCATTCGCGCCCGCATCTGGAGTTTTGAAGAAGGCGATCGGATTGATGCCGCTTTTTTCACCGCGCGTATTCGTAGCGCCATGGAGGCGCGGGCACGGCTGGCGATCGATAGCGACAGCCTGCGTCTGGTGCATGGCGAATCCGACGGCTTGCCCGGCCTGATCGTGGACCGTTATGGCGATACGCTGGTGGCGCAGTTTGGCAGCGCGGGGTGTGAACGCTGGAAAGAGGCAATTACCGATGCGCTGCTAGCGCACACCAGCTTACAAAAAATATACGAACGCTCCGACGCCAGCAGCCGTGGCCTGGAAGGCCTGGACACCAAAGTCGGTTGGATACGCGGCCAAGGCGATACCGCACTGGTGTTGCGAGAGCATGGCTGGCAACTTGGGCTAGACATCGCGCAAGGGCATAAGACTGGTTATTACCTGGACCAGCGCGATAGCCGGCTGCGATTTGCGCACTATGTGCAGCGCCTGCAATCGCAGCGCGTGCTCAATTGCTTTTGCTATACCGGCGGCTTTAGCGTGGCGGCTTTGTCTGGCGGCGCGGCGCATGTGACGTCCATCGATTCGTCCGCGCCCGCACTGGCGCTGGCAGCCAGCAATGTGGCGCGCAATCGCTTTGCAGCTGAGCGCGCAGAATTTATTGGTTTTATCAGCGAACGCCTGGGGGCCGCGCCCGACCATCCGATGACGCTGAGTTTTCCTGAAGGCGAATACCTTAAAGGACTGGTGGTGGTGCGCAAGGCGTAGGCAAATGCAAGTCATCCGCCATGGATTGCCGCGGCCTGCGGCCTCGCAAAGACGGGCCAACAGCCTGCGACCTCGCAGTCCCAAGCATTGGATGACCGAGAACGCGTCACTGCGAGAAGCGCAGCGACGCGGCAGTCTATGCGGGTACGAAGTAATGGTTTGCAATGGCCTGTGGTCTTCCAAATATTGAAATTGGTTTAGCCAACAAGGCTCAAGCCAATCGCAGCGCCATGATGCCCAGCACAATAGAAACGGTGCCCACTACGCGGGGGCGCGTCCAGGGCTCTTTGAGCAACCACGCACCTAACACGGCGGCAAACAAAACCGAGGTTTCGCGCAGCGCAGCAATCACCGCAACCGGCGCCACCGTCATCGCCCACAAAGCAATCGAATACGAGGCCAAAGAGGCCGCAGCGCCACCCGCAGCCAAGCGCCAGCGTCCGCGCACATAGGGCATGACGGCGCCCTTACGCTGCCATAAAACCAGTAAGGCAAAAGGCCAGCCGTCTAGCGCAAACAGCAGCGCCGCGTATTGCAAAACATGACCGGACAAGCGCGCGCCTTTGGCATCGACGACGGTATAAATCGCAATCAGCACCGCGTTGCACAAGGCGAATACCACCGCCTTTTTTTGCGCTAGCATGGCCCCGCCGCTACCCAACAAAAGTAGACCGCAACTCACGCACAACACACCCAGCCAGGCTAGCGGCGTAAGCGCTTCACCCAACACAAAAAATGAACTGAGCGCCACCAAGACAGGTGCGGTGCCGCGCATCAGCGGATAAGCCAGCCCCAGATCGCCGTGGCGGTAGGCACCGGCCAGCGCAAAGTAGTAGGCCACATGCACTACCAGCGAGGCGGCGATATAGGGCCAGACCTGCGGATCGGGCAGGCCCAAGTACAGACAAATCGGTATCGCATAACAAGAACACAGCACATGGATGAGCGCGGTATCCAGCGTTTTGTCGGTGCTGGACTTGACCAGCGCGTTCCAACTGGCGTGCAGCAGCGCGCCGACCAAAACGGCTAGTAGTACTTGCGGGCTTAGGCCTGGCATGCTTCCCCAGTGCTAGGGAAGGTCTGCATCAGTCCGTCATCGCGAGGAGCGCAGCGACGCGGCGATCCATAAGTGCTTGATTGGCAAGCAAAAATGAATTGCTTCGCTGCGCTTGCAATGACGGATTTGGACTTATGCAGAGATTCCCTAGAGCGCGCAGCGGATGTTACGGTCAGGGACAACAGGGCACATGCCATGCACGCGGCCTCAATGCAAAAGTGCACAACGGCTTGCATACTGCAAATAGTGATCTAGACCCGGCGTAGCCAGGCCCGCTTGCTTGGCCCTATCGTCCCACACGCGCAAGCGCACTGCGTCGCTGGCACCGGGTTCTTGTAAAAAGGCCTGTGCTTGCTCTGCGCTGAATACACCGCCTTGCAAGACCAAGCTGCGCTTAGAGTCATCGGACAAAGCCGCGTAGTACTCGGGCCGCGTGGCGCATAAATAGCGTTTGGCATTGACGTGACGCTGGATGGCATCGATCACCGCATCCGGAAACAGGCCGCGCAAAAAGGGCACGACGCGGTACTGGTGCACATCGTCTACGCCTTGCGCGCTAGGCGTCTCGCCCAGGTCATGCAGCAAATGGCCCAGGTCGTGAAAAAGCGCTGCCGTCACCAAGCCATCGTCCGCGCCTTCCTGCTCGGCTTGCCAGGCGCATTGCAGCGCGTGTTCCAGGTGGCTGACCGGCTCGCCGGTGTATTGCTCTGCGCCGCGCGCGGCGAACAGATCGCGGATAGCAGCCAGGCGGGGCGTAAGTGACGACATGCTTATTTATACCCAAGGAAGCGAATAGGTTTTGACGTTGGTAAAGCTTTTCATCGCCTCTTGTACACCTTCTTTGTAGCCTAGGCCCGAATCTTTGATGCCACCAAACGGCGTTAACTCCAAGCGGTAGCCCGGCACTTCGCGCACGTTGACGGTGCCCATTTGTAACTCATTTACAAAGCGCACGATATCGTCCATGCGGTTGGTACACACGCCGCTAGATAAGCCGTAGGCTGTGCCGTTGGCCATCGCAATCGCTTCGTCGATATTGGCAAAGCGGATGATGGGCGAAACCGGGCCAAAGGTTTCCTCGCGCACCACCGTCATCTCGGGGCGCACCTGGTCAATGAGCGTGGGCGCGTACAAAGCGCCACGCCGCTGGTTGCCGTGCAAGAGGCGCGCGCCTTGCGATACCGCTTCTTTCACACGCGCTTCAAACACCATCGCGGCTTGCTCGTCGATCACCGTTCCCATCAGGTTGTTGGCGTCTGCCGGGTCGCCATAAGTCCAGGCGCGGGTTTTTGCCAGCACCAGGTCGGTGAAGTCGCCAGCCACTTTCTCATGCACCAGCATGCGTTTGACGGCGGTGCAGCGCTGGCCGGAATTTTTATACGAACCATTGACCGCCAGCGTGGCCGCTTCTTCCAGATCGGCATCGTCCATCACGATCAGCGGATCATTACCGCCCAGCTCCAGCACCACGCGGCGGTAACCGGCTTTGGCGGCAATGTATTTGCCTATCGGCACGCCGCCGGTAAAAGTAATGAGGTCCACTTGCGCATGCGTGAGCATTTCGTCGGCAATCTCTGCCGGGTCGCCGGTGATGATTTGCAGCATCTGCGGCGGTAGCCCGCCTTCGTAAAGCAGTTGCGCCAGATAAATGGCAGAGAAGGGCACTTTCTCAGAAGGCTTGAGCACCATGCGGTTATTGGTGGCGATGCTGGGAATGATTTTGTGCGCCACCTGGTTCATCGGGTGGTTAAACGGTGTGATGGCGCTGATCACGCCCAGCAGTGGCGAGCGCTGGGTATAAACGCGGCGCTGCTTGCCGTGGTGCGTCAGGTCGCAGCTAAATATCTGTCCATCGTCTTTCAGCACTTCTTGCGCGCCAAACAAAAGCACATCGCTCACGCGGCCCGCTTCATAGACCGCGTCTTTCATGCACAGACCTGATTCGGCGCTGATCAGGCGTGCGATGTCTTGCACATGGGTGCGCGCCAATGCGGCAGTGTTGTTGAGAATGGCAGCGCGCTCGTAGCGCGTTAGGCGGCTTTGGTAGGCATGGGCCCAGGCATAGGCATGGCGCACTTCTTCCAGCGTGGCTTTGGGTATTTGGCCCAGGCGCGCATTGGTGTAGGGGTTGAATACTTCGATGTGGCGCTCGCGGCCCGCACCCAGCACCTGGCCGCCCAGGCGCATGGCGTCGAGTTGGTGTTCGCGGATGAAATCGGCAATATCGGTCATGGTGTTTCCCAAGGTTTATGCGGCCAGGTTGAGGGCCAAATCGAGTGCGTCAAAGTTGCGCCAGCGGCGCGTTCTATCCAGGCCGTGCGTGGGGCGGTTGAGTATTAAGGGCACGCGCTGCTCGCTGATGCCGCCATGCGAGCGCAGCGGCACGTCCAGGCCCGACAAATCATGGCGCGATAGGGCTGTGCCCAGCACGGTAAAGCGCTCAGACACCAAGACCAAATCGCCAATGCGGTCGGCAGGTAGCTCAAAGCGCTCGGCGGCCTGCTCGCGGGTTAGCACCACTTCAATGCCGCGCAAGGCACCCAAGCGTTCTGCGGTGGCCGCGCGGTCTATTTCCGCTGGCAAATAAATCGTGGCATACGAGCCCAGCGCGCCGTGGTGCACCACATAGGGGTCGGTAATCGGCAAGATGACGCGGGCCTTGGCTGCGCCTAGCCAGGCGTCCAGCGTGTCTTGCAGGTAGATCACATCGGGCTTGCCATCCATGCCGGTTTTGGCATTCATGCCATGGTCCGCGGTGAGCGCAATGATGCAACCCAGGTCTTCCAGTTGCTGCAAATAGCCATCCATCATGGCGTAAAAAGCATTGGCACCATCGGTACCCGGAGCGAATTTATGCTGGATGTAATCGGTGGTGGACAGGTACATCAGATCCGGCTTTTCATGCGCCATCAGCCAGACCCCAGCTGCAAATACAAACTCGGATAAATCGGCGCTATAGACGCTGGGCAAAGGGCGGCCGACTTTGGCCAATACATCTGCAATACCGTTGTCAGCCAAGGTGGCTTTGTCCGCTTTTTCAGCGGAAAAACAGATGCCGCGCATCTGGTGCCCAAGCAGGCTGCGCAACTTGTCTTTGGCGGTAACGACCGCCACTTTTTTACCCGCGTCCGCCAAAGCGGCTAGCACCGTGGGTGCGCGCAGCCACTTGGGGTCGTTCATCATGACTTCGCTGTCGCTGGCGGTGTCGTACAAATAATTGCCGCAGATGCCATGCACGCTGGGCGGGACGCCGGTGACGATGGACAAATTATTAGGGTTGGTAAACGTGGGCACCACGCAATCGGCGACGATGGCGGTGCCGTGTTGCAGCACGTTTTTCATCCAGGGCATGTGGCCGCTTGCTACCGCTTGGGCCAGGTAATCGGGTTCGCATCCATCCACGCACACCACCACCACGGGGCGGGTGGGTAAGGCGTAGCGGCGCGCATTCACTTGCAATGCCATACATTTACTTTCTTGAAATTAGTTACTTACCTTGGCGGGCGCGTCCGCCACATCCTGGCTGCGGGCGGTGCGTTCGCGGCTTTGCAGCACATGGCGGCGCAAGGTGTCGGCTGCTAGCTGCGCGTTGCGCGAGCGAATGGCGGCCAGCACCTCGCGGTGTTCTTGAATCGAGCCGGTGAGCAAATCCCGCGCGGCCAGGTTGCGCCGCCTAAACAAGCCCAACTCGCGCGTCAGGCGCCGGTACAAAAGGTACATCTTGCGGTTGCCAGCAAAAGACACCAAGGTTTCGTGGAACTCCACATTAAGCCGGTAGTACAGCGCCGCGTCTTGCGTCTGCACCGCCTGCTCCATGCTGTCTATCATGTCTTGCAGGCTGGCCAGTTGCTCCTCGCTGGCCGCTTCTGCCAACACCGCGCCCACATGGGCTTCCATCATGGCGCGCAGTTCATAAATCTCTAGCGCCTCGTGCAGCGGGATCTGGCGCACAAACACGCCCCGGTTTTTCTTCAGGGTCAAGAGCCCGGCTTCCTCCAGCACCCGAAAGGCCTCGCGCACCGGCCCGCGCGAAACGCCCAGGCGCTCGGCCAGGGCCGCTTCATTCAATTTGTCGCCGGGACCGAGTTCGCCCAGCGTAATCATGCGCTCCAAGGCTTGCTGCACCGCGCTGGTGAGCGAGCTGGTTTGCAGCATGGCGATGGTGGGCTGGGCCAGGTCCGGCAGGTCCAAGGTGTCAAAGGGCATGGGCGGATTGAAGCATAAAATTGCAGATTGTCAACAATATTATTGTATTCTACGGGCCTATGGGAGGTCTGCATAAGTCGGTCATCGCGCAGCGGCGCGGCGATCCGAAGGTACAAGCTTGGCAAGCCAAAGTGGCTTGCTTCGCTACGCTCGCAAGGAATTTGGACTTATGCAAATGTTCCCTATGCCTTTACTTTGAATTTTTCGCTGGGGCTGCCCGCAGTAAGCTTGTCCCACCGCACCCCCAGGACACTTTTGGACTTTTGAGAACCCACCATGCCCTTGCATCGCGACGCCATCTTGCTCACCCCCGGGCCCTTGACCACCAGCTTGCGCACCAAACTAGCCATGCTGCGCGACTGGGGCTCTTGGGACGCGGACTTCATCGCCGTCACCGCCAGCGTGCGCAACAGCCTGCTGGATATCGTGCACGGCCACGGCAGCCATGTGGTTGTGCCCCTGCAAGGCAGCGGCACCTTTAGTGTGGAAGCGGCGGTGGCCACTGTGGTGCCGCGCGCAGGCCATGTGCTGGTGCTGGACAACGGCGCCTATTGCAAGCGCGCTGCCAAACTCAGCAATTTGATGGGGCGCACCACCACCGTGCTGCCCTTTGACGATGCGCAAGCCGTCTCCCTGCAGGCCTTGGAAGCCGCCTTGCAAGCCGATGCCAGCATCAGCCATGTGCTGATGATCCATTGCGAAACCGGCGCCGGGGTGCTCAATCCGCTACAGGCCGTGGCCGATGTGTGCGAGCGCCACGGCAAAGGCCTGATCGTCGATGCCATGAGCTCTTTTGGCGCGCTGCCGATTGACGCGCGCAGTACCCGTTTTGACGCATTGATCGCCGCCAGCGGCAAATGCCTCGAAGGCGTGCCAGGCATGGGCTTTGTGTTTGTACGCAAGCAGGTACTGGCGGCTTGCGAAGGCAATAGCCAATCGCTGGCCATGGATTTATTCGACCAATACGCCTATATGGAAAAAACCGGGCAATGGCGCTTTACGCCGCCCACCCATGTGCTGGTCGCGTTACATGAGGCAATTGCCCAATTTGTGGAAGAAGGCGGACAAAGCGCACGCCTGGCGCGCTACCAGGCCAACTGCGACACCCTGCTGCGCGGTATGGCAGCGCTGGGCTTTGTGCCGTTTTTACCGGCCGCTATCCAAGCGCCCATCATCGTCACCTTCCACGCGCCAGCGGATGCGGCTTACGAATTTAAAAAGTTTTATGACGCGGCCAAGCGACATGGCTTTATCCTCTACCCTGGCAAGCTCACGCAAATAGAGACCTTCCGCGTCGGCTGCATTGGCGCTATTGGCAAGGTAGAAATGGAACAAGCGGTACACGCGGTGGCGCTTGCAATGCAGGAATTGGGCATAGCCCACGGCGCGCCCACCAGCGCAAGGTAAGAAAAAATCGGAGGATTTCATGGCGAGTAATAAGCAACACCCGGCAGTGGCTGCAGTCGCAAAAAGCGGCAGCGGCAAAGTCAAAGTCGCCGTCAGCGATATCGATGGCATCTTGCGCGGCAAATACTTGCATATCGACAAATTCATGGGCGCTGTCCAGCCCTATCCGGCGGGTGGTTTTGGTTTTTGCGATGTGGTCTTTGGCTGGGACGCGCATGACATTTGCTACGACAACACCAGCGTCACCGGCTGGCAGCACGGCTTTCCTGACGCGCTGGCGCGCCTGGACCTGAACACCGCGCGCAACGTGCCCTGGGACAACAAGGTGCCGTTTTTTCTGGGCGAGTTTGTCAACGCCGATGGTTCACCCTACGCGGTATGCCCGCGCCAAACCTTAAAGCGCGTGCTGGCGCGGGCCCACAAAATGGGTTTCACCCCCATGACGGGTATGGAGTTTGAATGGTTTAACTTCAAAGAGACACCGCAAAGCTGGGCCGATAAAAAAGGCGTGGGGCCGACCTCGCTCACGCCGGGCATGTTTGGCTATTCACTGTTGCGCATGGCGGACAACGGTGGTTTTTTCAACGCCTTGATGGACGATATGCAGGCCTTTGGCGTGCCCATCGAAGGCCTGCACACCGAAACCGGCCCCGGCGTCTATGAAGCCGCCATTGCCTTCTCCGAAGCGCTAGAACAAGCCGATCGGGCGATTTTGTTCAAGACCGGCGCGCGCGAAATAGGCAAGCGCTACGACATCATGCCCAGCTTTATGGCCAAGTGGAACCAGCACCTGCCCGGTTGCAGCGGCCATATCCACCAGTCCTTGAGCGACGGCAAAAACAATCTGTTTGCTGATGCCAAAGGCCGCCACGGCATGAGCAAAATGTTTGAAAGCTACCTAGCCGGGCAAGTGGCCTGTCTGATGGAGTTTGCGCCTATGTTCTGGCCGACCATCAACAGCTACAAACGCCTGGTCGATGGTTTTTGGGCGCCTGTCAAACCCACCTGGGGCGTGGACAACCGCACCGCAAGTTTCCGCGTCATTGCCGGCTCGCCCAAGTCCACCCGCTTGGAAACGCGCTGCCCCGGCGCTGACGTGAACCCTTATCTGGCGATGGCCGCTGTCATTGCCGCAGGCTTGGATGGGGTAGAAAAAGGCCTCAAGCTGACGGCCCCGGCTATTACCGGCACCAACCAGGGCGCAGAAAACATCCCGCGCGCACCGCGCACCTTGATAGAAACCACCCGCAATTTCCGCGAATCCAAAATCGCCCGCGACTGGCTGGGCGACACCTTTGTCGATCACTTCGCCGCCACCCGCGAATGGGAATGGCGCCAGTGGCTCGATGGCGTCACCGATTGGGAACTAAAACGTTATTTCGAGATCATTTAAGTCAATGATCCGAACACCCAGGGAAGGTCTGCATAAGTCCGTCATCGCGAGGAGCGCAGCGACGCGGAGATCCATAAGTGGTTGATTGGCAAGCCACCATGGATTGCTTCGCTGCGCTCAATGACGGGTTTGATCTAATGCGCTGTTTCCTTAGTCCAATACTTTATTGAAAATTCCTTATGAGCATCACGTCTTTTTCCTTCCCCACCCCCATCCGTTTCGGCGCGGGCGCACGCAAACTAGTCGCTGCCCATTTGCTGGAACAAGGCCTTAAGCGCCCGCTCATCGTGACCGACAGGGCCCTAGGCGCGCTGCCAGTGTTGGCAGAGTTTCAATCGCATCTGGCGGGGCTGGACGTGGCGGTGTTTTCCGGCGTGTTCGGCAACCCCACTTGTAGCCAGGTGATGGATGGCGCAGCAAGCTACAAGACGCACAAGGCGGACTGCATCATCGGTTTTGGCGGCGGCGCGGCGCTGGATGTGGCCAAGGTGGTCGGTATTGCCGCCACGCACGAAGGTGATATTTTGGAATACGTGTGGGACCACCCGCAGGTGCGCCCCATCAGCGCGCCGCTGCCCTACTTTGTGGCCCTGCCCACTACCTCGGGCACCGGCTCGGAAGTGGGCCGCTCCAGCGTGGTCAGCGAAAACGATACACACTTAAAGCGCGTGGTATTCAGCCCCAAAATTTTGGCGCGCATGGTGTTTGCGGACCCAGAACTCACTCTGGGCTTGCCTGCCCATGTCACGGCTGCCACGGGAATGGACGCACTGACCCACAATATCGAAAGCTATTTGTCACCCGCCTACCACCCGCTGTGCGACGGCATCGCTTTAGAGGGCACACGCATCGCCGCCGCTGCACTGCAGACCGCAGTGAAAGAGCCCGGCAATCTGCAGGCCCGCAGCGACATGATGATGTCTTCCATGATGGGCGCGATTGCTTTCCAAAAGGATTTGGGCGCGGTGCACTCCTGCGCGCACGCCTTGGGCGCAGTGTGTGACCTGCACCACGGCCTGGCCAACGCATTGATGATCGACACGGTGCTGGCTTGGAACTTTGACGCCGTGCCTGCCAAGTTTGAAGAGTTGGCGCATGTGTGTGGTGTTGCGGGTGGTGGCAAAGCCTTTGTGCCCTGGCTCAAAACGCTCAAGACCAGCATCGGCATTACCGGCGGTTTGGCGGCCCATGGCGTGAAAGAAGAGCACATCCCCCGCCTAGTGCAAATCGCCCAGGCCGATATTTGCCACCAGACCAATCCACGCTCTTGCACGGCGGCCGATTTTGAGCGACTGTTCCGCCAGGCCTTGTAAGCTGAGCTTGGTAAATCCGGCTGTGCTTTTTATATCCCTGCGCCCACCTTGCCACTCGGCCCGTACGGCGGTTTTGAACCGCCACTGGCCCACGTTTATTTACCCACTTCTTATTCTTTGCCTTGACCATGACTGACCGCCCCAAGATTGGCGTGAGCGCCTGTTTTCTGTACCCCGACGACAAGCGCCCAGCCTTCGCCAAAAAAACCTTGCAATACCTGGAGCAATCGGTGCCGCACTGGGTGATGGGCGCTGGCGCCATGGCGGTGATGGTGCCGGCTCTGGTGGGCGATACCGCACGCGGCGACGTGACAGCGCAGCATTACGCAGAGTGGTTGGACGGCCTGGTGTTGCACGGCGGCGTGGACCTATCGCCCACCAGCTATGGCGAAGAGCCGCTAGACCCGCGCTGGGCCGGTGACCGCGCGCGCGATCTGTATGAAATGGAATTGGTGCGGGCTTTTGTGGCCGCAGGCAAACCGGTGTTTGGTATTTGCCGAGGCCTGCAGCTGATTAACGTGAGCTACGGCGGCACGCTTTACCAAGACATCGAAACGCAAAAGCCAGAGGCGCTGGTGCACCGCGACGGGGAAGCCTACGACCGGCTTTTCCACGATGTTCACCTGGTGCCAGGCACACGCCTGGAGACTCTGCTTAGCCAAAACAGCAGCCGCAAAATCAATAGCATCCACCACCAGGGCATTAAAGACCTCGCGCCCGGTTTTGTGGCCGAGGCGCTGTGCCCGGATGACGGCACCATCGAAGCCATACGCCACACGGGCGATGCCTGGGTGGCGGCAGTGCAATGGCACCCCGAATTTCACAAGCCCGAATACGGCGTCATGGACGACAGCGCGCTCTTGCATGACTTTTTGCAAGCCGCACGCACGGCCCGCGCTTGAATTTTTTGCAGCTTTAGTTTTTTTATATCGAGTACCGCATGAGCACCTTGTCTATCTTCAATCCGGCCAACAGCCAACTGGTCAACACCTTGCCCGCTGACGATGCCGTCAGCGTAGCGGCCAAAGCCACTGGCGCACGGGCCGCACAAGCGGTTTGGGCCGCCACGCCGCTGGCCACACGCAAAAGCTGCGTAGAAAAATTCCGCGCCAGCGTGGTGCAAGACATGGACGCACTGGCCCTGACCATGACGCGTGAGACCGGCAAACCGGTACAGCTATCGCGTAACGAACTCAATGGCTTGCTCGGTCGCATTGATTTTTTTCTCGCGCAGGTCGATGGCTGCTTGGCCATCGAAACCGTCATGTCAGAAGGCGGCATGACCGAACAAATCGAGCACATTCCTTTGGGCGTTGTCGCCAATATCTCGGCCTGGAACTACCCCTGGTTTGTCGGCTGCAATGTGATTCTTCCGGCGCTCTTGGCCGGCAACGCAGTGCTCTACAAACCCAGCGAATATGCCACCAACACCGGCCTGGCGATTGCCCGCCTGTTGCACCAAGCCGGTGTGCCGCAGGACGTGATGGTGTGCTTGACAGGTGGCGGCGAAGTCGGCCAAGCCTTATTGCAACAACAGATTGACGGCGTGTTTTTCACCGGCTCGGTCGCCACCGGCGCGCGCATTGCACAAACGGTGGGCCACCGCTTTATCAAGCTGCAACTCGAACTCGGCGGCAAAGACCCCACCTATGTGTGCGATGACGCCAACCCGGAAAACGCCGCCGAATCCCTGGCCGATGGCGCGATGTACAACACCGGGCAAAGCTGCTGCTCGGTAGAGCGCATTTATGTGCACGAAAAAATTTATGACGCCTTTGTGGCCCGCTTTGTCGCCACAGTGAATGGCTTGAAGCATGGCGACACCGAAAGCGCAGACACCTATATCGGCGCCATCACCCGCGCGCCGCAGCTTGCGGTGCTGGAAGCCCAAGTGGCCGACGCGCTGTCCAAAGGTGCCACGCTGCTCACCGGCGGCAAGCGCGGCCCCACGCCCGGCAACTGGTTTGCGCCTACGGTGATGGTTGATGTGAACCACAGCATGGACCTGATGCGCGAAGAAAGCTTCGGCCCCATCATCGGTATCCAAAAAGTCAGTAGCGATGCGCAAGCCGTGCAATTGATGAACGACACCCGCTACGGCCTGACCGCTGGCGTGTACACCCCGGACCAAGCGCGCGCACAGCGCCTGCTGGCCCAAGTGAACGCCGGCACGGTGTACTGGAATTGCTGCGACCGCGTCAGCCCCCGCCTGCCCTGGAGCGGCCACGGCGACTCCGGCTTCGGCCTGACTTTGTCGCGTGAAGGCATCAGCACATTCACGCGACCGAAGGCTTGGCATTTGCGCAGCGTGTAAAGCGCGTGCGCGAGCTGGTGGCGCGCCAAAGCGCTTCTTTTATATCCATATAAAGGATACTATATTATCTATTATTGATTTTTAAATGCAATAATAGGCAACATGATATCCATTGAATACAAAACACAAACTGAGATTTTGCAGGACATTGGCGCGCGCGCCAAATCAGCAAGGCTGCGGGAAAACATGTCGCGCAAAACCTTGGCCGACAAGGCTGGCGTTGCCGAAGCCTCTCTTAAGCGCTTTGAGACCACCGGCCACATCAGCTTGTCCAGTCTGGTGCAAGTCTTGACAGCTTTGGATCGGCTCTCTGAGCTCGACGAGCTGCTGGCAGAACAAGCGCCACTGTCCATTCGTGAACTCGATGCCACCAAAAGGCAGCGGGGCCGCAAATGAAAAAACATGTTGGTCGCTTAAAAGTCATGTTCGGCGCGTCAGACGTTGGCACGCTGGCTCTCAGCGATAAAGGCCAGCTATTTTTTCAATACACCCCGCAATGGTTAGCCGAGGGCTTTGATCTGGCGCCCCGGTCTTTGGCTTTCAACGCCCTCCTGCAAAAAGCCAAAGACCCGCTATTTGACGGGCTGCATGGGGTCTTCAACGATTCACTGCCCGATGGATGGGGACTGTTGTTAATGGACCGCGCATTCAACAAGCGACTGGGCTGGAGTCGCCATCAGATCACGCCGCTCGATCGCCTTGCGTACATGGGTAGCCGCGCGATGGGCGCCCTTCGCTATGAGCCAGAGTACGAAAAAGAAGCGGTTGAGGACAGGGTAAATCTCTCATCGCTTGCGGCCTCTGTTGAAACGGTGCTCTCGGGTTCTACCGAAGATGTTTTTAATCAGTTACGCATCCAAGGCGGATCGCCCGGCGGTGCGCGGCCCAAGGTCACGGTGGCATTGTCTGAGGACGCATCGGATTGTTTGTCCGGCTTTCATGACATCCCAGAGGGCTACCACCATTGGATGGTGAAATTCAGGTCCAAGGAAGATCCACAGGACATGGGGCCGGCGGAGAAAACCTATGCCGATATGGCCAAAATCGCAGGCCTTGATATGCCGCAAACAGCTTTGCTACAGCTCAAAGTCGACTCCACAGAAGAGCAACATTTTGCGGTACGCAGATTTGACCGGCATGCCAATGAACGTCGCCATGTGGTGACCATGGCCGGGCTGTATTACGCCGATTTCAAGACGCCGTGCCTAGACTACAAAGACATTCTGGGCGCCACGTCTATTCTCACCAAGGACGCAAGGCAAGTGGAACAGGCCTTCAGGCGCATGGCATTCAACGTCCTGACACACAACCAAGACGATCATGCCAAGAACTTTGCCTTCGTCTATGGGGCAAATGGATGGGCGCTGTCTCCGGCGTATGACCTGACGTTTAGCCAAGGCATGGGCGGTGAACACACCACGGCGATTGCTGGCAGCGGCAATCCCGGACGGGATAAATTGATGGAAATTGCAAGCGCATTTCGGGTTGAGGCTGGCGCGAAAATTATTGAAGAGGTACGCCATGCGGTTTCATTGTGGCCGACACTGGCCCAAGGAAACGACGTCAGTAAAAAAACACGCCAAGCAGTAGGGGACGCCTTGCAAAAAATCGATCGCCGTTTTTAGGATCTGCAGTCCACGCCACGAAAACTTGAGGCAGGCATTCGGCAAGCGCCTCCTCAAGGTTCGCACTCGTTTGTTTAAATGAGCCATGGTTTTACAAGTAATGTAAAATTGCATTCTTAATTCATTCTTAAGGTACGAAATATGGCTGCATTAACGGTTACCGCTAAAGGCCAAATTACTTTACGCCGCGAGTTGCTGGAATATATGGGCATCGCACCCGGGCAACAAATTGAAGTGGACAAGCTCGCGTATGGTGTGCTTGCACTGCAAGCGAAAACGACGCATGGGCTTAGCGCATTTGTGGGCTGCCTGCCACCCCCTACCAAAGCACTGAGCGTTGAAGACATGAACGCATTAATTGCCACGGCGTGGGCAGGGAAAACGTGAAATTCACCTTAGACACCAATGTGCTGGTTAGGCTGGCTACACAAGATGATGCCAAACAAAGCGCCTTGGCGCTAAAAGTGTTGCAAACGGCAAGCCTAATGGCCGTGCCAAGCACCGCGCTGTGCGAAATGGTGTGGGTACTACAACGAGGCTACCGATATACCCCAGAACAAATCAGCCATGCAGTACGTACCTTGCTGCAAGTCAGTCAAGTGGTTTGCAACACACCGGCGGTGCTGGCGGGCTTGGCCTTACTCCAAACCGGGGGCGACTTTGCAGACGGCGTGATTGCTTTTGAAGGCGAGCTGCTAGGCGGTCAGGAGTTCGTCACCTTTGACCAAGCAGCTGCCAAATTGCTGAAGCATCAAAAGCGCAAAGTCCGCTTGCTCAAGGCCGCTTGAAAGCCCCCGCAGCCAAATCGCTGAAAGCTCAAAAATGCAGTAAACCTTGCGCCATCACGCAGGCTGCGTCTTCTGAAAAATCGCGCGCTGCTATCCGCTGCATCACCTCGTCCAGCGACAGGCATTCAAAACCGCTTACCTCGCCATCGGTATTGTGCGGCTGCACAACTGCCGGAATCTGCAAGTTAAACACCAGCAGCGTTTCCTCGTGCCAGCCCTCGGCTTCCATGCGGGCGGTGGTGATGTGGCCAGCGGGCTGCACTTGCCGCGTCAGGCTTTCGGGCAGGCCCGCTTCTTCGTACAACTCGCGCAGCGCACAGTCCAGCACGGTTTCCCCTGCGGGCAAGCCACCGGCTGCCAAATTATCCAAACGACCGGGGTCGGTGGCCTTACTCAAAGCACGCCGCCCGCACCACATGCGCCCGTCCGGCGTCAAGCCATTGATATGCACCGCGTGACTGCGCAAACCCAAAAACCGAAAGGCCGCGCGCTCCAGCCTGAAGTGCTCAGGCAGGTCGGGATGCGGCTGGCCACCGGTATCGCCCCAGTAGCTATAAAGCTCATTGCGCCAACCGCGAATCAGGCCTTGCGCCTGCAAGCGCTCTGCCGCTGCCTGCAAGGCCTGCGAACGCTGCGCCACCGGCCAATGCGTCGCCTGCCAGATACGCTGCCCGCCTCTGAGCACCGTGTCTGCCAGCTCACGCGCTAGCGCTGCGTCGTGGTCTGGCGCCAGCCAGCCGAGGGGCAGATCGCCCAAGCACCAGCGCCGCGCATCGGGCGGTGGCGTATGGCGAGCGCCTTGCAGGGTATGGCGCAAGAGGGCTGTTTGGCTTGGGCTGAGTATGGCCATTTCCCGAATATAGGTCTAAGGGAGTTATTTTGCGCTTCAAGTACGCATGTAAAACGGGGCGTGGTGCACCCCCGCTCAACCACATGCCGATTTGTAATGAGGTAACCATCAGGGTTCACATAAAAGCCGGTTCCCTGTCTACCGTCGGCGCAGACGCCTCCAGACAGAGCAAGTAAAGCGGGGGAAAGGGTAATGAACAGTCGTGTCATGCGATAGGTCGGTTGTACGGCTGATCTTTGATGTGATCCGCAAACCAACGGATACCTCTGACGTACAAGCGAAAAGTGACTACGCAGATATGATTATCAAAAATTTAATAAAAATAACATGTGTTATCGAAGCGTTAGGCGGCGAATTATTTAGAGCGAAAGCGCGCATACGTTCTCATGTTGGTTGGCCAGGGGTATTCCGCGGTGTTTAAACAACTATCGGATGGCATTGACGTTGGTAAAAAGTGGGGGCAAACCTAGAAGAACGCGCAATTGAAACGCTGACGCACCTTGGACAGAACAAAGCATTGATGGTGTACGGACAAACTAGCCTAAGTCCTCTAGTGGCGTGCAGAGATATTTTTTTAGTTAATGACCATGACGATAACCAGAGTACCCATAGATAAGCATCATGATGCGGTTAGCAGTCATCAACGTTTTGCCGCAGTAGCTATGGGCACGGAGGTTTGGCGGTTTGACCACCTAGAGCCATTCGCCATGCGCGTACCCCTGGAGGTTTCACCTGGAAATTCCGTTGCCATTGACATCGTCGTGCTGTTTAGCAACCATTGCTTTACCCGAGGGCTAGGGCCAGGCGAGGTGGTGGATACAGCGCACGTGATCATGGACGGAAGCGAGAAACGCGTGTTGGATGAAGTTCGCTATGCCCTGTCACGCCAGTACCTGCCAGGTTTGATCTTGGATCTGCCAAACCGGCACATTTTGGTCGCAGACCGCGCTAGGCCAAGTTTCGTCACTTTTGAGCTACCTCGGTCAGCCGCTGGAGCACCGGCTGCGTGGTACGCTGTTTTCTTTGAGCTGAAAAAAGACAGTGTCCGGCGCAAACGCATGTTGCTTCGCGTGCAGAGCGCCTATGTCCTGGAAACGCCCAGCAAGCGTTTGCTCACTGCAGACAAAATGCGGTTTCAGGTCATTATGAAGCGGGCGTACGGCTAAAAGTACGCCACAAAGACAAACGGCCACACAAGGTGGCCGCTGCATGCAAGTTTCTCTACCCTTGCGGGACTCCCACTCCAGGTGGGACCGGTTGCCCGGCGGCGCTCTCTTTTGCACTTGCTCAGAGGAGTCTTTCGCGTTAAATCTTAGCACAGGCGCCTCATTTTTTGCTCACTGCTGGCCGCTTTCGGTCATATCAGCTGCTTTTCTTCAGCGAATTTATAGCAAAAACGCTTAACTAACTAACTGGAACAAATGTCTAGTTGATTGGAATATGCGGCCTCACCCAAACAACGACAATAGCCCCATGCGACCCAAATCATCCGCCGCCAAGCCCGTGCCCAAGCCGCGCGTAGCGGCCAAGCTCGGCAACCAAGTCCGCATCATTGGCGGCCAATGGAAGCGCACCAAGCTGAAAGTGGTGGACGCAGCGGGCTTGCGGCCTACGCCCGACAGGGTGCGCGAAACCTTGTTCAACTGGCTGGGCCAGGATTTGCAGGGCCTGCGCTGCCTGGACGCTTTTGCTGGCACTGGCGCGCTGGGCTTTGAAGCCGCCTCGCGCGGCGCGGCGCACGTGGCCCTGGTGGAGCAGGAATCGCAGCTGGTTGAGCAGCTCAAGCGCACGCAGACGCAGTTGGATGCGCAAGCCGTCAGCATTCAGCGCGGCGATGGGCTGGCCGCTTTGCGGCACGCAGCCGCGGGCAGTTTGCAGCTGATTTTTCTGGACCCGCCGTTTGCTTCTAATTTGTGGGAAGGCGCCCTGACGGCTGCGCGCAAAGCGATTGCGCCTAATGGCCAGGTCTATCTGGAAGCGCCCACGGCCTGGGGTGCTGAGGCGCTGGCCGCGCTGGGCTGGTCCTTGCACCGGCATCTCAAAGCGGGCGCGGTACACGCCCATGTGCTGCGCCCTATTGCCCCAGTTTCGCAAGCCACTGCCGCCATGGCGGCGACGGCCCACACGCAAGCCATCCCCTCTGAAGCCAGCACTTTAGGAGCGCAAGCATGAGCACGATTGCCGTCTATCCCGGAACTTTTGACCCCCTGACCCTTGGCCATCAAGACTTAATCCGCCGTGGAGCCGCCCTGTTCGGTACCGTCATCGTGGCCGTGGCCACCGCGCACCACAAAAAAACCCTGTTCAGCCTGGACGAGCGCCTGGACATGGTGCGCGAAGTGGTGGCGCCGCTGGGTAACGTCAGCGTGTTGCCCTTTAGCGGCCTGGTGCGCGATTTCGCGGTAGCGCAAAACGCCAAGGCCATGCTGCGCGGCGTGCGCTCGGTGACCGACTTTGATTTTGAAGCCCAGTTGGCGGGCATGAACCGCGCCTTAGCGCCGGACATCGAGACCGTGTTCCTCACGCCCGACAGCCGCTACCAGTTCATCAGCAGCACGCTGGTGCGCGAAATTGCCAGCCTGCAAGGCGATGTGGCGCAGTTTGTCGCGCCCTCGGTGCTAGCGCGTTTGCAGGCCAAATTGCAAAGCGCGAAATAAGGCGGCGCCCATGGCTTTGATCATTACCGACGAATGCATCAACTGCGACGTCTGCGAGCCCGAATGCCCCAATGAAGCCATCTACATGGGCCCTGAGATTTACCAAATTCACCCGGAAAAATGCACCGAATGCGTAGGCCACTTTGACGAACCCCAATGCGTGCAAGTCTGCCCAGTAGCCTGCATTCCGGTAGACCCGGCGCACACCGAAAGCCGCGAAACCCTGTGGGAAAAATACCGACGTTTGCAGGCGACCAGCACCTGACGACGCTTACATCGGATCGATATAGCAAGTCGAGAAGCTAGGTGGCGATCTACGCATGCAAAAGTCATAGATTGCCACGGCCTGCGGCCTCGCAATGACGGGTTTGGACTTGTGCAGTGCTTGCCTAAGGACTCTTAGGCGACGCCGCAGAAGCGGCATTTTTAGGCGGCTTAGGGTTGCGTACGGTGAATACATCCTCGCGCTGCTTTTTGAGCGGTTTGAGCACGACCGCATCCTGCGCCTGCTGCGCACGTTCCGCGGCTTTGGCATCAGCGGCGCGCTTTTGTTGTTGCGCCGCCTCCCACCGCGACTGCGCTTGCATGCGCTTGGCGGCTATGGCCTCCGATTGCAGACGCGACTTTTCTAATTGCCGGGCCAAAGCGCTGTCTTTGGCAGTTTGTTTATCGGCCTGGGCGCTTTGCGCCGGTGTACGCGGATCGCGCGCGTCAAGCGCTATGCCATTGGGGCACGGTGTGTCGCGGTATTCGTTACCGCAGCGGTACAAAGTTTGGGCCGGTAGCTGCGTGCAAAGCGTGGCCAGCGCAAGCCCGGAAATTAAAAAATAGCGCATGCGTCCTCCCTGATGCATTATTCACACAAGCATTTTTCACAAAACTGGCCCGGTGCTCTGCGGCACCTGGGCTTAGGCTGCGGATTCAGGCGGCGCGCTGGGCGCTGCGTTCTCCACAGGTTTGGCAAGTTTAGGCCGTGGCGGCACGCTTGTGTGAATTTGCAGCATGGCTTTGTTCATGTCCCCGGCCAGCAAAGCCGGCACCGCCGTTAGCGCACGGTCAATGCACTGGTCGATAGCGATACGCTGGTCAAGGATGGGCTTTTTTAGCACCCAGTGCACCACTTCAGCTTTATCGCCCGGATGGCCAATGCCCAGGCGCAAGCGCCAGTAGTCGCCGGTGCCCATTTGGGCATGAATATCGCGCAAACCGTTGTGGCCGGCATGGCTGCCGCCAAATTTCAATTTGGCCTGGCCGGGCGGCAAGTCCAGCTCGTCGTGGGCAACCAATATCTGGCCGGGCTCGATTTTGAAAAAGCGCGCCAGAGCGCCCACCGATTTGCCCGACAAGTTCATAAAGGTGTGCGGTTGCAACAGCCAGACGTTTTCGCCGTGCATGTTGACCCGCGCCACCAGGCCGTAGTAATTGCGGTCGAACTGCAGCGTAGTTTTCCACAGCCGCGCCAGGCCGTCGGTAAACCAAAAGCCCGCGTTGTGGCGGCTGTCTTCGTATTGCGGGCCCGGATTTCCCAGGCCGACCCAGAGTTTGATCATGCGGTGGCTCACGGTAAGCGCTATCAGCACCGCGCGCAATGCAGCGGTGCGCCATGGTAGAGCAAAGCCTTGGCACCAGCAAAAAGGCCCGCTTGCGCGGGCCAGTTTTGCTCAAGTGCCAGAAGGCGCTTATTTTTTCGGCTTGGCCGCAGCCTTGCCTTTGGCAGGTGCTGCCGCTGCAGCGGGTGCTTCCACTACTTCAGCTGCCGGGGTCACTACCGATACGATGACCGGGTTTTCTTTGCCACGGGTGACCGCCGTCACACCTTTGGGCAGGCTCATATCGTTGACGTGCAGCGAAGTGCCTTTCTTGAGGTTGCTCAGGTCCACGGCGATGAACTCGGGCAGGTCTGCAGGCAGGCAGGCAATTTCCAGTTCGTTGACGATGTGGTTGATCAAGCAAGCGTCCAACTTAACGGCAGGCGAATTTTCTTCACCGCTGAAGTGCAGCGGCACTTTCATTTGCAGCTTGGTCGTAGCTTCCACGCGCTGGAAATCGATATGCAAAATCAATTGCTTGAAGGGGTGCATTTGCACATTGCGCAAGAGAACTTTGCTCTCTGTGCCATTGAGTTCCATGTCCAAAATCGAGGCATGGAAAGCTTCTTTTTTGATGGCGTGCCACAGTGCGTTGTGGTCTAGTTCGATGGGGGTAGCCGGAGTGCTTCCGCCATACACAATTCCGGGCGTACGACCGGTGATGCGGAGACGGCGGCTCGCACCCGTACCCTGCTTAGCGCGCTCAAAAGCGACAAATTTCATAACTTACTCCTGTAAGAGTCCACCGCGACCAGTGTGACTCCGGTTTAACAAAAAGCGCGCAGGGCACCTGGCCACAGCGCGCCGACTTTTGCTTCGTTCAGAAAAGATTTTCCTGATCCGAAAACAAACTCATGACCGACTCACCCTTGGCGATACGCAAAATCGTTTCTGCGATCAGCGGTGCCACGGTGAGTTGGCGGATTTTTTGGCAATTGGCAGCAGCCGCGCTCAGGGGGATGGTGTTGGTCACTACCACCTCATCTAGCGCGTCGCCGTTGGTAATACGTTCAATCGCTGGCCCGGAAAATATCGGGTGCGTGCAATAGGCATAGACTTTTTTCGCGCCACGCATTTTCAGCACTTCGGCGGCTTTGACCAGCGTGCCTGCAGTGTCGATCATGTCGTCCATGATGACGCAGTTGCGGCCTTCGATTTCACCGATGACGTGCATCACTTCGCTGACATTGGCGCGCGGGCGGCGTTTGTCGATGATGGCCAAATCGCAATTGAGCTGCTTGGCCAGCGCACGGGCGCGCACTACGCCGCCCACATCGGGCGAAACCACAATCAGGTCTTCGTAATTTTTTTGGCGCAAATCACCCAGCAGCACGGGCGAGGCGTAAATATTGTCCACCGGGATATCAAAAAAACCCTGAATCTGGTCGGCATGCAAGTCCATGGTCAGCACGCTGGAGACGCCAGCGGCCTGGAGCATATTGGCCACCACTTTGGCGGTAATGGGCACGCGGGTGGAGCGCGGGCGGCGGTCCTGGCGGGCATAACCAAAGTAAGGAATCACGGCGCTGATGCGTTCGGCCGAAGCGCGCTTGAGCGCGTCCACCATGATCAGCAGCTCCATCAGGTTTTCGTTGGTCGGGGCGCAGGTGCTTTGCACCACAAAGACGTCGCGGGCGCGCACGTTTTGGTTGATCTCGACGGTGACTTCACCGTCCGAGAAGCGCCCCACGGTAGCCGCACCCAGACTGATTCCGAGGTCGCGTGCAATGTCCGCCGCCATGCCTGGATTGGCATTGCCGGTGAAAACCATGAAATCGGGGTGGTAGGGTTCCTGCATGGGGCGGTCCAGAGAGGTTTATGGTTTCAGCTTGCACCCGGTGGGCGGCGATTGCCGGACCGACCAGGCCGTTCACAATATTTGGCAGGGGAAGAAGGATTCGAACCTTCGCATGCTGGAATCAAAATCCAGTGCCTTAACCAACTTGGCGATTCCCCTACACAGGAGGGCAGCGAAGCGCTACCCACCGATAAACCTTGTCACTACCCTTGTGGGGCAGGAGCCTCCTGTCACCAGCCCTTGAGCGGATGCCACTCCAAACTGCTGCACTCGTTGACCAGCACGCCTTGGGGCGCGTCCTGCGTGTCAATCGCGTGCGGGAGTTGGGCAAACACCGCGCTTCCTGAGCCTGTCATTCTTGCCTTCAAGCCCTTGGATGCCAACCATTCAATGGTCTGAACAATGTCCGGGCAGAGCTTTTGGGCTACAGGCTGCAAGTCGTTGTGGCCAAAGCCATACGGGTTTGCAGCGAAGCCTGAAATTATAGCAAGGTCCGTATCGCGTTTTAGGCCCGGGTCAGAAAAAATCAGGCTGGTATCGAGTCCCGCTTGCGGTTTGGCAACCAGAAAGCGGGTGGGCGCCACCGCAATCGGGGTGATTTGCTCGCCCACGCCCTCAATCCAGGCGTTGTCGCCACCCAGAAAAAAAGGCACATCCGCGCCCAAGGCCAGCCCGATGCGGGCAAGCGCTGCGCGCGGCAGGCGCAAGTTCCATAAACGGTTGAGCGCGAGCAAGGTCGATGCCGCGTCGGAAGAGCCCCCACCCATGCCCGCTTGCGCCGGCACCGATTTGGCCACGCCAATGTGCGCGCCCAGGGTGCAGCCGGTG
>CAJBBZ010000185.1 GCA_903951445.1 uncultured beta proteobacterium
AGTCGCCATGTTTTCCCGAATCCGCTCTGACATCCAATGCATTTTGGACCGCGACCCGGCTGCCCGCAGCACCTGGGAGGTCATCACCTGCTACCCCGGCCTGCATGCCGTCATCTTGCACCGTCCAGCGCATTGGTTTTGGACGCATGGCTTCAAATGGCTGGGGCGCTTTACCTCGCATATCGCGCGTTTTCTCACTGGCATCGAAATCCACCCTGGCGCTGTCATCGGTGAGCGCGTGTTTTTTGACCACGCCATGGGCACGGTGGTCGGCGAGACCGCCGAAATCGGCGACGGCTGCACGATTTACCAGGGCGTCACTTTGGGCGGCACTTCGCTCTATAAAGGCGCCAAGCGCCATCCCACTCTAGGCAAAGACGTGGTGGTCAGCGCGGGTGCCAAAGTGCTGGGCGGTTTTGAAGTGGGCGATGGCGCCAAGATCGGCAGCAACGCGGTCGTCATCAAGCCGGTGCCTGCCGGGGCCACTGCGGTGGGCATCCCGGCGCGCATCATCCAAAGCAAAGCCGACGAAAGCGCCGACGTGGCCGGCTCGCAGCCCAAGTTCAGTGCCTATGGCATTACCCAAGAAGACGACCCTGTCAGCCAGGCCTTGCGCGGCCTGATCGACAGCGCCTCCAGCCAAGACCAGCAAATTGCCCGCTTGTGGCTGGCGCTGGAAAAAATATGCCAACAGCAGCAACTGCAAATGCCCGAAGGCGATCGCGGCGACTGCTTCGAGGCCGAGCGTCTCAACCAGCTAGTCGGTAAATAAAGGGCAGCTAGGGAAGCTCTGCGTAAGTGCAAATCCGTCATCGCTAGTGCAGCGAAGCAATCCATGTTGGCCTGCCAATTAGGCACTTATGGATCTCCGTGTCGCTGTGCTCCTCGCGATGGCGGACTTGTGCAGACCTTCCCTAGCCAACAGCGCGCGGCTCCCGCTGCGCAGTTTTAGGTCGAAAGGCCTTGCACACGCTATCGACAGTTTCCAAATACGGGCCGCCGATCAAATCCACGCATAACGGCCCTGTGCAAAACCTGGGTTGACAACCGTGACATTGATACATATCATGAGACCTACCATTCAGCCAGAAGGAGGTCACAATGCATCAAACCGCCAAGATATTTGCCACGGGTCGCAGCCAGGCGGTTCGGCTGCCGCTGGAATTTCGCTTTGACGTCGCCGAAGTCTTTATTCGCTGGGACCCAGCCACCGGCGATGTGGTGCTGTCACGCAAACCGACCGATTGGCAAGGTTTGCTCGACGTGGTGGCCCTGAACAAGGACGAAGACCTGCTGATTGAGCGCCGCCAAAGCAGCGCGCGGCGCGACCCCTTTGAAGGCTATGAAGGCGTTCAAGCATGAGCCAGCGCTACATGCTGGACACCAATGTGGTGAGCCACATCATGCAGGGGCGCGACGCCCCATTGCTCGATCGCCTTACCAAGGTGCCGGTGGGGCAGGCCGTCATGTCCAGCGTGACCCTTGCAGAACTGGAATACGGTTTGCACCGCAAAGGGCAACCGGTTCGCTTGCGCAATGCCCTGACCCAAGTGCTGCTGCGTATGGATGTGTTGCCCTGGGATGAAGACGTGGCAACTTGCTACGGGGCGTTTTGCGGCACGCTGGAAGCGCAGGGCATCACCCTAAGCGACTTTGACATGATGATCGCCGCCCACGCCCTGGCCTTGGATGTCACCTTGGTCAGCCGTGACAAGGCCTTTGTGCAGGTCCCAACTGCTGCGAATCAAAGCTTGAAGCTAGAGGTTTGGTGACCCACGCTGATGCAAAGTCCAGA
Organism: uncultured beta proteobacterium; assembly: GCA_903951445.1. GTDB lineage: Bacteria > Pseudomonadota > Gammaproteobacteria > Burkholderiales > Burkholderiaceae_C > Allorhodoferax. The sequence goes on from CAJBBZ010000185.1 coordinate 1,796, forward strand.
GTGGCTTTGCAAGAAATTTTGGTGGGGCAGGTCGTCAGCGTTACTTGGCTATGCAGAGTCAGTCAATTAGGCCACGCGCGGCGGTCGCTGCCCACTTTTAGGCCGAAAAGCCTTGCACACGCTATCGACAGTTTCCATATATGGCCCGCCGATCAAGTCCACGCAATAGGGCACCGCCGCAAAAATGCCCGGCACCTTCACTGCGCCGCTGTCGTCCTTCAGGCCTTCCAGCGTTTGTGCAATCGACTTGGGCTGGCCTGGCAGGTTGATGATCAGGCTTTTGCCGCGTATCACCGCCACTTGGCGCGACAAAATCGCGGTGGGCACAAAGTTCAGGCTGATCTGGCGCATTTGCTCGCCAAAGCCGGGCATCACCTTGTGCGCCACGGCCAGCGTGGCTTCGGGCGTCACATCGCGCAGGGCAGGGCCGGTGCCGCCGGTGGTCAGCACCAGGCTGCAATCGGCGTCCACCAATTCAATCAGCGCGGCGCCGATGCCTGCTTCTTCATCGGGTATCAGGCGTTCGACAAAAGTGATCGGGTTGTGCAGCGCGCTTTGCAACCATTCTTTGAGCGCGGGCAAGCCCAGGTCTTGGTACACGCCAGCGCTGGCGCGGTCGCTGATGGACACCAATCCAATACGCAGGGCCTCGGGGCCGCTTTCTTTGTCGCTCATATATCTATTGACGGGTTTGTCGGTGGTAACGCGGCATCGTCGAGCGCGTTTTCGCCTGCAAGTTGCGCGCGCACCAGTTGAAAAATTTCGCGATATGGACGGCCATGGCGCGGCGCCATGCCCGGCTTTTCGGGCAGGGCGTCTTTGCGCGCTTGGCGTATCAGGGCGCGCAATTGCTGGCTGTCGGTTTGTGGGCTCAAGTTAATCCACTGGCCCAGCGCATCGTCATCGGCCAGCAAACGGTCGCGCCAGATTTCGCTTTGGTGCAGGGTTTGGGTTTCCAGCGCCGAGGGCGTGTGCTGCGCTACCAGGGCCGTGCGGATCGCGTCCAGCATCGGCGCTTCGAGCTTGCGCATCAGCTTGCCGATAAATTGCATTTGCCGCCGCTTGCCCTCGAAATTAGTGATGCGTTTGGCCTCGGCCACTGCTTCCACCAATTTGTCGGGCAGTTGCAAGCGGGTCATCAATTCGGCGCGCAGGGTGAGCAAATCCTCGCCCAGTTTTTGCAATTCGGTGCTTTCGCGTTTGAGGTCGGTGCGGGTGGCATCTTCGGTGCCTTTGAGCTCGCGCTTGTATTCCAAGTCCAGCGCGCTGCCCTCCGCAACAAACTGACCTTTAACGAAATAGCCTTTTTTTAGTTTTCTTGACATAGCCAAGTATCATAGCCGCCGCATGAAGTACGCCAAACACTCCCCCCGCCATCGCACTGACACCCCGCTCGCCGGGTTTGCTTACAGCCGCGATTTCTTTGAATCCCGCGTTGACCTTAGCCTCAAAACCGCCAAAAAACTAGGCGCTAGCGACGCCGCTGCCGAAGTCTCCGAGTCCTGCGGCCTGAGCGTCTCGGTGCGCAATGGCGAGCTAGAAAACGTAGAACGCAACCGCGACAAATCGCTGGGCGTTACCGTCTATCTGGGCCAGCGCCGCGGCAACGCCAGCACCTCTGATTTTTCCGATGCCGCCATCGCACAAACCGTGCGCGCCGCCTACGACATCGCCCGTTTTACCGCCGAAGACGCGTTTGCCCGCCTGCCCGAATCGCGTGACGTGTGCCCCGAAAGCCAACGGGGCCGCGACCTGGATTTATTCCACCCCTGGAACGTACAAAGCGACGAGGCCGCACAAATCGCCCTGGCTTGCGAATCGGCGGCCATGACAGTCGATAAGCGCATCAGCAACAGCGAAGGCGCGGCGGTGTCGGCGCAACAATCGCATTTCTTTACCGCGCACACCAATGGCTTTCGTGGCGGCTACGCCAGTTCGCGCCATTCGCTGTCGGTATCGCCCATCGCCGGCAAAGGCAAAGACATGCAGCGCGACGGCTGGTACAGCTCCATGCGCAAAGCTTCCGAACTGGCCTCGCCCGAAGCCGTGGGCCGTTACGCCGCCGAGCGCGCGCTCAGCCGCTTGAAGGCCCGCAAAATCGCCACCACCGAATGCCCGGTGCTTTTTGAATCCCCCATGGCCGCCGGCCTTTTGGGCACGTTTGTGCAAGCCGTTAGCGGCGGCGCGCTCTACCGCAAAAGCACTTTTCTGCTCGACAGCCTGGACAAGCGCGTGTTCCCCGCGCACCTGGATATTTTTGAAGACCCCTTTGTGCGCGGCGGCAAAGGCAGCTCGCCCTTTGACGACGAAGGCGTGCGCGTGCGCGCCCGCCAAGTGGTGGCGCGCGGCCGCGTGATGGGTTATTTTTTAAGCAGCTATACCGCGCGCAAACTGGGCATGCGCACCACCGGCAATTCTGGCGGCTCGCACAACCTGGTGCTCAGCTCGCGCCACACCCGCCCGGGCGACGATTTGCCCGCCATGATCCGCAAACTGGGGCGCGGCCTTTTGGTCACTGAACTCATGGGGCAGGGCGTCAACTATGTGACCGGTGACTACTCGCGCGGCGCCAGCGGCTTTTGGGTGGAAAACGGCGAGATCGCCTACCCAGTGCATGAAATCACTATCGCCGGAAATATGAAAGACATTTTC
>CAJBBZ010000186.1 GCA_903951445.1 uncultured beta proteobacterium
GCCAGGCGCGCGCACGCTTGGCTGCCATAAACGCGCTGCACCAGATGCACGGACAGGCGCAGGCGCTGGGGCCGCAGCTGCGTGGCTATATCAAAGGCAGCGCGGATGTGGAACGCATAGCCGCCCGCCTGAGCCTGCGCCAAGTGCGTCCACGCGAGCTTTTGGGCCTGGTCAACACCTTGCAAAAAAGCGGCTTACTGGCCGATCAGTTGCACGCCCAACAAGGCTTGCTGGGCCGTATTGCGCAAGACTTGCTGGCCCCGCCAGACTGTGCCCATCTCTTGCAAGCAGCGATAGCGCCCGAGCCTGCTGCCATGGTGCGCGATGGTGGCGTGATCGCCAACGGCTATGACGCAGACCTGGACGAACTGCGCGCCATCCAAACCAATTGCGATGCGTTTTTGCTGGACTTGGAATTGCGCGAGCGCGCACGCACCGGCATTGCCAATTTGCGCGTGCAGTTCAATAAAGTACATGGTTTTTATATTGAAGTCAGCCAAGGCCAAAGCAGCAAAGTGCCGGACGACTACCGGCGCCGCCAGACCCTCAAAAACGCCGAGCGCTTTATCACGCCCGAGCTCAAAGCCTTTGAAGACAAAGCCTTGAGCGCTCAAGAGCGCGCGCTGGCACGTGAGAAGTTTTTGTTTGAACAATTGCTCGATCAATTGCAAGCTTTTGTGCCCACGCTCACCCGCCTGGCGCGCGCGCTGGCGGCGCTCGATGCGCTGTGTGCCTTGGCTGAGCGCGCCCTCACGCTGGGCTGGTGCGCGCCCGAGTTTGTGGAGCATCCTTGCATCGAAATTTTGCAAGGCCGCCACCCGGTGGTGCAAGCGCGCTTGGCAGAACTGAGCAGCGGCAACTTCATCGCCAATGACACGCTGCTAGGCCCACGCCAGCGCATGCAAATCATCACCGGGCCGAACATGGGCGGTAAATCGACCTATATGCGCCAGGTAGCACTTATTGTGCTGTTGGCCTCCATGGGCTCGTATGTGCCGGCCAAGGCCTGTCGACTCGGGCCGGTGGACGCGATTCACACCCGCATAGGCGCGGCCGACGACCTTGCCAATGCGCAATCCACCTTTATGCTGGAGATGGTGGAGGCCGCGCAAATTTTGCACAGCGCCACGCCGCAATCGCTGGTGTTGATGGACGAGATCGGGCGCGGCACCTCCACCTTTGACGGGCTGGCGCTGGCCGGTGCGATAGCAGGGCAATTGCACGACAAGACGCAGGCCTTCACGCTGTTTGCCACGCATTATTTCGAGCTGACCGAGTTTCCCGCCGCGCACCGAGGCGCGGTCAATGTGCACGTCAGCGCCGCCGAATCAGGCCGCGATATCGTGTTTTTGCACGCCATCGAACCGGGGCCCGCCAGCCGCAGTTACGGTATCCAAGTCGCCCGCTTGGCCGGTATCCCGGCAGCGGTGCTCAACCAGGCCCGCCACACCTTGGAGGCCTTGGAACAACAAGCCAGCGCCGCCCAAGCCCAGGTCGATTTATTCGCCCCCGCCCCCGCGCCCGCCGCCACCGCACCCGGCCCCCTAGAAGCCTATGTTGCCTCCCTCAACCCCGACACCATGAGCCCCCGCGAAGCTATGGACGCCATCTACCAACTAAAGTCGCTTTCATCGGGGTGAGCATCTTTATTGGGGTCAGAACCTAATTTCCCCATCCTTCCCTATTTGGAGGTACGACGCACAATATCGCTGCGAAATTTCTCCATCAGACGCAGCGCAGGCACTTGGCGAACAAAACATCGATTGGCCTCAGAACCCATTTACATTGAAAATTTATTCCAATGGGAAAATAATTGGGTTCTGACCCCAATTATTTGCCTTTTAATTCGCGCAGCAGGGCGTCGTAGCTGGCGCAGAGTTGGGGGTCGATTTGCCGCAAGGTAGCGGCGATGGCTTGGCCTTTGTCGGCCTCGACCGCGGTGGGCGCAGCGGTGGCAGGTGGCGCCACATTGGCCAGGTGAATTTCATGGGCTGCGTGTTGGTGTCTTGGCATTTCGGCAGCGGGCGCCAAGGCGGGGATGGCCGCAGTGCCGAAACCATTTAAACCTTCCATGCCATTACTCAAGTCGCTGAACATGGCCGCCACCTGGGGCTGCGCCACTGGGGCCGCAGGGGCAGGCTTGGCGCTGATTTCCACAAGCGCATACGCCAAGGCCGAACCTGCTAGCAGCACGCCGCTGATAACAATCCACAAAGCCCAGAGCGCACCCGCGTCCACGGCTTGCATGTCCAAAGCACCTTGCAATTCGCTGCCGAACCAAGCCCAGGGCAATTCGCGCAGCCAGTGAAAACCGTCGAGCGATGCGGGGTGCAGCGCCAGCGCCACCACCAGCAAAACCAAGTTAACAACGGCAACCCAAAAAGTAGCAATAAAAACCATGTGCCCTGCCCTCATTCAAACTCTTGCACGATCTTGTCGCGCAACAGCCCAGCCAAATGGGCACGCGCCTGGGCAATCGCCAGGGCCTCGTTTTCGGCTTCCACCGAATCCCCGGCAATTTCCACCAAACTTTGGCGGATGCGCTTGATGTGCGCTTCGGTTTCATGCAATGAAGCTTGTAATTGACCCCGGCGCTCGGTGTGCTGGTCTAGCTCGCTGAGCAACTCAAACACCTGCTGCAGATAAAAACGGTTTTTTCGGCTTTGCTGCATGTCGGTGCGCGTCAAAAAAACCTGCATTTGCTGCGCCAGACTTTGGTGGTTGGCGGGCTTGGATAGTGCATTGGTGGAGCTAGCAGACATCAAGGGCTTAGGCGCATCTGGCGCGTCTTGCAGGTGCGTGCCCGCGTCCACAGAAGCGCTCGGCGCATGGGCTGGCGCTGCGCTTTGCAAAGCGGGGCTGGCGGCTTGGCCGTCTGACATGGGGTGAACTCCGAGGGATTAGGCTAACGCGCAAGGCTTTAGTTCGCCATGAATTAGCCATTTTTGCAATAAAAAATTGCAAAATTAATGATATTTAGAAGGGCGAATTCTAGCGCTGCGGGAGAATGCGACACAAACCAGCGCCCTATTTCAGCGCGTTACACAAAGGTCGATGCGACAAGCCACTCAAACCAAACCCGCGATCCTTGAACAACAACCCATCCAAGCGCTCACCCTTTTTTCGCTAAGCTTTCATCCCCGCCCCGGATAATCAAGCCCTTTTTCCTAGGCAACTGCTACTCAAGCGCTACGCCTTCCCCTCTTTGAACTCCATGCATTCCACCCCGCTCGTTTTTTCCCACGCCAACAGCTTTCCCGCCAGCACCTACAGCCATTTATTTAGCCATTTACGCAAACGCGGCTTTGCGGTGCAGGCGGTTGAGAAGCTAGGCCATGACCCGCAGTACCCGGTCAGCAACAACTGGAAGCACCTAGTGCAACAGGTGGCCGATTTTGCGCAAGCACAGGCCGACAAGGCGGGCGGGCCGGTGTGGCTGGCCGGCCATTCGCTGGGCGGATTTCTCAGCCTCATGGCCGCAGCGCGCCACCCAGGCTTAGCCAAAGGCGTGTTGCTGATCGACGCGCCCATCTTGGGTGGCTGGCGCTCTATGGCGCTAGGCGTGATCAAAGGTGCGCAATTGGTCGGTTCGCTCTCGCCCGCTGCCGTCAGCCACAAGCGGCGCAATAGCTGGCCCAGCCAAGAGGCGGCTTATGAACACTTCAAACACAAACGCGCATTTGCCAAATGGGACGACGCGGTGCTGCGCGACTACATCGCCCACGGCACAGTCGATCGCGAAGGCAAGCGCGTGCTGGCGTTTGACCGCGAAATCGAAACCAATATCTACAACACCATCCCCGACAACCTGGACCGCCTGCTCAGGCGCAATCCGCTGAAATGCCCGGTGAGTTTTATCGGCGGTCGCCAGTCCTGGGAGATGAAGCGCGTGGGCATGGGCATGACCGAAAAAGTCACCCGCGGGCGCATCATCATGCTCGACGGCACGCATTTATTCCCCATGGAAAAACCGATGGCCACGGCTGCGGCCATCGAAACCTCGCTGCGCAATATGGGCGCTTAAGGTAAGTCTGCAAAGTCCTTCATCGCGTACATGGACGCTCCCTGTTAAGCAAACTGTTTTATTGACTTTGGGCTAAATCGGAGAGGTTGCAACCGTACATTCGGACTTTGATGTGCTTTTGCACTGTCCCAGATGGGTTTAGCGGGTCGGATCCCAAGC
>CAJBBZ010000187.1 GCA_903951445.1 uncultured beta proteobacterium
CCTGAAAAAAGGCTTCAACGAGGCCGTCGTCGAGCTTGAAAAAGTCCGCTTCAACTTTGACGGCGACGTATCAGGTGAAAAAGCCGCTCGCGAAAAACTCGTCAGCCAAGGCAGCACCTTTTACCCAGCATTGTCGGCAGTAGACCAAAAAGCCCTCCGCAGCTCGGCGCTGGAAACATGGGATGTGCTTGCCAAAGAAACCGGTGGTGACGCCGTGGCCTACCGCCAGCGCCTCTTGCAGGTCCTGCCCAAATGAGCGGTCTAGCCCCTGTTGCGGCCACGCACAGGGGCGTTGAGCGCGTCTTGCGCATCATAGCGGGCGCGCTGGCCGCAGTGGGTGCCTTTTCGCTGGCCGGTATTTTTGTGCTTGTGTTCGCCTCGGTGCTCATGCGCTATGTGTGGGGCCAGCCCTTTAACTTCACAGAAGAGCTCTCCGGCCTCTTGATGACCTTGGCGGTGTTCACTTTACTGCCCGCCACGGTGCTCAAAGAAGTGCATATCCGTGTCATGGTACTGTCTGGCCTAACGCAAGGGGCTTTGCAGCGAACCGTTTTTTTGGTGGGCCAGCTCATTTTGTTGACCTTTTGCGTGCTCTTTGTACGCGAGGCTTGGGCCATCTCTGAATTTACCTACAACTTGAACCTCAAATCCGAGCAGTCGCGTCTGCCCCTCGCGCCGTTTTTGATGTTGGCCACGGCGGGCATGGGCCTGGCGGGTGTGGCGGGGCTATGGCGAATGCTCAGGCCCATATCCCCCCAAGCCGACGAAGAGGTGCACCCATGATCTGGTCTGCCTTAGGGGTGCTCTTGAGCTTGACCGTGCTCACCGGCGCCATGCTGGGCGCAGCCCTTGGTTTGACCGGCTTTGCCATCTTGCATTTTTTTGGCGGCGGCTCCATGCGCCTGGGCGTGCAGGCCGTCTTCAACGTGCTGGGCGAGTTCACGCTGACCTCTATTCCGTTGTTTATTTTGTTGGGTGACGTGCTGGTGGCCAGCGGCCTGGCCGGCGGCATTTACAAGGCGCTCTCGCCGCTATTTGCCCGCCTGCGTGGCGGCTTGCTGCACACCAATATTGCGGTGTGCACAGTGTTTGGCGCAGTCAGCGGCTCGTCCATGTCGGTCTCAGCCGCTGTGGGCTCGGTGGCCTATCCAGAGCTAATTGGACGGGGCTATGACAAGCGCATGGTGGTGGGCTCGCTTGCCGGCGGCGGCACTTTGGGGCTTTTGATCCCGCCGAGCTTGTCACTCTTGATTTACGGCGCACTCACCGACACCTCCATTGGTAAGCTGTTTCTCGCCGGCGTGGTGCCCGGTTTAATGATGGCGCTGCTGTTCATGATTTACATCGAGATCAAGGCCCGCCGCCACCCTGGGCTGGTGCCTGTCGAGGCGCCGCTGCCCTGGAGCCAAACACTTCGCGCCACGCTCGCTGTGTGGCCGATTTTGGTGCTCATTCTGGCCGTGCTAGGCAGCTTGTTCTTGGGCATCGCTACGCCCACCGAGTCTGCAGCGGTCGGGGTGGCCGCTGCCGCCTTGCTGGGTTTCACAATGGGCGACTTGACGATGGCGCGGCTGATGCAAACCTTCCTCAACTCGGCCCGCACTTTTGCCGTGATTGCCTTTGTTTTTTTGGGTGCGGTCATTTTGGCGCAGTCCATCAGCGTGTTGCAGCTGCCGCAAAAACTGCTTGAAGGAGTTTCCAGCGTGGGTCTGTCGCCGCTGCTCATGCTAAGCGTAGTGGTGCTGATTTACCTGTTACTGGGCATGGTCTTTGACGGCCTGTCCATGATGGTCATGACACTGCCCGTGGTGTTCCCCTTGCTCACCGGTCTGGGCTATGACGCGGTCTGGCTGGGCGTGGTCATCACCATCATGATCGAGGTCGGCATGCTCACCCCGCCCGTGGGTATGAACCTGTTTGTGTTGGTGGGTATTTCTAAACACCAAGTGAATTTGGCCCAGGCCTCCATAGGCGCGCTGCCTTATTGGCTGTTGCTAATGCTGGGCCTGGTCCTGCTGACGGCCATGCCCGGCATCGCTACCTGGCTGCCATCGTTGTCCTACAAGTGAGAAGCTGATGAGTGACATATTGCGCCCCCGCGCCCAAGCGCTGATGACCGAGCACGGGCTAGATGCCATGGTGGTCGCCAAGCCCGAGAGCTATGCCTGGGCCACAGGCGCCGCACCCGGTGTGGCCTCTTTCTTCAGGCGTGCCGGCTCAGCCCTAGCGCTGATCCCTGCCGATGCGGGCCGACCTGTATCGGCTGTGGCCACTGAGCTGTTTGCCGCGCCCGCGCGTGCTGCGCTCGGTGAGGCGCAGGTTCTCAGCCACCCGGACTGGGTCGAGACCGCCGACATCCGGCCCTGGCTGGACAGCAACCGCAGCGCAGCCGATCTGGCCGAGCGCGGCTGGCAAGTAGCGGGCCGAGCCACGGGGTTCTCGCGCCCCGCAGTGTTTGACGCGCGCTTGGCCTTTGCCCGCCTGGGCGAGTTGCTGACAAGAGAAGGTTTGCAAGGTGCACGCATTGGCCTGGACTTGGACTTCTGGCCCGTCGCCGATTTCGCACTTTTGCGAGAACAACTGCCTCTGTTTCATTGGCTTGATGGCAGTGCCGTGTTGGGTGCCATCAAGGCCGTCAAATCCCCGCGTGAAATCACCAAGCTGCGCCAAGCCGCGTCAGTTGCGGAGGCCGGCATGCGCACCGCCATCGCTGCAGTCCGGGAGGGCGTTACACGCGATGCCATTGTGGCAGCCTGGAGGGCTGGTGTCGAGGCCGAGGTGCAGCGCACCGGGCAGCGCCTGTCTGGCCAGTGGGAGTACACCAGCGTGGGGCCGCTGCCCTGGCAGGCCGGTGGCGTGGTCCAGCGTGGCGATGTGATCAAGTTCGACGTGGGCTGCTTGATTGAAGGCTACAGCTCCGACAGCGGTCGCACCTTTAGTTGCGGCCCAGCCCGACCGCGCACCCGCGAGATCATGCAGGCCCTGTCCGATGCTTTCTCCGCCGGGCTGGAAGTACTCAAGCCCGGACACTTGCTCAGCGATGTGCACCATCGAGCTACTAGGGCCATGAAGCGCGCTGGCTTTACCCACTTTTCACGCGGCCACTTTGGACACAGTCTGGGGCACGATACTTTTTGCGAGGTCGCACCCTTCATAGCGGCTCAAGCCCACACCCCTATCGAGCCTGGCATGGTGCTGGCTTTTGAGACGCCGTTTTACGTGGATGGCGAGGGCGGCTTCATCATTGAAGATCAGTTTCTGATAACGGCTGACGGTGCCGATCCTGCCTGGTCCCTTGAGCGCGGCTTGGTCGAATTAGGCTGAATGGATACCACGCAAGGGCGAGCCTTGACTAGGACTGCGCCGGTCAATTATTTCTTGTTCGTTGGAATAAACGTATCGGACTTTTTCTTTGTAACGCAGCATTGAAATGGTTGGTGAAATGAATCCCCTTGGTGCCATGCGGCGGTTCAGAATGGCCCATCGATACACTTGTCTAATTGCTCATATTTCTCGATTGAAGGATGAGCATGCGTAGCCATAATCAATTAAAGCTTGTGCTGCACTCTGAAGTCTTTCACTTGAAATACTCCATGCACATTCAGCACCAAAGCCGTTTACTAAGTCGCACCATTTCTTGAGCCTGAAGTGCAATGCAAGCAGAGGTCTGGCAATGGAATGAGCGCTAACAAGTTCTGTTAACGTGACGTCAATGAATGCCTCTGATACGAATGAATCAGCTGCAGCTTTAAGATTGACGGGAGAATTGAATTTACGCATGAAAGTTTCCTAGAGCACTGCCTTAGAAAACCTAAGAACAGCGTGAAGAGAACCCTATCAGGCGTTGATTTATATAAAGAAAACCACCAAATGGTGGGCGATAGAAGTTTCGAACTTCTGACCCCTGCAGTGTGAAGACTCCTTTGGACCACTACTTTCCTCAATGAATTCATTGAGTTAGCTGCTTCTTGGTAACTCAAAGTAGTATAGAAGTAGTATAGTGGAGAATTATAAAGTACTACTAATATTTCAATATTAGAACTAAATGAAGGTCAAGCGTAAAGACTCTTTACGCTTGTGCGTTTTGAACTCTCGCACAAGCCGTCAACAGTTCTCGGCTGGCTCCAAAATGTATGGAGTTTTCCTTGCCAACTCGGCTGCTGCCGATTTAAAAAATTCTTTGTCAATGTGCCAATTTAAATCAGATTTGTAAA
>CAJBBZ010000188.1 GCA_903951445.1 uncultured beta proteobacterium
CTCGCTGCCGGTTCCTCGCCTGCAGGTTACGAAAGCGGACCTGAACAGCCTGAAAATGCTCGTAGTCGACAAGAAGCGCCTCAGCGGACTGTCAACGCGGCGTTCATGGCAAAACTTGGGCGCGACCCTTCAAGCAGCCAACACAAAGTTGGCGACGGCGTCCACCTGGTCGGGCGCAATCAAGGTAGGCGCGTGGCCGACGCCTGCAAACTCCACCAACTGCGCCTTGGGGCCGCGTTGCGTCATTTGATGCGCGGTGGCCACGGATAACAAATCAGACTGCGCGCCGCGTATTAATAAAGTTTGCGCGGTAATGGCCTCATAGGCCTGCCATAACAGCGCTTCGCCTTCTTTGGCCTGTTGCTCGGTGGTGCTGCCAAAAGGCAGCGCAATAGCCGGGTCGTAATGCAGCACAAAAGCCGTGTCGCCTTGCGGGCTGGGCACGGGCTTGAGCATGGGTTGCGACAGCGCCAGCCATTGCGCGGGCGTGTGCGGACCAAAGCTGCTGCTGATAGCCCACATGGCATCGGCCGCTTGCTGCACGGTGGCGAACTGCCCGCTTTTGCCTAAGTACTGGCCTATGCGTTGCAAGGCCCGCCATTCGATGACCGGGCCGACATCGTTGAGCACCAAGCGGCGCACCGAGGCCCCGACCGACGGCGCATACGCGCACAGCAACATACCTATCAAGCCGCCCATGCTGGTACCCACCCAGTCCAGCGTGGCGGGTTTGAGTTGGGCTAGCAGTTGCAACATGTCGGCCACATAGGTAGGCAATTGGTAGCCTTGCGGATCGGCCAAAAAGTCGCTTTTGCCACGGCCCACCACGTCGGGGCAGACCACGCGCAGCGGCGTTTTGGAGCGCGCGAGCAAGGCCTGGGCCAGCACATCAAAATCCCGCCCCTGGCGCGAGAGGCCGTGCACACACACCACCGTGTGGCTAGCCTGCGGGTCGCCCCATTGCCAATAGGCCATGCGGTGGGGCGCGGGGGCGGTGCAGTCGAGGTAGATGAGTTCAGGTTGCATAAGTCAAATAGCGCTGGGGTTGGCGGGTAGCCGTAAGGGGGGCGTAGCGTAGGGCCGGGATAATGGCTACATCCTAATAGAACCCTTTCATTGAATTGGAGAAATGCATATGCTTAAAGGCAAAACCGCCCTCGTTACCGGATCGACCAGCGGCATCGGCCTGGGCCTGGCCAAAGCCCTGGCCGCCCAGGGTGCCAACATCGTGATGAACGGCTTTGGTGAGGTGGACGCCGCCGTGGCCCAGGTGAAGGCGCTGGGCGTGCAAGTGAGCTACCACGGCGCGGACATGTCCAAGCCCGCCGAGATCGAAGCCATGGTGCGCCATGCTGAGGCCAGTTTTGGCGGCGTGGATATTTTGGTCAACAACGCGGGCATACAACATGTGGCCCGCGTAGAAAACTTCCCGCCCGAGCGCTGGGATGCGGTCATCGCCATCAACCTGAGCAGCGCTTTTCATGCCAGCCGTTTTGCACTGCCGGGCATGCAAGCGCGCAACTGGGGCCGTATTTTGAACATCGCCTCGGTCCACGGCCTGGTGGCCTCTTCGGAGAAATCTGCCTATGTAGCGGCCAAGCACGGCCTGGTGGGCCTTACCAAAGTGACCGCGCTCGAAAACGCCACCAGCGGCGTCACCTGCAACGCGATTTGCCCCGGCTGGGTGCTCACGCCTTTGGTGCAAAAACAGGTTGACGCCAAAGCCGCCGCGCTGGGCATCAGCAACGAGGAAGCCAAGCGCCAGTTGCTGGCCGAAAAAGAGCCTTCGCTGCAATTCACCACGCCCGAAGAACTGGGCGCACTGGCGGTGTTTTTATGTTCCAAAGCTGCGGACAATGTGCGCGGCGTGGCTTGGAATATGGATGGTGGCTGGGCGGCGCAATAAAGACGCTGCAAGCCACGCTTAGGGAATCTCTGCATAAGTCAAAACTCGTCATTGCGAGCGCAGCGAAGCGATCCATTTTTTATCTGCGCATCAAACACTTATGGATCGCCGCGTTGCTGCGCTCCTCGCGATGACAGACTTATAAAGACCTTCAATTAAGGCCGACTATTGAAGGTTCACCATCGCAAGCGGTATCTGGGACGTCAGCCAAAATTTATCGTTTTTGATACTGACCTCGATTGGATGTAGGGCGGTGGGCAATTGGAGTTGCGCTTGGTAGATGGACTTCTGCGTCTGCAAGCGCGCTAGTACCGGTACCGGGTCTAGGTGCGGTCGCGAGGCTTCGGGCATTTGGAGCATGAGCGCCTGCGCCTTCAGGCTTTGCGCAATCCCTTCACTGTCCGGCCACTGCCAGGACTGCAAACGCAATGGCTTGCCACCAGGCAATGTCAACACGCCGATAGCCGATAGCTGGGCCTTAGCTTTTTGCAGCACTGCGTCCCACGTAACCGGGGACATGGCCGCATGGGCTTGCAAGAAGGCGGGGAAAGGGGTGGCAGGCGCGAGCAACTGGTGTAGCACTTGCGGCACATTCAAACTGAATTGAAATACGAGGTTTTTGTCGTCCTCATGGACGATGGTCAGTGTGTTTGGATGCGCTGCGTTTTGTGGGAGCGCCGCCGGTGCAAAGCCCAGCAGCGAAAGGCCCGCGCCTGCCGCAAGCAGCAAGCGCCGCTGCGGCTGGTGCGCGCTGCATCGATCAGTTGCCAGGCGCAACCGTCCCACCCAGGTATTTGTTGTTATTGAAACTGGAGTTTTGCCTGAAAAAGGGGATCGACTCGGTTTTACCAATGTACGCGCCCTTCATGAGCACATGCATCGTGGATTTATCTTTACTATCCGCGCTCGCGTCGGGCTGGTAGTCGGGCACGGTGTGTGCGTGGTAGTGATAGCCGATGCCATCATGGTCGTGCGCACCAAAGCCATCCAGTGGAGTGTTGCTACCCAACATGGCGGTGTCACTGCTACGGTAAATACCAAACAGGGCAATGCCGTCGTAACCAAAACCGATGAGAGGCGGATGCGTCTTGTTCAGGTAATCACTATCGTTATACAAAGCCAGGGCGTAACCCGATTGGTAACCATCCGCATGGCAATGGGGCCCACCGCCGCCGCGCCCGACGTGGCAGCCGCTGGCAGACAACTCGCCCAACAAATGCGAAGGCATCAACATATTGTTAAAGATCGGGAACATCACCGAGCCATCGATCAGCAATCCGTTGTCGGCGGTGTCGGCATAGCTGTACACATCTTTGCTGACGCTGCGCCCGTTCACCGCGCCGCTGACATCACTCCATAGGCTGCGGGTGAGGGTGTTGGCGGTGACTGCGCTGACTTGTCCATAGTTCTTCATGGGTATGGCTGTGATGTAGGCTTCTAGATTAGAAAAGCGCGTCACGGCTTGGGTCCCGTAGCTCGATGTGAGCCCATCACCTGGCGGCCTGGCAATATCTTTCAAGCCGTTGGGAGAAGATTGGTTGCCGTAGCTGACCACGATCATAAAAGGATGGTACTTGCCAGCCGCATCTTTTTCGTTAGTGAAGTACACATAGGGCACCATGTGTTGCCCTGGTATGCCGTCTGCAATTGTGTCACTGACAAGTTTGGTACGCAGCGCACCATCGCGGAAAGCGGAATACAAGGCAGGCGCATAGCGCATCGATTCGCCACTGGCATCGACTGCCGTTTTTATGCTTGCCAAGAGATCATCAGCATTTGTCTTCGTCGTGGCATCCGAACCTACCGCACTGATTTGGCTTTTGTAAGTCGCGCTCACGCTGCCGGTGATGCTGCTTAGCAATGTGGCTGCTCGGTCGTTGATCTTGAACGGGGCGGCTGCATTAGTGACAAAAGGCTCGGACTTTGGATTCATAAAAGTTGGAATCCCCAGACTCAACGGCGAATTAAAGAAGTACAAAGGAGTTGCATCTGCCGCACTGGCGACCAGCGTGAAGTTGGTGCCGCTGAGTTTGACGTAATAGCCGCTGGCAGCAAATTTGGTATCCACAGCGTAACTGGCCGTGCCCGTGCTGTTGGCGACGGTCAGTGTATAAAGGTAGCGGTTTTTTGCTTGGAGCTTTTGGGTGTTGCTGTCATAGCTAAACGTTACATAGCCATAGCTTGTGGAAACCTTGCCAAAGTTGTTGCGAAACTTTAATTGATATGAATCCTCCGCGCGTGCATCGATGGAATTATTGGGATGCAAATGGGAATCGAGACGGTAAATACCATCACTTTGCTCGACCAGTTGCACCAACTTCGCCAGGAAATTTTGGTAGCTTGCATTGGCTGTAGTTATTTTTTCGGCAGTAGCGCTGTAGCCTGTTGCGGCGTTGTAGGGCTCCACGATGGTCAGGAAATTGGCGTCACTGGCACCGGTGGAACTGTCCGACATTAAATAGCGCCCTCGGTTGCTTAGAGTGCTGGCACGCGCGAGCGCCGGTGGTGTGTAACTGGCTTGTACCGCTGTTACAAAGGGCGCCGGCGTGGAATAGTCCACCTTAGCGCCGGACGAAGGCGCAATGGGTGTTACGGCTACCGAGGTCGAAGCGAGGCTGTTACCGGCGCTATTGGTGGCAACGACGCTGCAAGCGTAGCTAAGACCGTTCGTCAAGCCGGATACGCTTAAAGGACTTGCGCTGCCGGTGGCAGTCAAAGCCGTAGATGTACCGCTGCGGCAGGATGCGGTGTAGCTGCTGATAGCAGCGCCACCATTGGAAGATGGCGCGCTAAAACTCACGGTGGCCGTGGCGTCGCCTGCGACCGCGGTGACCCCGGTCGGTGCGCCCGGTACGGTGACGGTGAGGCCGCCGCCTGATGTGTCAGTGTCGTTGGAAGCACCACCACATGCGCTAAGGATGAAGGCCACCATCAGCCAAGCGCTGCCAGCTACATAACACCGCATCGTATGCCCCGCTTTCACAAAAAAGAATGGAAAAAATGCTTCATGCATGGCACTGAACAGCATTGCATGCAGTGTGCGATTGCACATTTACTTTGGCATTGTCATACCTTTAGTTGCACTTTTTGTGGCGATGAGACACCCGCGTTACACCCTCGTTAGCAACACCACCGCCCGCGCCTCGATGGCCAAGCCCTCGCCCACCGGGCCCATTTTTTCGGCGGTCTTGGCTTTGACGTTGACGCAGTCCGGTGCAATACCTAATAGTTCGGCAATGCGTGTGCGCATCGCGCCCATATGCGGGGCCAGCTTGGGCGCTTGGGCGATGATGGTGCTGTCCACATTGCCGATGCTGTGGCCCTGCGCGCGTACGCGGCGCGCGGCCTCGGCCAGCAGCACCGAAGAGTCCGCGCCCTTAAAGGCCGCGTCGGTATCCGGGAAATGCGTGCCGATGTCGCCCATGCCCGCAGCGCCAAACAGCGCATCGGTTATGGCGTGCAGCAACGCGTCCGCATCCGAATGGCCGAGCAGGCCTTTGCAGTAGGGCACGTGGACGCCGCCCAGCATGAGTGGTCGGCCTTCTACCAAAGCATGGATGTCCCAGCCTTCGCCGATTCGTATCGTCATATACCGTCCTTGCTCTTTGGGTTCATGGTGTAGCCCAGGTCATGCCATGTTTTTAGGCCACCCCATCGGGTGTGATGACTTGTAGCTTGGCAAAGTAGTGCCGGAAAAATCCGCTGTCATTGCTCAGCAAGGCATCGGTTTGCACCAGCGCATGGGCGCCGATTAAAAAATCAGGCGCAACCCGGTCGCGCGGGCCTTTGTTTTTGGCGTACTCGCGCATGATGCGCGCAGCCTCCAGCGCCGCGGGTGCACCGATGGGGTCGTAGTCGATCTGGCAATCGGCCAAAAAGTCTTGCAAATCCTGCCCCTGCTTGAAATAGCGACCGAGTTCGGCCACCACCACCGCGCACACGCACAAGCTGCCGCGCATCAAGGCCGCCTCTAGGGCCGCTTGCGCCTTGGCAGCACCCGGCGCGCCTTTCACAATGTCAAACAGGACGCTGGAGTCCACTGCGGTTTTCACGCTGTAGCGTCCTTGTCAGTCCAGGGTACCGGGCGCCCTCGCAGTTCGGACAAAGCCTGTTCGCTGGTCAATCCGTCGTCCTGTGCCGTGCCAATCCAGCGGCTCAGGTCTAAAGACACCTTTTTCTCTATCCACAAGCGCCCGCCTTCCATGCGCAATTGCAGCTTGGCGCCGGGTTTGAGGCCCATGGCGTCGCGCGCCTCTTTTGGGATGACAATTTGCCCGCGTTCCGCAACCGTCACATCCATACTGACCATGCTCTCACTCCTTAACATACCTTTTAAGTATGCTTTATAAAGTATGAAATTACAAGTAGTACGACGCGGCCAGGTTCAGCCCTGGGCCTGCGCCCTTATCGCCAACACCGCCTGCGCCAGCGCAAAGTCTTGCGGGTAGGTGACTTTGAAGTTGTGGGCACTGCCCGCCACCAGCAGCGGGTGCTGGCCCGCCATTTCCATGGCGCTGGCTTCGTCGGTGACGCCGGCAAAGCCGCTGGCGGCGGTGGCAGCCAGGGCGGCGTGCAGATCGCCTAGGCGGAACATTTGGGGGGTTTGGGCCAGCCATTTGTCCTCGCGCGGCACGGTGGCTTGCACGCGCCGACCGCTTTCAGTCTTTAGGGTATCGGGCAGTGGCAAGGCCAGCAGTCCGCCGCATGCGTCGGGCAGGCAGGCGTCTATCAGGCTATCGACCAGCGCCGGTGTGATGAGGCAGCGCGCTGCGTCATGTACCAGCACCCAGTCAGTGGGGCGCACACCGCGCGCTTGTAAAGCCTTTAAACCGTTAAACACACTTTGCGCCCGGGTGCTGCCGCCGCAGGGCACGCGTTCAAAGCGCGTGGGCCAGGACGGGCCTTGGGGCCAGGCAAAGTCATCGCCAGGAGACAAGACCACCAGGCCACCGGCCACGCGCCGTACTGCGGCCAGCGCGGCCAAGGTGTGCATCACCATGGGCTGACCGGCTACCGGCTGGTACTGCTTGGGCTGCGCGGTACCGGCCCGGCTGCCTGCCCCGGCGCAAGGCACCAACACAAAGCAGCGGGGCGGGGCCGCAGGGTCAGTGGGGGCGAAATCGCAACGAAGCGCGGCGGGGGTAGCGGTCATGGTATGCGGCCCATTCTAAAATCAGGGCTGTTCGATTTTTTCACCCCCGTACACCCCCCACCTGGGCGTACGGGGGTTTTCGTATTTTTGCCACCCCATGCACCTGCCCTCGCTTGCCTCCGGAAAACGATTTACCCTGCCGCGCCCGCCCGGTTCTGCCGACGCGCTGTTGCTAGCCCAACTGGCCGAACGCGAGAAAGCTGCCGGGCGCATCACCGCCATCGTCACCTCGGACGCCACCGACGCGCAGCGCCTGCTGGAAGAAATCAGCTTTTTCGCGCCCGA
Organism: uncultured beta proteobacterium; assembly: GCA_903951445.1. Taxonomy (GTDB): domain Bacteria; phylum Pseudomonadota; class Gammaproteobacteria; order Burkholderiales; family Burkholderiaceae_C; genus Allorhodoferax. The sequence continues at coordinate 7,344 of CAJBBZ010000188.1, forward strand.
TCTGCGCTGCGCACTGTTTCCGGACTGGGAAACCCTGCCCTACGACAGCTTTTCGCCGCACCAAGACTTAATCAGCGAGCGCCTGGCCACGCTCTGGCGTATCAGCCAGCGCGACAAGGCCCAGGGCGCAGACGTGGTGCTGGTACCCGCCACCACCGCGCTCTACCGGCTGGCGCCGCCGCGCTTTTTAGCGGCCTATACCTTTGAATTCAAGGCCAAGCAAAAGCTGGACGAAGCCAAGCTCAAAGCGCAACTCACCTTGGCCGGTTACAGCCACGTCACGCAGGTAGTGAGCCCCGGCGAATACGCGGTGCGCGGTGGCTTGATCGATTTGTTTCCCATGGGCTCGCAAGTGCCGTTTCGGGTGGATTTGTTTGACAACGAGATCGACAGCATCCGCACCTTTGACCCCGACAGCCAGCGCAGCCTCTACCCCGTGCCCGAAGTGCGCTTGTTGCCCGGGCGCGAGTTTCCAATGGACGAACCGGCGCGCGCCAAGTTCCGCAGCCGCTGGCGCGAACTGCTAGAAGGCGACCCGACCAAAAGCCGCATCTACAAAGACATGGGCGCGGGGGTGGCCACGGCGGGTATCGAGTACTACCTGCCTCTGTTTTTTGAGGACACAGCCACGGTGTTTGACTACCTGGGCGAAGCGGCCACGGTGGTGTTGCATGGTGACCTGGAAGCGTCGTTTGCACGCTTTTGGCAAGACACCAAAGACCGCTACCGTATTGTGCAAACCGACCCGGAGCGCCCGGCGCTGCCGCCCGAGGCTTTGTTTTTGTCCAGCGAACAGTTTTATGCACAGTCAAACCGCTATGCGCAACTGGCGCTGCGCCCTGCCGCTGCTAATGCTGATGCGCAAGACGCTACGGCTTTTGCCGAGCTAGCGCCCATGCCCATGGTGGCGGCGCAGCGCGGTGCGGACGATCCGCTGCTGGCGCTCAAAGCGCACATTGCGCAAGCCACAGGCCAAGGCCAGCGCGTGCTGGTGCTGGCCGAAAGCACGGGCCGACAAAGCAGCTTGCTGGACTTTTTGCACGCCAGCCATTTAAGCCCACCCGCTTTTGACACGCTGGAAGAATTCATTGCCAGCGACGAGACCTTGGGCATTGCCACTTCGCAACTGAACATCGGTTTTCGCTGGCTCGAGCGCGGTGTGGATTTGGTCACCGAGACCGAACTCTTTGCCACTGGCCCGAGCACACGTCGTCGTAAAAAGCAAGAGCAAGTCAGCGATGTGGAAGCGCTGATTAAAGACCTGAGCGAACTCAAAGTGGGCGACCCGGTGGTCCATGCTTCGCATGGCATTGGGCGCTATCTGGGTTTGGTGAATATGGACTTGGGCCAGGTGGACGCGCAGGGCGAGCCAGCCAAGCAAGAATTTTTGCAACTGGAATACGCCGACAAGGCCACGCTGTATGTGCCGGTAAGCCAGTTGCAACTGATCAGCCGCTATACCGGCGTCAGCGCCGAAGAAGCGCCGCTGCACCGCTTGGGCAGCGGCCAGTGGGAAAAAGCCAAACGCAAAGCCGCCGAGCAGGTGCGCGATGCGGCGGCAGAGTTGCTCAATATCTATGCCCGCCGCGCGCTGCGCGAAGGCCATGCTTTCAGGTATTCGCCACAAGACTACGAAACCTTTGCCAATGACTTTGGCTTTGAAGAAACAGCCGACCAACGCGCCGCCATCCACGCCGTTATTCAAGACATGATCAGCCCTCGTCCGATGGACCGACTGGTGTGTGGCGATGTGGGTTTTGGCAAAACCGAGGTGGCACTGCGCGCCGCCTTCGTGGCCATTACCGGCGGCAAACAGGTGGCCCTATTGGCACCCACCACGCTGCTGGCCGAGCAGCATTACCAAACCCTGGTGGACCGCTTTAGCAAATGGCCAGTGAAGGTGGCTGAGATCAGCCGCTTTCGCTCGGGCAAAGAAGTTAGTGCCTCGCTCAAAGGGGTTGCCGATGGCACGATTGACATCGTGGTGGGTACGCATAAATTGCTCAGCGCGGATACGCATTTCAAGGACTTGGGGCTGCTCATCATCGACGAGGAACACCGGTTTGGTGTGCGCCATAAAGAGGCCATGAAAGCCATGCGCGCCGAGGTGGACGTGCTTACGCTGACGGCCACGCCCATTCCCCGCACTATGGGCATGGCGCTAGAAGGCTTGCGCGATTTGTCGGTAATCGCTACTGCGCCGCAGCGCCGCTTAGCGATCAAGACTTTTGTGCGCAGTGAAGGCAACGGCGTTATCCGCGAAGCCGTATTGCGCGAGCTCAAACGCGGCGGGCAAATTTACTTTTTGCACAACGAAGTAGAGACCATAGAAAACCGCCGCGCCAAGTTGGAAGAGCTGCTGCCGGAGGCGCGCATTGCGGTGGCCCACGGCCAAATGCCCGAGCGGCAACTTGAAGCCGTGATGCGCGACTTTGTGGCGCAGCGCTACAACTTGCTGCTGTGCTCCACCATCATCGAAACCGGTATTGATGTGCCGACGGCCAACACAATTGTGATTAGCCGGGCCGATAAATTTGGCCTGGCGCAATTGCACCAATTGCGTGGGCGCGTGGGGCGCAGCCACCACCAGGCCTATGCCTACTTGATGGTGCCCGACCTAGAGGGCCTGACCAAGCAAGCCAGCCAGCGTCTGGATGCGATCCAGCAAATGGAAGAACTGGGCAGCGGCTTTTACCTGGCCATGCACGACCTGGAGATTCGCGGCGCGGGCGAAGTGCTGGGCGAAAACCAGAGCGGCAACATGCTCGAAGTGGGATTTCAGCTTTACAACGAGATGCTGTCCGAAGCCGTGCGCTGCTTGAAGTTGGGCAAAGAGCCCGATTTGCTCAGC
>CAJBBZ010000189.1 GCA_903951445.1 uncultured beta proteobacterium
GGAATAGCTCAGTTGGTAGAGCGCAACCTTGCCAAGGTTGAGGTCGAGAGTTCGAGACTCTTTTCCCGCTCCACATTCCGAAAGGGAAGCCCAGTGCTTCCCTTTTTTCTTAGTCCGGGAAGTCTGTTCCGGACTGGAGTCGGTTAAGGCGCGGTAGCAAAGCGGTTATGCCCCGGATTGCAAATCCGGTTAGTCCGGTTCGACTCCGGACCGCGCCTCCAATAGAACCTCTATAAAGCAACAACTTAGCGCAATGATGCGCCGGTTTGGTCTCCGGATTAAATCGCTTTGTCCTTCACCTGTCCTTTTGAAGTGAAGTTATGGCATCAGTACCTAAACACGGCGGCAAGTAGCAAGCTCGCACCGCCACAGGTCATCGCCACTACCCCATTGCCCCATATGAATGTTGCGGCGCGGCGTAACTATTGGCGTGGACTGGAGTTACCCCTGAAAAGAGGACTTTCAATCGTTGCCAGGCAGTTGCACCATATTTGGAAACTGCGCCACCATTCGAATCAGTATCGATGCCTGTGCATTGGGCTTTGCCCGACCTGGTTCCCAGTTTTCAAGCCTCCGCGCGTTAGTGCGTAGGTAATGCGCAAACACAGGCCGCGACAAGCGCAATTGCTCGCGCACTTCAAGCGCCTCTTGCGGCAAAGTTACCGGCTATCCGTATGCGGCGATTTGGTGGCAGTTCAACAGAGGCTGCTAGCACCGTTAGATGGTGATTCTTAGATGGTGAAGTTATAAATTACGGCAGTTTGCCGTATAATAATATGAAGACCCAATGAAAACCATGCCCGCTGCCATCCCTACCGCACGTCTTGAAGCCAGAATCAGCATCGAGCTACATGCAATGCTCAAACGCGCCTCCCAAGCCCAAGGCCGAACCATGACCGATTTCGTCATCGGCGCCGTCCAGGACGCAGCGCAGCGCGCGATCGAACAGTCTGAAGTTGTTCGGCTCTCTATGGCAGACCAGGAGTGTTTTTCAAACGCCCTACTGTCTCCGCCAAAGGCAACCGCAGCCCTGGAGCGCGCTTTTGCGCGGCGCAGCAAGCTTCTCCGTACGGAATGAGCTTTGGGCCGTTCCAGCTTGCGAGGCTCAGCGCCGCGCACGACCGGCTAGGGTTTCGCAGTGATTCCGAGCCACTTAATCGCTACCTACGAGAGCAGGCCACTCAGGACATTCGCCGTCGTTTGTCAGCCTGCTTCGTGGCCACACCCGACGGACGACGTATCGCTGGCTACTACACCTTGGCTTCGGCAAGCGTACTCCTGGCCGATCTCCCGGTCAGTACCAGCAAAAAATTGCCGCGCTACCCAACCGTGCCCACCGTCCGCATGGGCCGCTTGGCCGTGGATCAATCATTTAAGGGGCAAGGTCTTGGTGGGGCCTTACTGGCCGACGCGCTCGATCGCGCCGCCCAATCGGAGATTGCCGCCTTCGCGCTGATAGTGGACGCCAAAGACGAGTCGGCCGTCGCGTTTTACTTGCATCACGGTTTTATTGCCTTGCCAGACTCTCCACTGAAGCTGTTCTTACCGTTGGCATCCCTCCCTCGCACTTAAAGGGGGACGGCTTCCGGGCCCGTCTTGATCGCCGACGGCGCTCAGTGTATTAGCGACTTTGCACCGGGCACCGGAAATCATCGTCCCAGGGAATCGGCGGCGCATCGTCGGCTTTGCAGGCGGCGTCGGTGGGCAGGCACTCTTTACGCAATTCCTTGAATTCCAATCGCAAGGCCACGCGACGGCTTTTTTCCGGCTGATTGAGGATGGCCGAATTAAAGGACGATCCGCCCACCAGAAACTGCTGGCGTATGGTTTTGCGGTCGGCCAGGCTGGGCGCGTCCGGGGCGCTGGCGTCCAGCAGAACGCACAGCACGCGCTGCGAGCGCTCCAAGCTGAGATTCAGGTTGTGCAGGTAGCTGCCCTCTTGGCTGGCATAGCCTTCCACCACGTAGCGGCGCAACCATTTGCGGCATTGGGGCGTGCGCGCTACGTCCAGCACCTCGGGGATGAAGGCGCGTAAAAACTCTATGCGGTCTTCGGACAACTGGTTGCCATTTTTTTTGAACTCAGCCAGCGGCCCGAAGTCGATGGTTTGCCCGCTGATTTTGACGCCACGAAACTCAGGCCGCCGCGCAATTTTGTCCATATCGGCAATGCAGGCCATGATGGACTCTTCTCTGTCTTTGCGCTTGTCTTCAATCGATCGCAAGCCCTGTGTGACCACCATCAAGGCGACTGCCATAGCCACCAAAAAAAGCACCATCAAGGCCGTCATCAGATCCGAAAACGAAATCCAAAAAGGTTTTTCTGCCTCTTCTTTAGAGCGCCTGCGCTGTGGCGTTTGCAATATAAACATGGGGCGCTTATTTCATGGCCGCCAGGTAACTCGATGTCCTGCGTAACTCGGCTAGAACGTCCTGCATCACGGCCACTTGCGCTTCGGTGGCCACCACCAAACGCTCTAGGTTTTCCTGTCCCGAGCCGGCTTCAAACAGGCTGTCAATCAGGTGTTGCAAGGCCTCCACCTGGCTGTAGCGCGCACTGAGCAGTGCTTTTTCCACCCAGGTAAACAGCATGGCCAGTGCGATGGCCAGCGCGGACACAAAAAACGCCTGTCCTACGGTTTGCACCAGCAGGCTGAGTTGGGCTTGGGTGGTCGCAGGGTCGGACACATCGAAATGGACCAGGCCGTTTATCAAGCCTGAAAACGTACCAATAATGCCCAGGCCCGTGAGTATGCCGGGCACGTGTTTGTAGAAGTCAGAGCGCAAGGGAGAGTCCACCAGCGCGTAGTCCGAAAAAAAGGTTTCCGCCAGGGCGGAGGCACGCCAGCGCCGTGCTTTTCTGTTGCTTGGATCGGGTAGCTCGTTGCGCTTGTCTAGCGCTTCGGAATACTCGGCCCACAGGCTGGAGAGCTGCGGGTCGCCAGCCACTTTGCTTTCGATGTCCGTCAGGTCCACCACCGCGCCACCCGATTTGGCTTTCATGGCATTGAAAAAAAGCTCGGAGAGCACCCGCACCCGGTTTTGCGGCCCCGCTGCATTTTGGCCCGCTTGTATGTCGTCCCAGGGCACATGCAGGCAGTGGGCGTATTGGGCCCACAGGTGCGCCATGCGCGGCTCGGTCATGACCTCACTTTCCAGCTTGTCCAGATCCACCGCGCCATGGGTGGAGCTGGTTTTTAGGCTTTGCAATTTGCCCAGCACCTCGGCCAGGCGCTCTTTTAATTGCAGCGCAGGTAGGACAAATCGGCTCAGGAAATTTAGGGCGATGAGCGTGATGAGGCTGAGCACCAGCACCAAGTGCCATTGCTGCCAAAACCAAGTTTGAGTGAGGCTTGTCATGCGGGACGTTCCGTTGTTGTTTGGCTGCTGATTCAGTGTAGCGGACTTGTATTGGGGCACTTGCGGCCTGCTACTTCACTGCTGCTGCGCCTAATTTGCCTGTTAACTGCGGCGAGCCTTCGGGCCGGGTGACCCCCCATGTCTAAGGGCCTCGTATTACTGAGGCGATTTCTCAATATGAAAAACATAATTTCACATCGCAGGAAATAAAATTTAAGTTGTTGATATATATGGGTAAATATTTCGTCTTATATAAGACATAAGATAGGTTTTCGGTCTTTGAGCCTTTAAAATTTGGATAACAGACCAGGTTTTGAGTTGCGAAAGCACAGGCCAGTGGCACGACAGATTTTTAAATCGCAGGAGTTTTTTATGGCAAAGCAGTTCAACATCTTGATTCTGGGCGCGTCCTACGGGTCGTTGCTTGGCAGCAAGCTAATCATGGCGGGGCATCGCGCCAGCCTGGTTTGCCGCAGCAAGACGGCCCAGCTCATTAATGAGCAGGGCACACGGGTGCGCATGGCCGTCAAGGGCCGTCCTGGGATGGTAGAAATCGATTCGCGCAACTACCCTGGTGCTCTGAATGCAAAAACGCCCTCGCAGGTGAATGTGGCGGAATACGACCTGGTGTGCCTGGCCATGCAAGAGCCGCAGTACAGCGACCCGGATGTGCGCCGCCTGATGCAGGACATTGCCCAAGCCAAGGTGCCTTGCATGTCCATCATGAACATGCCGCCCCTGCCCTTTTTGGCACGCATTGATGGGCTTGACACAGACAGTTGCCGCCCTTGCTATCTAGATCCGGAGGTCTGGGACGGATTTGAGCCCGGCGTGATGACGCTGTGCAGCCCCGATCCGCAGGCTTTCCGCCCGCCAGAAGAGGCACCCAACGTATTGCAGGTCGGGCTGCCGACCAATTTCAAAGTGGCGCGTTTTGCCTCCGAGGCACATAACGCCATGCTGGCGCAATTGGACGCGGATATTGCCGCCGCGCGTCTGGTGGTCGATGGCGAATCCTTAGATCTGCCGGTCAAACTCAAGTTGCACGATTCGCTGTTTGTGCCCCTGGCCAAGTGGAGCATGTTGTTGACCGGTAATTACCGCTGCGTCCTAGCCGATACGGTGCAGCCGATCGAACAAGCGGTGCATACAGATGTGGAGGAGTCCCGCGCGGTCTATGAATGGGTATCCCAACTTTGTCAGTCGCTAGGCGCGGCGGCCGATGACATGGTGCCGTTTGAGAAATATGCCGCAGCAGCAAAAGGCTTACTCAAGCCGTCGTCTGCGGCGCGCGCGCTGGCCGCTGGCGCAACCCACATTGAGCGCATTGATTTGCTCATCAAACTGGTAGCCGATCAAAAAGGTTTGCAATCGGATTCTGTGGATGAAACCGTGCGCCGGGTCAATGGTTGGCTGGAGCGCAACCGCCACGCCAGCGCTTTGGCAGCAGCGACACCGGCGGTAGCCGAAGCAGCCGCCTAGATTGCATTTATCGGTGCAGATGGCCGGGCCCGCTCGGGTGGGTGATTGCTAGAATGCCCGCTGCGCAATGTGATTGCGCAGTGCATTGAACCGGATGGCCGGGCACAACCCCCCGGTCGGCCAGGAGTTGATCGCGGGCCCGAGTGGTGAAATAGGTAGACACATCGGACTTAAAATCCGCCGCTTCGTGAATAACGGGCGTACCGGTTCGATTCCGGTCTCGGGCACCACCTAGGCTTCCAAAAGCCCCAAGGCGTCGCGCTTGCTCTACACTGCATGCAGACCCCTTGAAAATTCAGTGCACATGTCCCGTTACAACAACCCCTTTGAAATCCATGTCCATGGCCAAGTGGCGCTGCGCCCCGAAGTGCAGCTTAGCGATGTGCAGGACGCGCTCAAACCCTTGTGGAAATACGCCGGTGCCCGCTCCTTGGCCGATGCCGCCCGCAGTGCTTATGAAGACGAGCCGGGTATAGAGTTTGTGGCAGCCGAGCACCAGTTGCAAATGTGCTGGACGGTTTCGGGGGATGAAGATTTCCGCCAGGCTTTGGACGAGCTGTGCATGAACCTCAATGATCTGGCCGTGGCAGGCGCCGCGATTGAGGTTACTTTTTACGACACCGACTTTGACGAAGAAGAGCAAAGCCCCGAAGGCGAGTCACGCGATGATTTTGTGATGCTGTTTGTTGGCCCCAATCCGGCTGCCATCATGCAAGTGCAGCGCGATTTGCTGGTGCAAGATTTGGTCAGCATGATGGAGCGCCATTTTGATGGTGCGGAGTTGGGCGGTGTGGTGGCCGAGGTAGACAAGCTGTTTGCACAGCGCTTTGATGCATTGGTCAATTCGCTGGAAATCGGCAAACC
>CAJBBZ010000190.1 GCA_903951445.1 uncultured beta proteobacterium
GGAAAAAAGCGGACAAAATTTGCAAGATGTCCTTAGAGAGGTTGCAGACCGTAAAGGATGAGAAAATAGAGTCTCTAAATTCAAGTGGGTTTTTAAAACTGCCCGCAGCAAGCACGCTGTTTTCGCTCTTTCAGATTTGTGGCCCACAAATAATTCAAGCCTTGCTGGACAAGCACACATCCAAGGAGCACGAAGGAAAGTCTGGTGTTCCTGATCTTTTTTTGTATGCCACTAACAAAATAACGGGCAGGCCTACGATTGCCCGCTTCGTTGAAGTAAAAAAACCCCTTGAACCAATATCAGTAGAGCAGAGGGCTGAAATTGCCTTGCTAAATTCAATGGGCTTACATGCAAGAGTGATGCGGCTAATTGAAAAGCCATCAAAAAAGAAGTAGTTGTATCTGGAAAGATGCGAATGCCGAAAGTGCTATTTTCAGGTTCAAAAACTATAATTGCTAAGATCCTATTTATCAGATAAATTTTAATAAATCAGGCTTTTAAATTACTATATGCTTGTGACTTTTTAATAACTACTAACACCTACCATGTAGATTTATGGCTTGCAATGGAAACAATCATGGTCCAAATTGCCAATGCGGTTGGGGTGGGGTCTTCCATGGGCTTGGGTTAACCACGGAGAAGTCACTATGGCAGCGTAAAGAAAGCTATACAAATCCAAACGCCAAGTGTCCACGTTGTGGGGCGAATGTGTATTTTTATCTTTCACCCTTTGGTGGAAAAGTTTTTTTTGATGCTATGGGCCCACCCTGGCCTAAACATCCATGCACAGACAGCTTTAACTCGTCAATCAATAATGATGGAGTTAAGGGTTCATCCAAAACCATAGCACTTAGAGACATTTATCGTCCTCAACCACTCGTTGCGTTAGAGCCTGGATGGTTTCATACGTTTTGTAACAATATACAAACCGTCGACTCTGATCCTACAGTTACTGTTTTCTTTTTAGGCGATCAGGGTGACGAGAAACAGCTGTTTTCGCGAATTAGACGAGATCAAGTTGATGTTCTTTGGCCAATCTTGCTAAAGCGTTCAGAAGATAGAAAGCATTACGAAATTTCAACATTAAAAGCAAAAGAGTCAGAACCATCGGAATTGAGGCTTACAGCTTTTGTTTCAGTCAATGAGTTGATGAATTTTGAGAATGCTCTTCGTTTGCAAAACGAAATTACCTTAACAAAAGAAGTATTGCCAAATCTCAAGCCTGCTATATTTCCTAAACCTGCGATAGCTCCTAAATTGACTAAGGAGCGACCGAAGTTGACTATTGACGTAAGCGGAGTTAAAGAAAAAAAACAAAAGATTAAGTTAGAAGAAAAAGAAAAACGCCAAAAAGAAGAGGCGGATAGAAGTGCTGAAAAGGCGATGAAAAAAGCCAAAGAACGTGAAAACTTCATTAAAAATTCAGGAATAGAGATAGAGAAAAAACCAAAACTAAAATTGACAAAATCTCAAATTCGTGAAAATAAAAAACAGCAACAACGTGATCTAGAAAAAAAACATGCTTTGAATGTAGATCGCGGACCTATTAAAACTTCACTGGAGTTAGCGTTTGAAAATGCCAATAAAAAGACGAGCTAAGAATCGTCTCTTTGTTCTATAAAAAAAGCTGCTTACCTTCGGCATAAACTTGCCTCTGGGTAGTCAAGACTTATCGCTGCCATTGCCACCTCTAGGTATGAAATATCGGATTTCATTTTTCTTGCGATGGACAATATGGCCTGTAGGGCATCGCCACTCTGCCGTCCAAGTTGAGTAGGGTCCGTTCCTCTCTGCGTCAAATGTCGCTGTCGTCATTGACTCATAGTTCCCACGACACTGCGGGCAATAGATCGACAGCCAACCGTGAGTGTGAAAATCGAGAAGGTACGGCATAAGTACACCTCGCATTCCAGGGTCTAGCAAGGCAATGTGATCATCATCGGGCGCTGAGTTAGCAAACCATATCGGGATGTACTCCCTTGCTTGCTGCTCTTCTTGCTGTAGTGACCAAACGCTTGTGCTGTGTTTTTTTACCCAATCTAATGCTGCCTGCGTATCTAACAAGTACGCGCCTTGATAGGAGACATCCCCGTATGCTGAGCCGCACAGCAACACATTGCGAGTGCATTGATAGGCTGGCCGCACATAGTTAATAGGTTCGCGACGTTTTGCTACAGGCGGATCTTTTTCCGTATCATTTTTACGGTTAGAAATATTCCAAAAGCTCAACAAGGACAGCAATTTTTCCCGCAGCGATATGGTTTTCATTTTGAATCCGAGCAGCGGTGCGCTATTGCGTATTCCGGCGAACGTGACCGCCGATTCCGGTGATCGTGACCGATGGCGGTGTTGCGCGCTTTGATTTTATGGTGCTGCCGTTTTCAGCCCCGGTTTTCCTCCCTTTGTTGAGTCGGTTTTGTCTTGCGAAGTGACTCACCCGTCAGAGTCAGTCGGTGGTTGTTTTGCATGATCCTGTCCAGCATCGCGTCCGCCACCGTGGCGTCCCCAATCCACTCATGCCAGTGCTCTATGGGCAGCTGGCTGGTAATCACCGTGGCTTTCCTGCCAGCCCTGTCATCGATCATCTCCAGCAAGTCCGTGCGCGTTTGCGCATCCATCCCCACCAAGCCCCAGTCATCAAGCACCAACACATCCGTGTTCTTCAAGATGTCCAGCCAGCGCGTGAACGTGCCATTGGCGTGCCGGATTCGCAGCTCTTCGGCTAGGCGCGGCACCCGTTGGTAGAACGCACTGTGCCCCTGGCGGCAAGCGTGTTGAGCCAGTGCACAGCCCAGCCAGGACTTGCCCGCACCTGTTGGCCCCGTGATCAGCACCGCGTGGCCACTGCGCACCCACGGCCCCAGCGTCAGGCTCATCACCGTGGCGCGGTCAATCCCCCGTGAGGCCCGGCAGTCCAAGTCTTCGATCATGGCTTGCGGGTATTTGAGACGGGCGGTTTTGAGCAGCTTGGCGCAGCGTCTGTCTTGCCTGCCATGGACCTCCCGATCCACCAACAAGGCCAGGCGCTCTTCAAAGCTCATGGCGCTGATGCCGCTTTGTTGCATTTGCTCTTGCAGCGCTTGGGCCATGCTCACCAGCTTGAGCCCGCGCAATTGATCCAGTGTCGTGTTCATCATCATGACCGGCCCCTTCACTGGTAATACCCGGCACCCCGAACGTGGGCGTGTATGGGGCTGCTCCATTGGCTCGATTGGGTCTCCTTCAGCAAATCCCGGCGGTTGACCAGAATGTCCCGGATGTGTGAGAACTTGGTGGTGCCCACTTGGCGTGCCATGGCACAAGCCGCCTCCAGTCGTTGGTCGCCATAGCGTTTGCTCAAACTGAGCAAACCCAAGCAAGCGCGGTAAGCGTGCTCGGGGTGACGCGGGCGTGCCAACATCAATTGAACGGTTTGGACGCAAGCCAGGCCTATGCGCTCGCCCCATGCCAGTAGCCTCTCGGGCGACCACTGTGCGTGCGCCTGGTGGCGCTCAGGCAGGTGCTCAGGCACGGTGGTAAATCCCCCTTTGTGAGCGCATCGCCTGTGGCTGGCTACCCGCTGGCCCCGGTGCAGCATCTCTACCGCGTGGGCCGTCACGCGCAACTCCAGCACTTGCCCGACCAAGGCGTTGGGAGCGCTGTAGCGGTGACCTTCAAACTCGACGTGGCTGTCCACATGCACCCGCACGGTCTTGAAGACGGCCCACTCCCAGGGCTGGGCGGGCAGCGCCATCAAAGCCGGGGCATCGATCTGAGCAAACACGCTGGCCCTGCAGCCGGGCAGCTTTTGAAAGGCGCGCTCGTTCAGGTACGTCAGCAACGGGGCGATGGCTTCATTGACCTCGCTCACGCTGGCAAAGCGCTGTTTACGAAGGCGTGCCAGTATCCAGCGCTCGACCAATTGGACGCTCAGCTCGACCTTGGCTTTGTCTTGGGGGTGGTAGGCGCGGGCAGGCAACATGGAGCAACCGTAGTGACGAGCAAAGTCCAGGGCCGACTCGGTCAGGCGGGGCTCATAGCGGTTGGCTTGGGCCACCAAGGCTCGGGGGTTGTCGGGCACGATGAGCTGGGGCACACCGCCGTAGAACGCGAGGGCCTGCGCTGTTGCGCCCAGCCAATCTGCCGCCGTTTGCGCTGGCGTGGCCGTGGCAAAGCAGTGCCCTGAAGCGCCCATGGCGGACACAAAGATGCTGGCGCGCTCCCCGCCGGTCAGATCCAACGTTGGGCCGGCAAAGTCGATGAACAGCTTCTCACCTGCCCGGTGAATTTGCCGCATGGAGCGTTTGAGGCTCTTGGCAAAGCGGCGGTAGTTCTCACAAAACTGGGAGTAGCGCCAAGGCTTGACCGGGTGGTCGGCGCTGAACAGATCGGCCGTCTCGGCGCAGTATTCCTCCCAGAGCAAGGCCAGCGTCATGCCTTTGCGGCGCAGTTCTTGGTGAATCCGGCCGTAGTCGGCGGGGGCATAGATGTCGCTGGGTCTGGGGGCGGGCAGCAAACGCCGCTCCAGGCTGGCCTCATCCATGGCAGCGATGGTGGGCCAATCCAGGCGTGCGGCGATGGCCAGGCCTGCGTATTTGGTGACCACGCCTTTGGAGATGCCCAAAGCGGTGGCGATTTGCTGGTGGGACTGCTGGCCCTCGAATTTGAGACGCAGGGCGTCTTTGAGTTTGCGCATATTGATCCTTGGGGCGGGCATAGCGGTCCTGCAAAAAGGACTGACGCTAACCCGGCCGAAATATGAAATACATGCGCAACACCGTGCCGGAGTTGTAGACCAGCGTGCCGGTCACGATGACCGGAATGGCTGGTCACGATCCCGGAATCAGCGGTCACGTTCGACCGGAATCACTGGTCACGTTGCTCCGGAATACCCACTATTGTTTCGTAGTCCTGAAAATCATCGTCATTTAAAAAACACCTGCCCCCGCAAATCCCGCTGGAGCACAGACCGAAACGCATTCCAGTTCTTGTCGTCCGTGCTATTGCAAGTGCCCGATTTACGCCTAGAGGAGTACGCGCGCTCTACCTGGAGTTCCTGCCCAACTAGCTTGTAGCTGGCGGAATAGTAGTAGGGACCATTTTTGGACTGTACATCCGGCGGTACCCGCTCCACTTGAACGCCATCAGGAAAGGTCAGACTGATGGATTCAGTCAGTTCGCGGGATCCGCACAGCACCGGGAACCGGCGGACAGTGGGCGGCTTGTAAGACGCCATGCGGCGCAGATTCCCAGGCACTAGACCGTGCGGTATGGTCATCGCGCTGGGCCCAGGGACATTGACCAGGGTGTCAAGCTCAAACACCGTTTGGACTATCAGCGGTTTATCCAGGTCCAATGGGTCATTCTTCAAAAACTCACCCCAGCCACTCTCCTGTGACCGGGTCAAGAGTTTGGTGGATAGCTCCTGCGGATCGCGGTTTTTGTAGGCAAACTGACTGCCCCGAACGCCTACTTGCTCCACGCCTCCGGACGTCCAAGTGTTGAATGCCACCCAGAATTGACCCCTTAGAGGCGATTATTTCCATTCAAATTTGACCCCTGTTAGAAGCCCTGTGCGTTCGAAGTTATGCACAGGAGACAACAGGAGTGATCAAAGTGGGAACCTTGGCAAAGATA